>DASSLQ010000016.1:0-4318 GCA_035689325.1 Burkholderiales bacterium | reverse complement strand
ACTACTCGCTGCTGCACGATGCCGTCGGCTACACGCCCTACGAGGGCCGCGTCTACACCGGCTGGCCGCAGCTCGTGCTGAGCCGCGGCCGCATTGTCGTCGAGGAGGGCAAGCTCAACGCCGCGCGCGGCTCGGGGCAGTTCATCGCCCGCGGCGTGCCCGGGCCGGTGGCCATGGCTGCTACGATCGACGGGCCCGCTCGCCAACTGCGAAAACTCATCGGATAGCGCCATGGCCAGACACCTCAAGATCGCCGCGGCCCAGCTCGGGCCGCTGCATAAGGCGGACTCCCGTGCCGCCGCAGTCTCAAGGTTGAGGAAACTTCTGCGCGACGCGCACGGCATGGGCGCGAAGTTCGTCGTGTTTCCCGAGCTCGCCCTGACGACCTTCTTCCCCCGCTGGTGGATGGAGAACCAGGCCGAGGTCGACGCCCGCTATTTCGAGAAGAGCATGCCGTCAGCGCAAACGCAGCCGCTCTTCGACGAGGCGAAGAAGCTCGGCATCGGCTTCTATATCGGCTATGCCGAGCTCACGCCCGAGGGCAGGCGCTTCAACACCGCGATCCTCGTCGGGCCCGACGGCACGATCGTCGGCAAGTACCGCAAGATCCACCTGCCGGGCCACGCCGAGCACAAGCCGCAGGCCGCGTTCCAGCACCTGGAGAAGAAATACTTCGAAGTCGGCGACCTCGGCTTCCGGGTCTGGCGCTACCTCGGCACGATCACCGGCATGCTGATCTGCAACGACCGGCGCTGGCCCGAGGCGTTCCGCGTGCTCGCGCTGCAGGGCGCAGAGATCGTCGCGCTCGGCTTCAACACGCCGAGCGAGAACCTGCACTATCCCGAGCCGCCGGCGCTGCGCGTGCACCACCACCTGATCATGGCGCAGTCGATGGCGTTCCAGAACGCCACCTGGCTCGTCGAGACCGCCAAGGCGGGCTTCGAGGACGGCTTGCGCATGTTCGGCCACTCGCTGATCGTCGCGCCGACCGGCGAGATCGCCGTCAAGAGCCAGTCGGAAGAGGACGAAGTGATCGCCTTCGACTGCGACATCGACCTCGCGGCGAACCTGAAGAAGACCATGTTCAACTTCGCCGCGCACCGCCGGCCCGAGCATTACCGCCTGATCGTCGAGCGCGTCGGCGCCGAAGTCACGCCGGCGAACGACTAGCTTGGACCTCGAGCTCGCCGGGCTGTCGCCTCACGAGCGCTACAAGCTGCTCATCGGCCTGGTGATCCCGCGGCCCATCGCCTGGGTCTCGACCTGGAGCGAGGGCGGCGTCGCCAATTGCGCGCCGTTCTCCTTCTTCAACGTGATCTCGGAAGCGCCGCCGCTCTGCATCCTCAGCTTCAACCCGCGTTCCGACGGCGCCATGAAGCACACCCTGAAGAATATCCGGCGCACCGGCGAGTTCGTGGTCAACCTCGCCGACGAGGCAACCGCCCACGCGATGCACGCGTCGGCCGCCGAAATCCCCGAGAGCGAAAGCGAGTTCGCGCGCTCCGGCCTCACGCCGCTGCCCGCCAAGTTGGTGAAGCATCCCCGCATCGCCGAGGCGCCCGCCGCACTCGAGTGCCGGCTCGAGCGGCGCATCGAGTTCGGTCCCGAGCGCGAGATGGTGGTCGGGGAAATCCTGCTGGTGCACGCTCGCGACGGCATCATCGACCCGGCGACCAAGCGCATCTCGGAGGATCGCTACCGTCCCATCGGCCGCCTGTACGGCAACCGCTATTGCACGACGCGCCAGCGCTTCGATCTGCCGGGAAAGCTGCCCTGAACCGTCGTTCCCGCGAAAGCGGGAACCCATGAATGATTAGACTGGCGCGCTGCTTTCGCGGACCAGCTTCTTGGTTTCCTCGACCTGATGACGCGTTTCTTCCAGCTTGGCGGCGAGCTCATGCATGAGCGCCTGCATGTACGCCATTCGCTCTTCAAGGCTGAGCTTGTTGAACTCCTCCCGGCTAAGCTGGCGAAACAGCGGAGCGTTCACGCTTCCTCCTCCCGGGCAGCTTACCCCCGTGGTGGTGAACCGCCAATATCGCCAAAAAGCGACACCCCGCCCTAGCTCCAGTCGAGGCGCACCCGGCCGATCGCCATCGCCACCGCGGCCTGCGTCGGTTCGACCACCGGGATGCCGATTTGGTCCTGCAGCGGCTTGCGGTAGCGCGCCATGCCGGCGCAGCCCATCACTACGACGTCCGCGGCATGCTGCTGTCGCAGCGCCGTGCCCACCTCGACCATGCGCCGGAATGTTTTTTCCTCGTTCGACAATTCGACGACCGGAATGTCGACCGGCAGCTCTGCGGCGAGCCGCTCGCTCACGCCGAGCGCGCCGACGTAGCGCAGGTGCCTGGCGATGGATTGCCTGAGGATCGCGATCACGCCGAACTTCTGACCGAGCGTCAGCGCAGTAAGGATGCCGCATTCGGCGATGCCGAGCACCGGCTTGCGGGTCGCCTCGCGCAGCGAATGCAGGCCGGGATCGCTGTAGCAGGCGATGACGAAGGCCGCGTACTGGCTTTCCTTCTGCCGCAAGAGGTCAAGCATTGGCGCGACGACACCATCCACATGCTGCTGCGTCTCGATGCCGGGCGGCCCTTCCTTGAGCGTCACGCATTCGATGGTCGGGCCGCCGGGCATGCGCAGCGGCTCGACCGCCTGGTCGATGCCGCGCGTCACCGCTTCGGTCGAGTTCGGATTGATGACGAGGATGCGCTCGGCCATGGGAAGGTACAAATCATACTGCCGTACAATGGTCCGCAAAATTTCCAGACCGGAGGGGGTCCCTGATGCTGTGTCGTCGCTTTGCCGTACTCCTTGCCACCGCGCTGTGCTTCGCCGGCTCCGCGCTCGCCCAATCCAAGCTGCCGCCGCTGCGCACCGGCGTCGACGGCACCTTCGCGCCGCACGCCATGCCGAAGCTCGGCGGCGGCACCGAGGGCTTTCAGATCGACCTCTTCACCGAGGTCGCGCGGCGCATGCACCGCGACATCACCTTCGACAGCGTCAGCTTCTCCACCCTGATCCCGGGCCTGCTCGCGGGCCGCTACGACTTCATCGCGGCGCCGACCACGGTCACCAAGGAGCGCGCCGAAAGCATGATCTTCACCGCCGGCTATCTCTGGACCGCGTACCAGTTCGGCATCAAGAAAGGCTCCAAGCCGCTCAAGGACTGGTCCGACCTCAAGGGCAAGGTGGTCTCGGTGAACAAAGGCACGCCTTACGAGACGCTGAGCAAGAAGATGGGCGAGCAATACGGGTTTACCGTGCAGGCCTACGACACGCAGCCGGACGCCACGCAGGCGGTGCTCTCCGGCCGCGCCTACGCGACGCTCGGCGGCAACACGACGATCGTCTACGCGGCGAAAAAGAATCCGCAGTTCGTGGCCGACCTCGAGCTCAGCGACACGCGCGCGCACTGGGCGGCGCCGTTCCGCAAGGACAGCGTGGCGCTGCGCAACCAGATGCAGGACGTGCTCGACTGCATGAAGAAGGACGGCACCATCGCCAAGCTGTCGGAGAAATGGTTCGGCAAGGTGCCGGGACCCGATGCGCTCGAGCGCGTGATCACGCCGGGCTATGGCGTGCCGGGCATGCCGGGCTACGATCCTACGCCGCACCCGCTGAAGTGCGGCTGAAAACCGTCGTTCCCGCGAAAGCGGGAATCCATGATTGAAGGAACCTGGGCCCCCGCTTTCGCGGGGGCGACTTATTAGCCTTGCCTAAGCCGGTCGTCGAAGCGCGCGGCATCCACAAGCATTTCGGCGCCCTGCATGTCCTGAGGGGCGTCGATCTCGTGGTGGCGGAGCGCGAGCTCGTGTTCGTCATCGGACCTTCGGGCTCGGGAAAGTCGACGCTGCTGCGCTGCCTCAATCGGCTCGAGGAGCCCTCCGCCGGCAGCGTGGTGGTCGACGGCGTCAACCTGCTCGATCCGCGCACCGACATCAACCATGCGCGCCAGCGCATCGGCATGGTGTTCCAGTCGTTCAACCTTTATCCGCACATGACCGCGCTCGGCAACGTGACGCTGGCGCTGCGCAAGGTAGCGGGCAAATCGCGCGCAGAAGCCGACCAGCTCGGCCGCGCCGCGCTCGCGCGCGTCGGCCTCGCCGAGCGCGCCGGCCACCGGCCGGGCGAGCTCTCCGGCGGCCAGCAGCAGCGCGTCGCCATCGCGCGCGCGATCGCGCTCGAGCCGCGCGTGATGCTGTTCGACGAGCCCACCAGCGCGCTCGATCCGGAAATGGTCGGCGAAGTGCTCGAAGTGATGAAGCAGCTGGCGCGCGAAGGCATGACCATGTGTGTGGTCACGCATGAGATG
>DASSLQ010000015.1:0-24921 GCA_035689325.1 Burkholderiales bacterium | reverse complement strand
GCCGTGTGACGAGAAAGCCGACGCGCGCAAACGCTTCCGGGTAGCCACCCTTGTCGATCGACGCGAGCGCTTCCTTCACCACCGGCAGCTCGCGCGGGTCGGTCGCCGGCGCTGCCGGCACCTGCGCTGCCTGTTGGTCGGCGATGTAGAGCGAGAACAGGTTGCCGTAGACATGGAAGAACAGCGCTTCGACAAGCGCGTCGCGCAGGGCCCGGTGATAGTCGAGCATGGCGCTCGCGAGGTCGGCGAAACTTGCCTCGGCGCGGCGCAGCGCATGGTCTGCCGGCAGCGGCTGGCGGTTCTGCTTAACGAGCTCGGCCGCGCCCGGCAGCCACGCGAGCCACGGGTTGAAGTCCGAGAACGCCCAGCGCTGCGCGCGCAGCGGATGGAAGCGGCGCATCATGGTGGCGATGAACTCGTCCGAAGTTGCCTGAACGAAGGGCTGCAGGAAAAGTTCGTAGGCACGCTGGTTGAATTCGGAGACGGCAGCGACCGCTTCGAACGGCTTCTCGTCGAGGCGCTGGTGGCGGTTCAGCCGCGCTACGACGTCTTCCAGACGGAACTCGTGGAACTCGACTTCATAGTCCACTTTGCCGTCGACCTTGCGCTCGTGGATCTCCATGCCATAGAGCCCCGGCGCCAGGAGCTCGATCGACTTCATCACCGAGACGATCTGCGTGTATTCCTTCTGTGCCACCTTGCCGGAAACGAAGATGCCTAGGTGCCCGACCTCTTCCTGCATCAGGCCGACGATCACCTGGCCGTGTGCCTTGATTTCCTCCGTCGAGCCGTACACGTCGGCGACCCAGTTGAACGCTTGCTGCGGCGGCGTGATGTTGTCGCCGAGCGAGGCGAACATGATGATCGGCGAGCGGATCTGCCGCAGGTCGAAGCCGCCGCCGCGCGGCCCGGAGCTCACCTCGCCCGACCAGAGCTTGTTGCCGACGAAGAGGTTGCGGGTGATCCACTCGATCTCCTCGCGGTTCATGAGGAAGTAGCCGCCCCACCACCGCTCGAACTCGAGAAAGCGCGGCGGCTCGCTGTCGGCGTTGGCGAATACCTTGTAGTACTTGTCGACGAACGTGTTGGCGGGATTCAGGTACTCGAAGTTCTGCACGAGGTGCGCGCCGTCGAATCTTCCGTTGCCGAGATCTGCGGAGAGCGAGGAGAGCCACGTGCCGCCGAGGATGCCGCCGGCGTAGCGCATCGGGTTGTCGCCTTCGCCGTCACGCCAGGCGCCGCCCCAGTAGGACATAGGCGCGCCGACGATCACCAGCGGCCCGGTCTCTTCCGGATCCGCGGCGGCGAGCATCATGGCCGCCCAGCCGCCCTGGCAATTGCCGACGATCGCCGGCTTGGGGCTCTCGGGATGCAGCGCGCGCACCTTGTGCACGAACTCGCGCTCGGCCGCGCATACGTTGAGCAGCGTCTGACCTGGCTCCGGGTCGCGGAAGAAGATGACGAAGTAAACGGGGTGCCCTGCGCGCAGCGCGACGCCCACCTGGGAATCGTCCTTGAAGCCGCCGATGCCGGGGCCGTGCCCGCCGCGCGGGTCGATGATGATGTACGGCCGCTTGAGCGGATCCACGCTCACGCCCTCGGGCGGGATGATGCGCACGAGCGCGTAGTTGACCGGCCGCTCGAGCGTGCGCCCGTCGAGCACCAGCTCGTACTTGAAGCGCAGCACCGGCGGCTGGCCCTGCTGCACGTGCTCGAGGTAGTTGTTGCCGCGCTGGCGCAGCGTGTCCCAGAAGATCACCGCGCGCTGCGCGCAGTCGATCGCGTACTGCGGCCAGCTCGACCATGCAGCGGCGGCGGGCTGCATGGCCTGCGCTACCTTGTCGATCCTTTCGCGGAACCGCTCGTTCGCCATCTGCAGGCGGTGCTGCAGCACGCGCGTGATTCGCTCGGAAATTTCCGCGCTACGGGAGAGCTTCTCGCCGATGTCCATCGGATATCCTTAGCTGTAGGTGTGGAAGCCGCGGCCGGACTTGCGGCCCAGTCTGCCGTCGGCCACCATCTCCTTCAGCAGCGACGCCGGCCGGTACTTCGGATCCTTGAACTCGCGGTGGAACACTTCCATCACCGCGAGCAGGACGTCGAGACCGATCAGGTCGGCGAGCGCGAGCGGGCCGATTGGATGGTTGCAGCCGAGCTTCATCGCCTCGTCAATGTCCTGTGCGGTGGCGATGCCTTCGCCGTAGGCGAGCACCGCCTCGTTCAGCATCGGGCACAGCAGCCGATTGACGACGAACCCGGGGGAATCCTTCACGACTACCGGCGTCTTGCCGAGGCGCCTGGCAAAGGCGCTCGCCGCCTCCACCGTCGCATCATCGGTCTGCCGGCCGCGCACCACCTCGACCAGCGCCATGAGCGGCACCGGGTTGAAGAAATGCAGGCCGACAAAGCGCGCCGGGCGTTTCGTCGCCGCGGCGAGCTTGCTGATCGAGATGGACGAGGTGTTGGTCGCGAGCAGCGCGTCCTTCTTCGCGAGCTCGTCCGCCTGGCGCAGGATCTTGAGCTTCAGCGGCTCGTCCTCGGTCGCTGCTTCGATGATCAGGTCGCAGTCGCCGAGCGCGCCGTAGTCGGTCGCGCCGCGCAGGCGGCCGAGCGCCGCATCGCGCTCGGCGGCCGAGAGCTTGGTCTTCTTGACCAGGCGGTCCAGGCCGCCCGCGATGGCGTCGCGCCCTTTGGCGACGCGCTTCTCGTCCACGTCGAGCATCACGACTGAAAGAGCGGCGAGCGCGCAGACCTGCGCGATGCCGCTGCCCATGGTTCCGGCGCCGATCACGCCGATCGTTTGTGGGGTATTCATGCATTGCAGGTTAGTTCCGGCGGGTCGCCAAGTCGTCAGCGAAACGTCGGCATTTGGTCCGAATTCCGCACCTTCGCAGGGCGCGCCGATTTCCTACCGGTGCCTGAAGGCGGGCTTGCGCTTCTCGATGAACGCCGCCATGCCCTCCTTCTGGTCCTCGAGCGAGAACTGCGAGTGGAACAGGCGCCGCTCGAACATGATCCCTTCGGCTAGCGCCGATTCGTAGGCGCGGTTGATCGATTCCTTGATCATCATCACCACCGGCAGCGAATAGCCGGCAATTTTCTCGGCGAGCGCGAGCGCCTCCTCCATCAGCTTCGCGAGCGGCACGACGCGCGAGACGAGCCCGGCGCGCTCAGCTTCCTGCGCCTCCATCATGCGTGCGCTCAGGCAGAGTTCCATCGCCTTCGCCTTGCCCACGGCGCGCGGCAGGCGCTGCGTGCCGCCGTAGCCCGGCATGATGCCGAGGGTGACCTCGGGCTGGCCAAACTTCGCGTTGTCGGCCGCGATGACGATGTCGCAATGCATGGCGAGCTCGTTGCCGCCGCCGAGCGCGTAGCCGGCGACCGCCGCGATCACGGGCTTGCGCACGCAGCGAAAAAATTCCCAGTCGCCGATGTAGTCGCCGAGATAGGCCTGCATGTAGCTGAAGTCCTTCATCGCCGCGATGTCGGCGCCGGCGGCGAAGGCCTTGTCGTTGCCAGTGAGCACGATCGCGCCGATGCCGGCATCGGCGTCCAGGCCGGCAAGGGCCCCTCCGAGCTCCCTCATCACGTCGGGGCTCAGCGCGTTCAGCTGCTTCGGCCGGTTGAGCGTGACGACAGCGACGCGGCCCTTCTGCTCTACCGTGATCAATTCATAGCTCATGATTGCGCCTCGGTTACATTGAAGTTGAGACGGAAACGAAACGCGTAGCACCCTCGGCGACCAGGACCGTGGTGATTAACTCGCAAGCTAGCGCCCGCGGCGGCTGAAATGGGGGACGATGGGTTGGCATTCGGTCGGAATTTCGGCCACGAGCTCTTCGGCGAAGCGCGCGAGCGCGGTGGTGGTTGCGGAGGCGACGGCCGGCGGCGTGGCGCTCGGCAGCGGCACATCGAGTTGCGTGCGGCCGCCGCGGCTACCGCCGGCGGCGGTGCAGGCGTAGAACCAGCGCGCGTCGAGATGCAACTCGCCGTGCTGCGGATCGAGCGCCAGGAACTCGACGGTGAGGTCGGCATCCGCGATGCGCCCGTCTCCAGCGATGAGCACGCGCGAAGCTTCCAGGCGCTGCGAAAGCGCGTCGCGCAGCACGCGAGCGACGCCCGTCGACGGGCGCTCGGCCCATTCGCTGTTCTTGGACACGACCAGGCTGCCGCCCTCGCGGCCGACGACGACGGCAAAGCTGTCCAGATAGCCCGGAACGCTCACCTCGCGCAGGAGAACGCTCGTGCCCCGGCCGCTGTCGAGCGACTCGGCGGCCGGCGCGGGCGGCAGGGCGACCAGGTCGACCGGCGCCGAGGCGCACGCGGCGAGCGCCAGTGCAACTAAGGAAAGGCCGAGACGGCGAGCGCTCACGGCTCATCTCCCGCGCACGAGCACGGCCGGATCGCGATCGACGCGCTCCGCGAGGTTGCGCAGCCGGGCCGAGGTCATCGCGAGATCGTCGATCGCGCGCTGCACCTGCATGGCGCTGTGGCTGCGTGGATCGAGGAGCGCCTGCGCTTCCTCCAGCGTGGCGTCCGCCCTGTCAAGCGTCTGGCGCAGCGCCGCGAGCGTGGTGCCGCTTTCCCGATCCAAGTTCGTGACGAGGGTGCGCATCGCCGCGAGCGTTTCCTGAAGGGAGACGGAACTCGCACCGACCTCGCGCTGCGCAGTATCGAGCGTGCGCTGAAGCGAGGCCGCAATGGCCGGCATCCGGTCGAGCGTCTCCTTGAGGCCCGGATTGCGTATGAGCGCGTCCACCGACGTGAAGGTGCGCTGCACCGAATCGAGCAGCGCGAGGATATCTACGGTCTCGAGCTGCTTTGTCAGGCTCTCGAGGTTGCCCGGCACCGTCGGCACTTCCGGGATCGTCGCATCCCCGAACCGCAGTACCTCGACGCCCGGCCGGAAGGAGAGCTCCACGCTGAGAAGGCCGGTGACGAAGCTCTGCTTGACGAGCTGGGCGGTAAGCCCCTCCTGCACCAGCGAAGGGACGAGCGCACCGTCGCTCGGCAGATCCTTTCCGTACACCGTCAACGTCTGAGGCACGAGCTGCATGTTCACCTGGATGATGGAGCGGCCGGTGCCCGGGTTGACGCGCACGCCGATCGACTTCACTTCGCCGACTGGCACGCCGCGGAAAGTCACCGGCGCGCCTACGCGCAACCCGGCGACCGAACCGTCGAAGAAGCTGACGATGTAAAGGTGCTTGTTGCGCAGCGCCGCTCCGCCGAAGAAGAGCACTCCGGCCGCCACCAGCGCAAGCGCGCCGAGCACGAAGGCGCCGATGAGGGTCGCGCTCGGCTTTGTCATGGCGCCGCCCGCGAGAGGAAATCGCGCACCTTGGCGCTCGATGCTGAGCGCGCGAGCTCGGCCGGCGCGCCGAGCGCCACCGGGCGGTGCACCTCGCCGTCCAGGAACATCATGCGATCGGCGATGCGGTAGAGGCTGTCGAGCTCGTGCGTCACCAGCACCACCGTGATGCCGAGGCCGTCGCGCAGGCTGAGCACCAGCTCGTCGAGCCGGCGCGAGGCGAGGGGATCGAGCCCGGCCGAGGGCTCGTCGAGAAAAAGCACGCTCGGGTCGAGCGCGAGTGCGCGCGCTAGCGCCGCGCGCTTTCGCATGCCGCCGCTCAGGCTCGCCGGATAGCGCTCTTCGGCGTCTGCGAGGCCGACCAGCGCAAGCTTGAAGCGCGCGAGTGCCGGCCGCGCCACCCGCGGCAGCTCGCCCTGCAGGTCCATCGGCAGCATCACGTTCTCGAGCACCGTCATCGAGGTCCAGAGCGCGCCGTTCTGGAAGAGCACGCCGAAGGACGACGGGCCGTGGAACACGATGCGGCCGCCTTGCGCCGGCATGAGCCCGATCATCGTGCGAAGCAGCGTGCTCTTGCCCGAGCCGCTGTCGCCGACCACGGCGAAGATCTCGCCTCGCCGGATGTCGGCGCGGATGCCGCTTTGCACCGGGCGCGCGTCGTAGCCGATTTCGACGTCCTCGAGCGAAATCATGCTCATACCTTGAGCGCGTTGGCGCACACCGCGAACACCGCGTCGAGCGCGATTACGCCGATGATCGAGTTCACCACGGCGGCGGTGGTGGCGGCGCCGACGCCGGCGGCGCTACGCGCCGCGCGCAGGCCGTGATGGCAGCCGATCAGGGCGACCAGGCCGCCGAAGAGCAAGGCTTTCAGCGCGCCGATTACGAAATGCGCCCCGCCGATGGCGTGCTGCGTCTGGGCCGCGTAGGCGGTCATCGATAGGTCGAGGATCGGCATCGCCACGAGCATGCCGCCGGCGAGCGCGCAGGCGACGCCATAGATGTAGAGGAGCGGCATGAGGAGGCCAAGCGCCACTACGCGCGGCAGCACGAGGAACTCGGCCGGCGACACGCCGAGGGTCGTGAGCGCGTCGACCTCCTCGTTACCCTGCATGGTGGCGATGCGCGCGGCGAAGCTCGCGCCGGTCCGCCCGGCGAGCACGATGGCGACGAGGATCGGCGTCAATTCGCGCACCGAGGCGATGCCGACTAGGTTGGCGACATAAATGCCGGCGCCGAATGCTTTCAGCTGTACCGCGCCGACGAAGGCGAGGATCGCGCCCATCAGCACGTTGACCACGGCAACGATAGCGAGCGCGCGGCTGCTCGACTCGGCAAGCACCTCCACCAGCTCGGCGCGGCGCATCTTCGCCCGTCCGGTAAAGAAGCGCGGCAGGAGCATCACGACCTCGCCGAGGAGCGCGAGGAACGCGCGCAGGTCGTCTGCCACGCGCAGCGTTTGCAGACCGATGCGTTCGGCAACATCCGCCCGCGGAGCGCTCTCCGCGGCGAGCGCCGGCGCCGCGCCGCGCGCGAGGGCGAGCAGCTGCGCGAGCTGCTGCGGCAGCCCTTCGAGCATGATCTTCTGGCCGGGCGTTTCCAGCTCTCGCAAGAGGCGCGCGAAGAACGCGGCATCCGGAGTGCCCCAGCGCCAGCCCGCCGGCGACTGGACGCGCACGGTCCTTAAGGGCCGTACGCTGTGCAGCCCAAGCTCGGCGAGCGGCCGCGCGAGCCACGCGGGATCTACGCCACGTTCCGGAATTGCCACCACCAGTTCGCGCCCATCGGTCGTGAACAAGGCACCCATGTCACAGCCAGTCGGTCAACAGCACACCGATGCCGATGCGGTTCATGTTGTAGTTGTAGTCGACCAGGCTTTCACCATAGCCGTGGTAGTACTGCACGAGACCGCGCAGGCGCCGCGCGATCGGGAAGGACCAGTTCAGCTCGGAGTTGATCCGGTGCTCGCTGCTCGTGATGTTGCGCAGCATGGCGCTGAAGATCTGCCGTTTCCAGGCGTACAACAGGCGCAGCTCGTAGTGCCCCAGGTAGTTCTCGATGTCCGGGTTGTCGTCGGTCGCCGCGTCCTCGCTGAACCGGACCCAGGGCTTGAAACCAAGCGCGAAGTCGCCGCGCACGAACATGAAGTTGGCGAAGGCCCGGTTCCAGCTCCGCGCGCTCGGCAAGCCGGCGCGGCCGTTTGACTGGTGCACCAAGCCGGCGTCTACGGTACGCAGCTTCAACCCCAAGAGCTTGTAGTCCGTAAGGAACGAGAGGTACACCTCAGGCTCGTAGTTCGATTCCCGGAATGCCCCTGTCTCGTTATTGAAGGTCTGCCAATAGGAGACCTGGGTGTACGCGAACCACAGGTCGCCGTTGCCGCCAAACAGGTTGTCCGCTGCCTTCGTCTGCAGGGCGAGCTGGAACTTGATCTCCGCCTTGTCGAGCTCGTTCTTCGAGCTCTGCGCGATAAGGTCCCGGTAAGGCGCCTTGTTGGGCGAGCTCATGTAAGTGAAGAGGATGTAATTCGGCTCTCGCGCGCTGAAGGTCAGGCTCTCGCGCGACGCATCGTCCTCCAGCTTCTTCTCCCACAGGCCTTTCTCCTGCCCTTGCGCCAGCGGCGCAAGCACGAGAAGCGCCAACCCGAGGACGATCGACCTCATGTCAGTGACCCGACTCGAGGTAGTCGAGGAGGCTCTCGAGTTGCGCCGCGTCGGCCACGCCGACGGGCATCAGCGTGCCGGGAAGCTCGCGCCGCGGGTCCGAGAGGAAACGTCGCAGCGACGCGCGGTCCCACACGACGCCGGAGTCGATCAAGGCGCGGGAATGGATTCCGGAAGCCTGTGTTCCCGCCCGGGTGCCGATGATGCCGACGAGGCTTGGACCGATCGGCGAATCGGCCGGCGCAGTGCCGCCATGGCAGGTGCGGCAGCGCAGCTCGTAGACCTCACGTCCCGATGCCGCGTCGTCCGCGACCGCAGCGCCGGCAAGGCCGGCGAGCGCGACGGTGAGCAGAAAGGGCAACTTCACGGTGCGACCAGCGTAGCGATCGGCGCTTCTCGAGTCGTCAGCGAAGGGTCGCCGTTCGGTCGGGATTCCCTGACGCAATCCCGACCGTTCCCTGACGACTCGCCGGGGCCCGCCACCTAGGATTTCGAATCATGAAGTTCAAGCTGAGCGCGGGCTGGTTCTATGGCGCGCTGGTCCTGGCGCTCGCCGCCTGGATCCTGCACGGGTTCCTCGAGCCGCTCCTCGCCGCAAGCGTGATCGCGATCGCGAGCTGGCCGCTCTACGAGCGCTTCGCGGCGCGGCTGCCGCGGCGTGTGACCCGGGGCATGGCTTCGCTGATGTTCACGTGCGGGGTGACCGTGTTCGTGCTTGGACCCCTGATATTTGCGTTCCTCGCGCTGCTGTCGGAATCGCACGTCCTCCTGCGCGATGTCGCGCTCGCCGACGAGAAGGGCCTGCCGGTGCCGCCGTGGCTGGACGACGTGCCGTTCGGCGGCGCCTGGCTCGCCGCGCGCTGGGAGAGCAGACTTTCGCACCCCGGCGTTTTCTCGGCCTGGGCGGAGCGTGCCGACCCTGCCGCGCTCCTGACGTGGGCACAGTCGTTCGGGCGGTTCACGTTCCGGCACACGCTCATCGTCCTGTTCACCATCCTGCTGCTCTTTCTCCTGTATCGGGACGGAGCATCGGTCGCCCGCGAGTTCAGGCAGGCGCTGCGTCGCGGCATCGGCGAGCGGGCAGAGAGCTATCTCGATGCCGGTACCCGCGCCGTGCGCGCTTCGGTCAATAGCCTCCTGGTGCTTGGGCTCTTCGATGGAATCGCAAGCTCGGTCGCCTACGTGATCGCCGGCGTGCCGCACGCTGCGGTATGGGGCGCGATCACCGGCGCGCTCGCGCTGGTGCCGTTTCTCGGCTATACGGCGGTTTTAGCCGTGACGCTGCACCTCGTCGTGACAGGGGCCGCGACGCCGGCGCTACTGGCACTCGGCTTGGGCTGTGCCGTGCTCTTCGTCGGCGACAAAGTCGTGCGGCCGGTCGTCGCGCGCGAAGGGACGCATTTGCCTTTCGCCTGGGTCCTCATGGGCTGCCTCGGGGGGTTCGAGGTGCTGGGGCCCGTCGGCTTGGTGATCGGTCCCGTTGCGCTCACGCTCGCGCGGGAGTTATGGAGCCAGCGAATTCGCGATCTCGCGCGCGATTCTTCGCTTCACGACGGCTTAATGCCTATCAACACCGCACCGCAGCGACGTGACTACGTTGGCACGGCTGCAGACAAGCCGCACGCGCATCGTCAATGAGAGCATCACTTCTGGAGATTCCGTCATGTCCGATACCCCGATCCTGACCGCGCCGCACAAGGCGGTCGATCCGCTGCCCACAGTCTGGGATCCGAACTCGCGCGTCGGCGAGATGCTCAAAGGCAAGCGCGGCCTCGTGATCGGCGTCGCCAACGCCGACAGCATCGCCTACGGCTGCGCGGTGAAGCTGCGCGCGTTCGGCGCCGACATCGCACTCACTTACCTGAACGACAAGGCGAAGCAGTACGTCGCACCGCTCGCCGAGAAGATCGACGCATCGCTGCTCCTGCCGCTCGACGTTACCAAGCCCGGGCAGCTGCAGGCGGTGTTCGACCGCATCCGGGCCGAGTGGGGGCGCCTCGATTTCGCCATCCACTCGATCGCCTTCGCGCCGCGCGAAGACCTGCACGGCCGCGTGGTCGATTGCTCGCAGGCCGGCTTCCTGCAGGCGATGCAGGTCTCCTGCCATTCGTTCCTCGAAATGGCGCGCCTCGCCGAGCCGCTGATGACCGAGGGCGGCACGCTCATCACCATGAGTTACTACGGTGCCGACAAGGTGGTGAGCAACTACAACGTGATGGGCCCGGTGAAGGCGGCGCTCGAGGCTTCGGTGCGCTATCTCGCGAAGGAGCTCGGGCCGCGCAACATCCGCGTCTTCGCCGTGTCGCCCGGGCCGCTGCGCACTCGCGCCTCAAGCGGCATCGCGCACTTCGACGAGCTGATCGAGATGGCCATGAAGCGCTCGCCGGGCCAGCGCCTGGTCGAGATCGCCGAGATCGGCCGGGTCGTCGCCTTCCTCGCCATGCCAGCTTCCTCCGCCATGACCGGCGACGTGGTCTACATCGACGCCGGCCTGCACAACATGGCTTGAGCTTTGTCGCCGAACCCTATCTTCTTACTTCGGGAAAATTCCATGAGAGCCATTCTGCTTGCACTGCTCGCCTGCGCGGCGCTCGCCGCCTGCAGCACGCCTTACATCATGAGCACCAAGACGGGAGGGATGATCGAGACGAGCAACCGGCCTTACCTTGACGCGCAGACCGGCATGTACAGCTACCGCACCAAAGACGGCAAGGACGCGTCGATCCGCAAAGAAGAGGTCGTGGAGATCCTCGAGCGCTGAACTCGGGCCGGCGGGCATCCGCAAATCGCCCAGCTACGCGCGCGAGCAAAGCAAGGCGCAACATCGGGATTCAGTTTGACTAAGCCGCGTTTGTGAGAAAGAGCGTGGCGTGGACGACGCCTTCGCTTTGACTTGTGCGCATGCGTAATCCACTGTGGCGAAAAACGTTGAGCATGCGCGTATTTTCGGCGAGCACGTCGGCCTCGAACTGGAGGATCCCGTTACGGCGGGCCATCTTGGCCAGGTCCTGCAGTAGGCGGCTGCCGATGCCGCGGCCCTGGAAGTCTTCTTCTACCGCGAAAGCGATGTGGGCGGTGGCCGTCCCCGTACGCGCGTAGTCCGCAAGCGCGATGATGGTTTCTTCATTGCCGCTGCCCATGGTGGCCACCAACACGCCACGGCTCACGCCGTCGCATTCGGTGACCTGCCGCAGCTCCTCCGCGCTCAGTTCCTTCCTGTAAGAGAAGAAGCGCAGGTAGACGGATCTGCGATCCAGCGCGTGAAACGCTCTGACGATGCGTTCCCTATCGTCGGGCCGTACGGCACGAATCGTGATCTCGCCCGCGACGCGCCCGTTTCCGTCGGTTAGCTCGCCCGCCGCGCTCGTCGAGAAAGGACCTGAATCGGCCATGCGTCGATCAGATGGAGTTCATTCGTTGCTGCTGCCAGCGGCGCATGAGCCGCTCCCACAAGCCGTCCGGCTCGCCCATGAGGAGTTCGATGTCCGGCTCGAGCACGAGCCAGGCGCCCTTGTCGATTTCGTTCTCGAGCACGCCCGGCTGCCACGTGACGACGCCGGCGATAAAGCGCGCATGCTGCTGCGGCTCGGACTCGACGATGCGGTCGACGATCGCCAACTCCTAAGTGACGTATAGCCCGGCAGGAACTCGAAGGACTTGCCGCCGGGGCTTGCCTGGCGCTGCACGGACGCGAAGAGGGAGTCCGGCTCAACCAGGCCGCCGACATAGACCGGGTCCGCGACCTTGTGCGAAAGCGCGTTCTCGGGGAATAGCTCGCCCACCGGGGTGCCGCTTGGCCGATTGATCGCGAAGCCGATGTACTGGTCAGCGCCGAGCGGAGCAACCACCAGGACGATGCGGCCGAGCGCTTGCTCGCCCGCGCCCGGCTTCGCCACCAGAATGCGGATCCCATCGCGGTTCGCGGCGCCGGCGGCAAGCAACCAGCCAATGAAGACGAGCGCCGCCATGGCGCGCGCGGCGGATTTCATCGCGCGTCCCTGACGGGCAGCCGAACAACGTTGATGTCGCGCGCCTGCCCGAGTTCGCGGCGCACGCGCTCGAACGTCTCGCGCAGGTCTGTGGCGTGACTCGGCCGGTAGGGGAACGTCGGATCGAGGATGCTCTTCCCCGGACGTCGTGCATTGGATGTGGCTTTCATGCCACGAAGCGTAGGCTCCGCCTTCGGTGGCGTGGTCAGGCAACGGTCGGAGTTCGGTCTGGATTGCGCTGGACGACCTTGGACGTCGTTGGACAGGGTGTGGCGGAGAGAGAGGGATTCGAACCCCCGGTACCCGGACGGGTACAACAGATTTCGAGTCTGCCGCAATCGACCACTCTGCCATCTCTCCGCGGTCGAACAGGGGCGGATTTTATCAGGCGCTCTGTTCGCTTAGGCGCTGCCAGCGTGATCCTTTAGGAACGCGGTTCTATTCTTCAGGCAGCCCGAGCGTCTGGAAGATTTCGCGCAGCTGGGCGCTCATCGGCAGCGCCAGGTTTTCGCCGGTCGGCGTGCGGCGCTGGAACCAGCGCTTGTAGATCCACTCCAGCTCGCGGCTCTCGGCCAGGCGACGAAAGGTGCGCTCGACCACCGCGGCGAACTGCGGGTCGTCCTTGCGAAACATGATGCCGTAGGGGTCGTACGAAAGGTACTCGCCGACGACCTGGTACTCGCGCTCCTTGTGTGCGCGCGCGATCCAGCCGTAGAGCAGCACGTCGTCGGTGGCGAACGCCGCGGCCGCCCCCGAGGTGAACAGCCTGAACGACTCGTCGTGGTCCTTCGCGGACAAGAGCCTGATGTCGAGCTTCTGCTTCTGGATCAGCGTCCTCAACGCCTGCTCATTGGTCGTGCCGGCGGTCACGACCACGGTCTTCCCGCGCAGATCCCGATGCGAGCGGATGCGCTCGGCGCGCCGCACCAGGAGCTTCGTGCCGCTGACGAAAAAGATCGGCGAGAAGGCGACGGTTTTCTGTCGCCCCGTGTTGTTGGTGGTCGAGCCGCACTCGAGGTCGATCTCGCCGGCAGCGACTGCCTGCATGCGCGTCTCCGGCGTGACTGGCCGGTAGTTGACCTGCAGCTCCTGGTCATTCAGCTCGTCGGAGATCTCCTCGACGATTTCCTGGCACAGCTCGAGCGAGTAGCCGATGGGTGTCTTGCCCGCGCCAAGGTACGAGAACGGGAACGAGTTCTCGCGGTAGCCGAGCGTGACGACGCCACTCGCCTTGATCTTCTTCAGCGCACCGGTGAGCGGCTCGGCCGGCGTTTCCTGCTCTTGCGCCGACGCCGCCAGCGCGCCGAGCGCCAACAGCGCCGCGCCGAGCGCGAGCCAAGGTCTCAGCATGACCTTGCTCCGCTCAGGCCGCGGCAGGCTGAAGTCCGGCGCCTTGCACCTCCTCAGGCGGCGGCTTGAGCTCTCCTTCCCACTTCGCGACCACGGCAGTGGCGAGGCTGTTGCCGATGACGTTGGTCGCCGAGCGGCCCATATCGAGGAACTGGTCGATGCCCATGATGAGCAGCAGCCCTGCTTCGGGGATGTCGAAGCTCGCGAGCGTCGCCGCGATCACCACGAGCGAGGCGCGCGGCACGCCCGCCATGCCCTTGCTGGTCACCATGAGGATGAGGAGCATCGTGATCTGCTGCGCGAGCGTGAGCTGTACGCCGTACGCCTGCGCAATGAAGAGCACCGCGAAGGTGCAGTACATCATCGAGCCGTCGAGGTTGAACGAATAGCCCATCGGCAGCACGAAGCTCGAAATCTTGCTGTTCACTCCGAAGCGTCCGAGCTGCTCCAGCGTCTTCGGGTAGGCCGCTTCGCTCGACGCGGTGCTGAACGCGAGCGCGAGCGGCTCCTTGATCAGGCCGAAAAGGCGGAGCACGCTCGGGCCGAGGAGCAGCAAGCCGACGAATCCGAGCAACACCCAGAGCACGACCAGGCCGAAATAGAACTCGACCATGAAGGTGCCGTAGGTCAGGAGGATGCCCAGACCCTGCGTCGTGATGACCGAAGCCATGGCAGCGAACACCGCCAGCGGCGCGAACTTCATCACCGCGCCGGTGATCTTCAGCATGATGTGCACCAGGTCCTCGATCCAGGCGACGATGGTCTTCGCCCTCTCGCCGAGGCTCGCCGCGGCCACCCCGAAGAAGATCGAGAACACGACGATCTGCAGGATCTCGTTGGTCGCCATCGCCTCGATGACGCTCCGCGGCACGAGATGCGCCACGAATTCCTTGAGTGACAGCGATCCGGTCCTGAGGTTGGTCGACGCGGCAGCGTCCGGCAGCGGCAGGTTCAGGCCCACGCCCGGTTTCATGAGGTTCACCAGCAGCAGGCCGAGCAGGAGCGAGGCGAGCGACGCGCACACGAACCAGCCGAGCGCCTTCAGGCCGACGCGGCCGACCGACTTGGTGTCGCCGATGTGGGCAATGCCGACGACCAGCGTCGAGAACACCAGCGGCGCGATGATCATCTTGATGAGACGCAGGAAGATCTCGGTCAGCAGCGAGACGTAGCCTGCGACCGTCTTCGCCGTCTTCGGGTCGGGAATGAGCTGGTTGCACATGTATCCGACGACGATGCCGGCGATCATGGCGATGAAAATCCACGTCGTGAGCTTCTGCGCGCGCATGTCCCCTCCCCGTGTTAGGCGCTGCGGTGCATCTTACGCCCGCAGGTATGCCGCGCGTTAAGAGCTGGAGATGCGCTCCGCGTCGCCCATGTAGGTGCGCAAGGCGGACGGGATGATTACCGAGCCGTCGCGCTGCTGGTAGTTCTCCAGGATCGCGATCAGCGTGCGGCCGATGGCGAGGCCCGAGCCGTTCAGCGTGTGGACATGCTCGGGCTTGCCCTTGTCGTTGCGGAAACGGGCCTGCATGCGCCGCGCCTGGAAGGCTTCCATGTTGGAGCACGACGAGATCTCGCGATAGGTGTTCTGGCTTGGCAGCCAGACCTCGAGATCGTAGGTCTTGGCGGCGGCGAAGCCCATGTCGCCGGTGCTGAGCGTCACCACCCGGTAGGGTAGCTCGAGCTTGCGCAGGATGGCTTCCGCGTGGCTGGTCAATTCCTCGTGCGCGGCGTACGACTTTTCCGGGTGCACGATCTGCACGAGCTCGACCTTGTCGAACTGGTGCACGCGGATCATGCCGCGCGTGTCCTTGCCGGCCGCGCCCGCCTCCGAGCGGAAGCACGGCGAATGGCATGTGTACTTCAACGGCAGCCGCTCGAGCGGCAGGATCTCCTCGCGCACGTAGTTAGTGACCGGATATTCGGCGGTCGGGATCAGGTAGAGGTCGCGGCCCTCGACCTTGAAGAGGTCCTCCTTGAACTTGGCAAAGCTCGAGACGCCGTCGGCGCATGCCGAGCTCACCATGTAAGGCGCATAGGTCTCGGTGTAGCCGTGCTCGCGCGTATGCACGTCGAGCATGAACTGACCGATGGCGCGATGCAGGCGCGCAACAGCGCCGCGCATGACGTAGAAGCGGCTGCCGGCGATCTTCGCGGCGGTGGCGAAGTCGAGACCGCCGAGCGCTTCGCCGACATCGACGTGATCCTTCACCGGGAAATCGAAGCGCCGCGGCTCGCCGACGCGGCGCTCCTCCCGGTTCTGCTCGGCACCTTCGCCCACCGGCACCGACTCGTGCGGGATGTTCGGGATGCGGCCGAGAAAGTCCTGGAACCCGGCCTGCAGCCTCGCCAGCTGCTGCTCGGACTGCTCGAGCAGCGATTTCAGCTTCTCGGCCTGCGCCAGGAGCTCGCCCACGTCCTTGCCTTGCGCCTTCGCCTGGCCGATGTCCTTGGCAATGCGGTTGCGCGCCGCCTGCGCCTGCTCGACCGCAATCTGCAGGTTCTTGCGCGCATCCTCGAAGCGGCGGAACTGCTCGGCGTCGAAGACGCCTTGGCCGCGCGTGGCGAGCCGGCGCGCCACCGCGTCGGGGTCCTTGCGCAGGAGCTGGATGTCGATCATCGCTTCTTTCCCGCCACGGCATCGCGACGCCTGAGCGCCTCGATGCGCTCGCGCAGCTTCTGCTCCAGCCCGCGCCCGGTCGGCTTGTACCACTCGATCGGCGGCATGCCTTCGGGCAGATAGTTCTCGCCCGCCGCGTAAGCGCCCTCCTCGTCGTGGGCGTAGCGATACTCTCTTCCGTAGCCGAGCTGCTTCATCAGCGCAGTGGGTGCGTTGCGAATGTGCAGGGGCACCGGGCGCGTGCCGTCGCGAGTGATGAAATCGCGCGCGGCATTATAGGCCTCGTAGAGGGCGTTCGATTTCGGCGCGAGCGCCAGATAGACCACGGCTTCGGCGAGCGCGAGCTCGCCCTCCGGGCTGCCCAGGCGCTCGTACGTTTCGCAGGCGTCGAGCGCGACGCGCAAGCCGTGCGGATCGGCGAGGCCGATGTCCTCGACCGCCATGCGCACCACGCGCCGGCCGATGTAGAGCGGATCGGCGCCGCCATCGAGCATTCGCACCATCCAGTAGAGCGAGGCATCGGCGTCCGAGCCGCGCACCGCCTTGTGCAGCGCCGAGATCTGGTCGTAGAACTGCTCGCCGCCCTTGTCGAAGCGCCGCAGGTTCTTGGCGAGCGTCTGCTCGACGAACGCGCCGTCGATGTGCCTGCGGCCGGTGTTCTGCAGGATCTCGACGGCGTTGAGCAGGCGCCGCGCATCGCCGTCGGCGAAGCCGATGAGCCTCGCCTTCGCATCGTCATCGGCGCTGAGTCCGGTGCGCGCGAGAAGCACGGCAAGCTGCTCGGCGCTCAAGGGCTCGAGCACGTAGACCGTGGCGCGTGACAGCAGAGCGCTATTCACCTCGAATGAAGGGTTCTCGGTGGTCGCGCCGACGAAGGTGATGAGTCCTTGCTCGACAAACGGCAGGAAGGCATCCTGCTGCGCCTTGTTGAAGCGATGTACTTCGTCGACGAAGAGGATGGTGC
Organism: Burkholderiales bacterium; assembly: GCA_035689325.1. GTDB lineage: Bacteria > Pseudomonadota > Gammaproteobacteria > Burkholderiales > SG8-39 > SCGC-AG-212-J23. The sequence goes on along the minus strand of DASSLQ010000015.1, from coordinate 8,021 downwards.
GGCGGCCGAATTGTTCCAGCCTGGCCTGCGCGGCCGCGACGGCATCGCGAATGTCCTTGACGCCGGAAAAGACCGCCGACAGCGCGACGAACTCGGCGTTGAAGGCCTTCGCCATCAGGCGCGCGATCGTGGTTTTGCCGGAGCCGGGCGGGCCCCAGAGAATCATCGAATGCGGGCGGCCCGACTCGAATGCGAGCCGCAGCGGCTTGCCCGGGCCGAGCAGATGCTCCTGCCCCACCACCTCGTCGAGCGTCTTCGGCCGCAGCGCGTCGGCGAGCGGCGCGACCGGCTCGGCCTTGCCGAAGAGGTCGGTGGCCACGACTACTTTTCCCCGAGGACGTCGGCGCCCTTGGGCGGATCGAAGCGGAACTCGTCAGGGTTGACCTTCGGGTTGCGCTCGAGCTTCGAGAAGCGCAGCAGCGTGGTCTGGCCGAAGTTGTCGGTGAGCTCCATCGCCTGCGGCAGGCCGTGCGCGTCGAAGCCCAGGCGCACGCGCTCGAAGCCGGCGTCGCGCTCGCGCGGCCTTGCTTCCATCCACTCGAGGCCATCCTTTTCGCCGGCCTCGGAAAGCGCGAATGCCTGCTCGATGCCGCGCGCGCCCGCGAGCAGCGCCGCCGGCGTCGAGCCGAGCGCGCTAGCAAGCTTCCTCACGGTCACCTGGTTGAGCTGCCGGTCGTAGATCCAGACGCGCTGGCCGTCGCCGACGATCACCTGGTCGGCGGGCTTGCCGTACACCCAGCGGAAGCGCCCCGGGCGCTGCAATACGAAGCTGCCGTGCGACTGCTGCACCAGCTTGCCCGAGCGGTCGTAGACCTTCTGCTCGAATTGCGCGCGCGCCGACTGCGTGCCGTTGAGGAACGTTTTATAGCGCTCGATGCTCGCGGCGCCGGCGGCGGCACACAGGGTTAGCGCGAGCGCAATCGTGACTAATTTCATGCTTGAGGCGGGGATTCGGAACAAGGGATTGTCAACCCGGCGGCTGGACTGCCAGTGATTGTCAGCGCGCCATCAAGACTTGTCTACAGCCGCCCCGGAGGCTCCGCAGCAGCGTAGCTTGGCATCACCACAACGAACGTACCACCAGGACAAGGGAGACAGGAACCATGAAAAAGACCGGATTGATCGCCGCGTTCTCGCTTCTGGTCGCTGCCGCGAGCTTCGGCAGCGTGGGACTGATCGATTCAGCCAAGTCGGCCGATGCCGGCGAGCGCGCTCATGCGACGATCGCCGCCATGCACGCCGCCATCCCGGCGACGGCGGCGAGCGGCAACGTCTTCGAGTATGCCTCGGTTGTGACGCTGCCCGCGCCGGCGCAGAAGAAGATCATGCTCGCCGACGGGCAGGTCTTCGAGTACTACTGAGCCGCCCGCACTACTCCTAAACCGGGAGCTCCTACTCCGCTCTAGCGGGGACCAGGACCTCCCGGTTTCCGTTTGTCTGCATCGGTGAGACCATGCCGGCGCGCTCCATGTCCTCGATGAGACGCGCGGCGCGGTTGTAGCCGATGCGCAGGTGTCGCTGCACGAGGGAGATCGACGGGCGGCGGGTGCGCAGGACGATGTCCACGGCCTGGTCGTAGAGCGGGTCTTTTTCGCCGCTCGGGATGCCTTCGGCACCCGGCGCATCCTCGGCCAGCGCCGGCTGCAGCACATCGGCCAGGTACTCAGGCTTCGCCAGCGTCTTCAGGTGCTCGACCACCTTGTGCACCTCGTGGTCGGCGACGAACGCGCCGTGCACGCGCTGCGGGATGCCGCTCCCCGGCGGCAGGTACAGCATGTCGCCCGCGCCGAGCAGAGCCTCGGCGCCCGACTGGTCGAGGATCGTGCGGGAGTCCACTTTTGAGGCGACCTGGAAGGCGATGCGCGCCGGGATATTGGCCTTGATGAGGCCGGTGATGACGTCGACCGATGGCCGCTGCGTCGCGAGCAGCAGATGGATGCCTGCGGCGCGGGCCTTTTGCGCGATCCGCGCGATCAGCTCCTCGACCTTCTTGCCGACGACCATCATCAGGTCGGCGAGCTCGTCGATCACCACCACGATCTGCGGCAGCGGCGTGAGCGTCTCGGCCTTGCCGGCATCGAGCGCGAACGGGTCCTCGAACTTCTGCTCGGTCACGCGGTGGTTGTAGCCCGAGAGGTTGCGCGCGCCGATCCAGTTCATCAGCTTGTAGCGCCGGTCCATCTCGGCGACGCACCAGGTGAGCGCGTTCACCGCCTGCTTCATGTCGGTGACGACCGGCGTGAGGAGATGCGGGATGTCCTGATAGATGGAGAGCTCCAGCATCTTCGGGTCGATCAGGATCAGCCGGAGGTTGCGCGGCTCCGCCTTGTAGAGGAGCGCCAGGATCATCGCGTTCAGCGCCACCGACTTGCCGGAGCCGGTGGTCCCCGCGACCATCAGATGCGGCATCCTGCCGAGGTCGGCGACCACCGGGTTGCCGGCGATGTCCTTGCCGAGGGCGATGGCGAGCGGCGAGTTGAGCGCGTGGTAGGCCTCGGAGCCGAGGATCTCCGAGAGCCGCACCGTCTGCCGATGCGGATTGGGGATCTCCAGGCCCATGCACGACTTGCCGGGGATGGTCTCCACCACGCGGATCGAGACGACCGACAGCGCGCGCGCGAGGTCCTTCACCAGGTTGACGATCTGGCTGCCCTTCACGCCGACGGCCGGCTCGACCTCGTAGCGCGTGATGACCGGCCCGGGGTAGGCGGCGAGCACCTTCACCGCGACACCGAAGTCGGACAGCTTCTTCTCGATCAGGCGTGAGGTGAACTCCAGGGTTTCCGGGCTCACCTGCTCGCCTTCGGACCTGGCATCGTCCAGCAGCTTGAGCGGCGGGAGCGGCGTGTCGGGCAGCTCGTCGAAGAGCGGCGCCTGCTTTTCCTTCAGCACGCGCTCGGACTTGCGGATCTCGGCGACCGGCGGCTCGATGCGCAGGGGCGCATGAGCCTCCTCGCGCTTCTTCTCGGCCTGCACGACGATCTCGCGCTCCTCGCGCGCGAGATTGCCGAGGCGCCGGTCCTGCCGCCGCTCCCAGGCCCGCAGCGCGGCTACCCAGGCCGCCTCGAGACCAAAGCCGACGAACTCGGCAGCCGAGAGCCAGGAGATGCCGCTGAAGAGGCTCAAGCCCGCGGCCGCCAGCGCGAGCAGCAGGAGCGTGGCGCCGGTGTAGCCGAGCCCGACCGCGAGCGCGGTGCCGGCGGCAACGCCGACCACGCCGCCCGGCGCGTGCGGCAGGTCAAGCGCCAGGCTGTGCAGCCGCAGGCCTTCGAGCGAGGCGCTCGCAAAGAAGAGCAGGACGAAGCCGCCTAGGCCGATGCCGATGGAGCGGGCATCCAGGCGCCGGTGGCCCCAGACCACTGCCAGCACGCCGAGCGCCACCAGCCAGTAAGCCGAGATGCCGAAGAGGTAGAGGAGTACGTCCGCGAGCCAGGCGCCGACCGGGCCGCCGGCGTTGCGCGTCACCGCGTCGCCGACGCTATGCGACCAGGCGGGATCCTCGCGGTGATAGGTGAGGAGGACGAGCAGCAGGTACAGGGCGAGCGCCCCGAGCAGGAGCCATTTTGCTTCGCGTACCAGGCCCGCCAGCCGGGCGGGCAGCGGCGCGGCGCCGCTTCTCTGCGCAGCCCGCAGAGCTACTCCGGCAACATGATGGTGTCGCGCAGCACGATGTTGGAGCCGCGCATCTCGATGTAGCCCCCGGTCTGCAGGTCCTTCATCACGCGGCTCACCATCTCGCGCGAGGCGCCGATCATCTTGGCGATGTCCTGCTTGGGCAGGCGCTTGGTGACGATCTTCTCGCCGTTCACGTTCTCCGCCATATCGAGCAGCAGGCGCGCCACGCGCCCGTAGACGTCGAGCAAAGCCAGGCTGCCGATCTTGCGGTCGGCCTCGCGCAGGCGCTTCACCAGCCCGCGCATCACCGCCATCGCCATCTCGAAGTTCTCGGCGAGGCAGCGCTTGAAGTCTCGCTTGGTGATGGAGAGCAGCTCGCAGGGCTCGATCGTCACCACGCTCGCCGAGCGCGGCTCGTCGTCGATCAGCCCCATCTCGCCGAAGAACTCGCCCGGGCCGAGGATCGAGAGGATCACTTCCTTGCCCTCGGAGTCGCTCATCATGACCTTCAGCCGCCCCGACAGCACGATGTACAGCGAGTCCGTGGCGTCGCCGCTCGACATGATGGTCGTGTTGCGCGGCGCGCTGCGGCGCGTGACCATCGTCGTGAGCATGCGCGCCTGATCTTCAGGAAAGCTTGCAAACAGCGGCACCGCCTTTAATACCGCCGTGGATACCGTCGTTGCCATAGCAGAAAATTCCCCTTCGTCCCTATGCAATTATGTTAACAGAATGCGGGCCTTATAATTTTTGGACCCATGGCCGCTCGCCCGACGCGCCATTCGCGCCTGCTGATTCTCGGCTCAGGCCCCGCCGGCTACACCGCCGCGGTCTATGCCGCCCGCGCCAACCTCAAGCCGGTGCTCGTCGCCGGCATCGCCCAGGGCGGCCAGCTGATGACCACGACGGACGTCGACAACTGGCCCGCCGACGCCGATGGCGTGCAGGGGCCGGATCTCATGGAGCGCTTCCGCCGGCACGCGGAGCGCTTCGACACCGGGATCGTGCACGACCATATCCACGTCGCTCGGCTGGCCGAGCGGCCCTTCGTCCTGGAAGGCGACCTCGCCACGTACACCTGCGACGCGCTGATCATCGCCACCGGGGCCTCGGCCAAGTATCTGGGGCTCGCCTCCGAGCAGAAGTTCATGGGGCGCGGCGTCTCGGCCTGCGCGACCTGCGACGGCTTCTTCTACAAGGGCCAGGACGTGGTGGTGGTCGGCGGCGGCAACACGGCCGTCGAGGAGGCGCTCTACCTCGCCAACATCTCGCGCAACGTCCAGCTCGTGCACCGGCGCGACAAGTTCCGCGCCGAGAAGATCATGCAGGACAAGCTCATGAAGCGCGTCGCGGACGGCAAGATCGGCCTGGTGCTCGACGCCGTGGTCGACGAGGTGCTGGGCGACCAGAGCGGCGTCACCGGGGTGAGAGTCCGCGAGCTGAAGAAAGAGCGCAAGCGCGACATCGCCGCCAAGGGCCTGTTCGTCGCCATCGGCCATACGCCGAATACGCAGATCTTTGCCGGCCAGCTCGCCATGCGCGAGGGCTACATCGTCACGCGCGGCGGCGCCGACGGCATGGCCACGGCGACCAGCGTGCCGGGCGTGTTCGCGGCCGGCGACGTGCAGGACCACGTCTATCGCCAGGCGGTCACGAGCGCCGGCTCGGGCTGCATGGCCGCGCTCGATGCGGAGAAATACCTGGATGGTCTCGCCCCGTAGTAACCCAGATGAGGATGCCGAGTTCCGCCGCGCGGTCGCGGACGCAGAACCCCTGGAGCAGCGCAAGCGCGTAGTGCATCGCCGGCGCCCGGCGCCGGTACCGCGCCAGCGGCTGCGCGATGAGCGTGCTGCGCTTGCCGAATCGCTGCACGGGCCCTTCTCGGTCGACGACGCGCTCGATGCCGGCAACGAGCTCGCCTATCTGCGCGAGGGCCTGCAGCGCGAGGTACTGCGCAAGCTGCGGCGCGGGCACTGGGTGGTGGAGGCGGAGCTCGACCTGCACGGCATGAACCGCCACGTGGCGGCGGTCAGCGTCGCCGAGTTCCTGCGCCACTGCCGCCGGCGCGGCCTCGGCTGCGTGCGCATCGTGCACGGCAAGGGTCTCGGTTCGCGCCAGCGCGAGCCCGTGCTGAAAGGCCTGCTGCGGAAGTGGCTGCTGCGGGAAGAGGTGCTGGCGTTCAGCCAGGCGCCGGCCGCGCAGGGCGGGAGCGGCGCCGTGCTGGTTTTGTTGAAGAGCTAAGGAACCGTCGCCCCCGCGAAAAAATTATGGGTTCCCGCTGGCGCGGGAACGACGATCAGACAGCGGCTTCGTTGGTCTCCCCGGTACGGATGCGCACCACGTGCTCTACCGACGTCACGAAGATCTTGCCGTCGCCGATCTTGCCGGTGCGCGCGGACTTGACGATGGCGTCGATCGCGCGCTCCACCTGATCGTTCGGTACGACTACTTCGATCTTCACCTTCGGCAGGAAATCGACCACGTATTCGGCGCCGCGGTAGAGCTCGGTGTGTCCCTTCTGCCGCCCGAAGCCTTTCACCTCGGTGACGGTGAGGCCGGTGACGCCGATCTCGGAAAGCGCTTCGCGCACTTCGTCGAGCTTGAACGGTTTGACGATCGCTTCGACTTTCTTCATCGGGGGCTCCCGTTGATGGCGGCCATTGTATCGTAGCGACTTGGACAGCGTCCGCATCGTCGAGTCGATCGCGAGCGTCGATCGCGACGCATGGAACGCGCTCGCCGGGCCGCAGCCGTTCATGCGCCACGAGTTCCTCACGGCGCTGATCGACACCGGCTGCGCCGCCGCGGGGCGCGGCTGGGCGCCGCAGTTCGTGCTCTTGAGCCGCGCCGGCAGCCTTGTCGGCGCCATGCCGCTCTTTGCCAAGAACCATTCGTACGGCGAGTACGTGTTCGACTGGGCCTGGGCCGAGGCGCATGAGCGCCACGGCATCGACTACTACCCGAAGCTCGTCTGCGCCGTCCCGTTTACCCCGGTGCGCGGGCCGCGGCTGCTCGCCGCTTCCACCAAGGTGAAGAAGACCCTGGTCCAGGCAGCGCTCGAGCTCGCGCGCGAAACCTCGTCGCTGCACGTGCTTTTCGCGGCGGAGGAGGACGCGACCGTGCTCGCCGAGCAGGGCTTCCTCATGCGGCGCACCGTGCAGTTCCATTGGGCGAACCAGGGCTACGCGAGCTTCGACGATTTCCTCGCGCGCCTCTCGCACGCGCGGCGCAAGAACATCCGCCAGGAGCGCCGGCGCGTACACGAGGGGGGCGTCAGCTGCCGCTGGCTGGACGGGCCCGCCATCGAGCGCAAGCACTGGGAGTTCTTCAACCGCTGCTATCGCGGCACGTACGCGGCGCACCGCTCGACGCCTTACCTCAGCCTCGAATTCTTCGTGCGCCTCGGCGCCACGCTGCCCGCCCATGTCGCGATGGTGCTCGCCGAGCGCGACAAGCGCCCGATCGCCTGCGCGCTCTTCCTGCGCGACGAGCGCGCGCTCTACGGTCGCTACTGGGGAGCGATAGAGCACGTACCGCTGCTGCACTTCGAGTGCTGCTACTACCAGGCGATCGAGTACGCGATTTCGTGCAAGCTGGAAACCTTCGAGGGCGGCGCGCAGGGCGAGCACAAGCTCTTCCGCGGCTTGATGCCGGTGGAGGCACGCTCGGCCCACTGGCTCGCTCACCCCAAGTTCGCGCGCGCGGTCGAGCATTTCCTCGAGCGCGAGGGCGCTGGCATCACGCACTACGTGAATGAACTCGTCGAGCACAGTCCGTTCAAGGAGGCCTAGATGCGGCTGAAAGACAAGGTCGCCATCGTCACCGGCGCGGGCTCCGGCTTCGGCGCCGGCATCGCCCGGCGCTTCGCCGAGGAAGGCGCACGCGTGGTGGTGAACGACATCGACCCGCGCGGCGAGCGCACGGCGCGCGAAATCGGCGGCCGCTTCGTGCAGGGCGATGTCACCAGGAGCGCGGATTGGGCGCGGCTGGTGCGCGAAGCGGGCCCGGAGCTTGCCATCGTCGTCAACAACGCCGGCTGGACCCATCGCAATAAGCCCTGCCTCGAGGTAAGCGAGGAAGAGTTCGACCGCGTATATGCGGTGAACGTGAAGAGCGTCTACCTGTCGGCGTTGCACGCCGTCCCGGTCTTTCGGCGCCGCGGCGGCGGTTCGATCGTCAATATTGCGTCCACCGCCGGCGTGCGGCCGCGGCCCGGCCTCACGGTCTACAACAGCTCGAAGGGTGCGGTGATCCTGATGTCGAAGTCCATGGCGGCGGAGTTCGGCCCGGACAAGATCCGCGTCAACTGCGTGAACCCGGTCTTCAGCCCGGATACCGGGCTGTCCGCCGAATTCGCCGGCGGCGCGCTCACCGAAGAGGCGAAGAAGCGCTTCATGGCGACGATC
>DASSLQ010000014.1:0-7586 GCA_035689325.1 Burkholderiales bacterium | reverse complement strand
AGCGTGAAATCCATCGCGAGCGGGCAGCACGACACCGCGCCGGCGAGGCGATGGCCGCGCTCGTTCGCGCGCGCGATGGCGCGCAAGTCGGCGAAGACGCCGTCCGGCTGCGTGCTGTTGTGCAGGAGCGCCGCGACCACTAGCGGGCGGCCTGAGTCCGCCGCGAGGCGCTCGAGGAACTCCATCGTCGTGTGGCCGCCCTTCGTCAGCATGAAGAGGCCGCGGCCGTGCTCGCGCAGCGTACCGACGAGCGCGGCGAGCTCCGCGTCGTCGGCGAGGCGCGAGGGCATCGGCCGGCCGTCCGCGCCGTTGTGCGCCGGGGACGTGCTGCTCGCAAAGCCGATTGCGCCCGCGCGCAGCCCGGCAAGCACGATGCCGCGCATTTCGTCCACTTCGGCGGCGCTTGCCGCGCGCTCGGTCGCCGCCTCGCCCATCACATAGGTGCGCACGCTCGAGTGGCCGACGAACGCTGCGATGTTCAGCGCCGCGCCCTGGCGCTCGAGCATGTCGAGATATTGCGGCACCGTCTCGAACTCCCAGCGAATGCCGGCGCGCAGCGCCTGCAGCGACATGCCCTCGACCTGCGTGAGGTTGCGCATCACGCGCTCGCGATCCGCGGCGCGGCACGGCGCGATGGTGAAGCCGCAGTTGCCGATCACCGCGGTGGTGACGCCGAGCGCCGGCGAGGGCGACACCCATGGATCCCACGTCAGCTGCGCGTCGTAGTGCGTGTGGTTGTCGATGATCCCGGGCATCAGCGCAAGGCCGGTGGCATCGATCGTCTCGCGCGCCGCGCCGTCCACCGCGCCCACCGCGGCGATCCGGTCGTCCGCAACCGCAAGGTCGCCGTGCCGCGGTGGTCCTCCCTGCCCGTCGAGGAGCAACGCGCCGCGGAATACGAGGTCGTACATGCGCGGCTGAGTATACTGGCCGGATCCCATGCTCGACCTGCGGCTCGACGGCAAAGTGGCGATCGTCACCGGCGGCGCGCGCGGCATCGGCGCGGCGACCGTGCGGGTCTTCACCGAGCAGGGCGCCCGCGTGGTGGTGCTCGACATCAGCAGCGGCTGCGACGTCACCGACGAGGGGGCCGTGAGCGAGGCTTTTGCGCGCGCCGAGCGCGAGCACGGCGGTATCGATTTCCTGGTGAACAACGCCGGCCGCGCCAACCGCAAGCCGGCCACCGAGCTCTCGCGCGCCGAATGGGACGCGGTGGTCGAGCTCAACCTCAGCGCCGTGTTCCTCTGCTCGCGCACCGCCGTGCCCTACATGAAGCGCCGTGGCGGCGGCGCGATCGTGAACCTCGCCTCGATCATGGGCTTGTCGGGCGGCATCTTTCCGAACGCGTCGTACCAGGCGACGAAGGGCGCGGTAGTGAATCTCACGCGCGCGCTGGCGCTCGAATGGGCGCCGGACAACATCCGCGTCAACGCCGTGGCGCCTACCTTCGTGCGCACCGATCTCACCACGCCGATCTTCTCGAACGCCGAGCTCACCAGTCGCGTGATGCAGCACACGCCGCTCGGCCGGCTGCCCGAGCCGGACGAGATCGCCGCCGCCATCCTCTATCTCTGCAGTCCGGCGGCGCGCTGCATTACCGGCATCACGCTGCCAGTCGACTCCGGCTTTCTCGCCCGATGAGGCGCAGCGCGCTCGTCGTCGTGTGCGTATGCGTAGTCGGCAGCGCGGCGGCTGCGGGCGGCAAAGCCGGTGTGAAGGGCGCGAAGAGCGCAGCGCTGCTCAGCGCCGGCTCGAGCGCGGCGCCGGCGTCGAGCGCGAGCGGCCACGGCGGCGGCAGCGCAGTGCTCGGCGCCGGCGTGGTGACCGGCGCGGTATACGCCGATCCGCGCTACGTGCCACCGATGGATCCACAGCGTGACGTGAGCGAGCAGGACTGCACCAAGCCCGTGGACCTCACGCGCGGCAATCTGAAATGCAAGTAGAGGAGGCGACATGGCCGCTCCCACGTTTCCCACCGAGACGAAGCAATACCGCAGCGCGCGCAAGAAGCTGCTCGCCGCCGAGCTCGCGCTCCGCCGCCAGGTAGAGAAGGTCGCGGCGCTGCGCCGCAAGCTGCCCGCCGGCGGCGAGGTGCCGCAGGACTATGTGTTCACCTCGCAGCAGGGGCCGGAGAAGCTCTCCGGGCTTTTCGAGCGCGGCAACACGCTCGTCGCCTACAGCTTCATGTACGGGCCGCAGATGAAGAACGCGTGCCCGATGTGCACCGCGTTCCTCGACGGGCTGGACGGCAACGCGCAGCACGTCGCGCAGCGCACCAACCTCGTGGTGATCGCCAAGTCGCCGATCGAGCGCATCGTCGAATACGCGCGCGGCCGCGGCTGGCGCAACCTGCGGCTGCTCTCCTCGGCGGGCACGAGCTACAACCGGGACTACCACGGCGAGAACGAGAAGGGGCAGCAGCCGATCATGAACGTCTTCGTGAAGCGCGACGGCAAGATCAGGCACTTCTACGGCAGCGAGCTGCTCTACGCGCCGGAGGACAAGGGCCAGAACGCGCGGCACAACGACCTGATGTGGCCGCTCTGGAACGTGCTCGACCTCACGCCCGAGGGCCGCGGCAGCGACTGGTACCCGAAGCTCAGCTACTAATTCCGACCCGGGGTCGTAATTAGCTCGCCGCCGCGCGCATGGCACAGCGGTGCGGGCAAGGGCCTTTGCTGCGAGCCGTTGCGTGTCCAGCGTCTACTACGAGGCGATCGATGCCTGGCGCCGCGCTATCGAAGCGGTGGCGGTAACGCATTAATTACGACCCGGGGTCGGAATTAGTAGCCGGCGGTAAAGTCGACCAGATGGTGCGGCGTGTCGCCGCGGCGTACGCGCTCCACGTTCTCGACGATCTTCGGAATGGCGGTGCGCGGCTCGGTAAGCGCAGCGGAGTGCGGCGTGATGGTAAGGCCCGGATGGCGCCACAGCGGATCACTCGCCGGCAGCGGCTCGGTCTCGAACACATCGAGGTACGCGTGCGCCAGATGGCCGGAGTCGAGCTCGCGCACGAGATCCGACATCACGAGGTGGCTGCCGCGGGCGAGGTTGATCACGCAGCCGTATTTCTTTAGCAGCGCCAGGTTGCGCCCATTCAGGATGCCTTGCGTCTCGCGCGTGAGCGGCAGCAGGCATACCAGCGCATCCGTCATCCGCAGGAGAGGCGCCAGCTCCGTAAAGGATTGCACGCCGGGGAGCGCTTTCGGGCGGCGGCTGTAGCCCGCGACATTGAAGCCGAGCGCGACGAGCTTGCGCGCCGCGTCCGAGCCGAGCTCGCCCAGGCCGAGGATGCCTACCGTGCGATCGGAGGCGAGGTATTGCTTGCGGCGGCGCCACTGGCGCTCGGCCTGCTGCGCGCGGTAGCGGTAGTGATGCCGGTGCCAGTCGAGCACATGCGCGACGACCGACTCCGACATCGCCGCCACCATGCCGGGGTCGATCAGGCGCGCGATCGGCACGCCTTGCGGCAGGCCCGGGTCCGCGAGCAGCTTCTCGACGCCCATCCACAGCGACTGGATGAGCTTCACGTTCTTCAGGCGTGCGAGCGTGCCCGCGGACGGTGTCGCGACGATCGCGATGTCGACATCGGCGCTTGCCTCGGCGACGAAGCGATCCTGCGGCAGCGCCTGCTCGAGCAGCGGCACCCAGAATTCCGCCTTCTCCGTTTCGCTCGCGAACAGGATTTTCACCGGGGCGGGGATGTTAGCATCGGCCGCAAGATGACCGACAAGGAAGTGCTGGCACTCGAAGAGCGCCGTTTCGGTGCCATGGTCGCGCGCGACTTCGCCACGCTCGAGGCGCTCGTGCACGACGAGCTGCGCTACACGCACTCCTCCGGTGTGACGGACGGCAAGGCGAGCTGGCTCGACTCGATGCGCTCGGGCCGCGTGAAATACAAGAGCGCGCAATGCAGCGAGCAGAAGGTGCGCATCTACGGCGACACCGCGCTCATCACCGGGCGCGCGCACATCGAGGCCGAGGTCGGCGGTCAGCCGAAGACGCTGAAGCTTCTCTTCCTCAACGCCTGGACGCGCACGCCGCGGGGCTGGCAGTTCGTCGCCTGGCAGTCGACGCCGCTCCCGGCGTGAGTGCGCGCTTTGCGGGCCGCCGCGAAGACCCGCGCCTGCTGAAAGGCGAGGGCCGCTACACCGCGGACTGGAATTTCGCCGGCCAGCTCTACGCAGCGTTCCTGCGCTCCGATCGCGCGCACGCGGAGCTGCGCTCGATCAACGTGCAGGCCGCGCGCACTGCGCCGGGCGTGGTGGCGGTGTTCACCGGCGCGGACGTGCAGCACTACAAGACGCCGCCCCCGCAATTGAAGGTCCCCGGGCGCGGCGGCGTGCATCTCAAGGTGCCCGAGCGCCCGATCCTCGCGCGCGATCGCGTGCGCTACGTCGGGCAGGAGATCGCGCTGGTGGTGGCGGCAAGCGCCGCGGCGGCGCAGGATGCGCTCGAGCTGATCGAGATCGAGTACTTCGATCGCGTGGCGGTCGTCGATGGCGCCGAGGCGCTCGAGCAAGGCGCGCCCGAGCTGCATGAGAGCGTGCCGGGCAATGTCGCCTTCGATTTCGACTATGGGGACGAAGCCGCCGCGGCCGCGGCGATCGCAGCCGCCGCGCATGTCACGCGCCTTACGCTCGACAGTACGCGGGTGTCCGGAAACCCGATGGAGCCGAAGGCCTGCGTCGTCGTCCATCACCCGCAGGAGGACGCGTACGACGTATACGCGAGCTCGCAGGGCATGTCGCTGATGGTGCCGAACCTCGCCGCCATCACCGGCACGCCGATGGAGCGCATTCGCCTGCACGCGCTCGATGTGGGCGGCGGCTTCGGCGTGCGCTCCCAGGCCTATCCCGAGTACTGCGCGCTGATGCACGCCGCAAGGACGCTCGGCAAGCCGGTCAAGTGGGTCGGCTCGCGCTTCGAGACCATCGTCAGCGACCACCACGGCCGCGCGGCGCGGCTCACCGGCGAGCTCGCGCTCGACCGCGACGGGCGTTTCATCGGCCTGCGGCTCGACTGGATCTGCAACTCGGGCGCCTATCTCTCGCAGGCCGGTCCGATCATCAACACGATCAACCCGGCCTCTCACGCGATCAACGTCTATCGCATCCCGGCGCTCTACGGCCGGCATCGGCTCGTGCTGACCAACACGACGCCGATCACCGCGTACCGGGGAGCCGGGCGGCCCAACGTTGCATACCTGGTGGAGCGGCTGGTCGACGAGGCGGCGCGCGAGACCGGCATCGATCGCATCGAGCTGCGCCGTCGCAATCTCATCCCGCGGGACGCGTATCCCTATAAGACGCCCGCCGGCTCGACCTACGACAGCGGCAATCCCGCGGGCTACCTCGACGATGCGCTCGCGCACGCGGACTGGGCCGGCTTCGCGGCCCGCCGGGAAGAAGCGAAGCGCCACGGCAAGCTGCGCGGCATCGGCTGCGCCGTGTTCGTCGAGCCCTCGGGCGGCTCGGCCGGCGGGCCGGAGCAGGCGGCGATCAAGTTCGGCGAGTCGGGCAATCCCGCGCTCTATGTGCTTTCCGGGCCCTCCGGCCAAGGCCATGAGACGGTGTTCAGCGAGCTCGTCGCGCGCGAGTTCGGCATCCCGGTGGAGGCGGTCGAGTTCCACGCCAGCGATCCGCACGGGCCACGCCTCACCGGCGTCGGCACGATCGGCTCGCGCTCGGTGATGGCGCATGGCAGCGCCTCGGTCGCGAGTGCGCGCGCGGTGGTGAAGAAGGCGCTCGATTTCGCCGCCAGGGAGCTGGAGGCGGCGCCGGCGGACATCGAATTTCGCGATGGGCGCTACACCGTGAAAGGCACGGACGTCGCCATTTCATTCCAGGAGGTGGCGCGCCGCTACCATCGCGAGCTCGACACGCTGGAAGGCGTCCAGGGGCCGATGTCGTATCCGGGCGGCGCGCATGTCGCCGAGGTGGAGATCGATCCGGAGACCGGCGTGATCGACATCGTGAACTATGTTGCCGTCGACGATTGCGGGCGCGTGATGAACCATGTGCTGCTCGAAGGTCAGACCTACGGCGGCATCGTGCAGGGCATTGGCCAGGTGCTGATGGAGCACTGCGTGTACGACGAGAACGGGCAACTGCTCACCGGCTCGTTCATGGACTACGCCATGCCGCGTCCCGACATGCTCACGGGCGCGAAGCTGTACGAGCACTGCGTGCCTTCGCCCACTAATCTGCTCGGCGCCAAAGGCGCGGGCGAAGCGGGCACGACCGGGGCGATCCCGACGCTCGCCAACGCGGTGATCGATGCGCTACGCCCGTTCGGGATCCATCACCTCGACTTCCCCTACTCGCCCGCGCGCATCTGGTCAGCGATTCATCGTCGACGGTAGCCAGAGGGCGAGCGCCGGAAAGAGCACGATGAGCGCGAGCTTGGCGAAATCGGCGAGCACGAAAGGCAGCACGCCGCGGTAGACCGTGCCGAGCGCCACGTCGGTGCCGAGCAAGCGCTGGTTAGGTTGGGCAAAGCTAGGTAAAGCGCTGCTGAAAAAGAAACGGCACGCGCTTAAGGGGAAAAAGCGGCGTGCCGAAAGGTGCTACAGGGAGGAGGCCTACAGCGTACGTGCGCGCGCCGTAAAGGCGCGTTAGCCGCACGTAAAGCTGAGTTAAGGGACGTCTGGAAAGCGGCGCGTCGTCGTTCCCGCGCAAGCGGGAACCCAGAGATCTTTCGAAAAGGAAAATGGGCCCCCGCTTTCGCGGGGGCGACTATGCCGCGGCTGGGTTAAGCGAGCGGAAGCTCGATCACGACCTCGAGGCCGCCGCGCGGTGAGTTCGCCGCGCGGATGGTGCCGCCGTGCGCATCGATCGCGCGCTGCGCGATGGCGAGCCCGAGGCCGAATCCCGGGGTGCCGTTGCCGGCTTCGCCGCGGTAGAAAGGATCGAACACCTTGGCGAGCTCGGCGGTGGTGATGCCCGGCCCTTGATCGGCCACGGTGAGGATGGCCGAGCTCTTCGTCGTGTGTACGTTCACTTCGACGGCGGTGCCTTCGCGCGTGAATTTCACCGCGTTGCGCACCACGTTCTCGACGGCCCGGTGCAGCAGATCGGCGTCGCCCATCACCGGCGCGTCGCCGTCGGCGCGGAAGCGAAGCGCCCGGCCCACGGCTTCGGCCTCGAAGCGCGCGTCCTCGGCGATGTTCGCCGCGAGGTACGCGAGATCGACGCGTTCCTTCGGGCGCGTCGCGGTGCCGCCCTCGAGCCGCGCGAGCGCCAGCACTTCGCCCACCATCTGGTCGAGGCGGCTCGCTTCGCGCTCGATGCGCTCGAGCGACGGCTCGACCTTTGCCGGCTCCTGGCGCGCAAGGCCGATCGCCGCCTGCAGCCGCGCGAGCGGCGAGCGCAGCTCGTGCGACACATCGTGCAGCAGGCGGCGCTGCGCCGAGACCAGCTTCTGCAGCTGCAGCGCCATGCGGTCGAAGTCGCGCCCGAGGTCGGCGATCTCGTCGCGGCGACTTCCCATGAGCGGGCTTACGCGCGTCTCGAGCTTGCCGGCCGCGGCGGCATCGAATGCCCAGCGCAGGTTGCGGATCGGCCGCACGAGGTACCACGCCAGAA
>DASSLQ010000013.1:0-28245 GCA_035689325.1 Burkholderiales bacterium | reverse complement strand
GCGCCGCGTTGGTCGAGCCGCCGGTGGCGGCAACGGCCGCGGCGGCGTTCTGCAGGCTCTTTTTCGTCACCAGCTCACGCGGCAGCGGCCCGCCGCGCTCGAGCACGCGCATCACCGTCGCGCCGGCCGCATGCGCCAGCGCCTTACGCGCGTCATTCACCGCGGGCAGCGTCGCCGAGCCGGGCAGCGCGAGGCCAAGCGTCTCGGAAACCATGGCCATCGTATTGGCGGTGAACTGGCCGGGACAGGAGCCGAGCGTCGGCAGGCACACGCGCTCGAGCTCGGCGAGCTCGCGCTCCGGCATGTCGCCCGCAAGCACCGCGCCCACGGCCTCGTAGGTATCGAGCACCGTCACCTCGCGCCCGTGCCAGCTTCCCGGCAGCGCGGCGCCGCCGTAGACGAAGACCGCCGGGACATTGAGCCGCACCATGGCCATCATCATCCCGGGCAGCGTCTTGTCGCAGCCGGCGAAGCCCACGAGCGCGTCGTAGGCGTGGCCGCGCACCACCGCCTCGACGCCGTCGGCGATGATCTCGCGCGAGACCAGCGAATAGCGCATGCCGCCGTGGTTCATCGACATCGAGTCGGCGACCGAGATCGAGGCGAAGTCGAAGGGCACGCCGCCCGCGTCGCGCACCCCGGCGGCGGCTTCGCGCGCGAATTCACCGAGCAGCGCATTGCACGGCGTCACCCGCCCATCGGTCGATGCAATGCCGACGAAGGGCTTCGCGATGTCTGCGTCGGACAGGCCGAGGGCGCGCAGGAACGCGCGGTGCGGCGCGCGATCGAGTCCCTCAACGGTGATGCGCGAGGGCAGCTTCTTCGTATTCACGCACGATCTCGTCGATCGAATCACTGTGCGGCAGTCCAAGCGCCTCGGCGCGCCCCGAGTGGGTCGCCTTCGGCACGCGCTCCATCAGCGGCTGCAGTGCCGGATCCGGCTGGAAGCGCACCGTGCCCGTCGCACGCGAGCGCACTGCGTCCCACATGTGCTGCGCACTCACCGGGATGCCGGTGAGGAGCACGGCGCGGCGAGTGCCGAGCTCGCTCGCCGGGATCTCAGCCATGCGCTGGAACGCTTGCACCACGCGCCCGACCGAGATGCACGCCATGCGCGTGTCCGGCCGCACCGGGCAGACGTAATCGCGCCCGGCGAGCGGCTCCCGGATGATGGCGCTCGCCCAGCCGGACACTGCGGTGTTCGCGCTCCCGGGCCGTACCATCACCGTGGGAAGGCGCAGCGCCCGTCCATCGACATAGCCGCGGCGCGAATAGTCATCGATCAGCACCTCGCACATCAGCTTCTGCGCGCCATACGAAATACGCGGCGCCGGCGCGGTCTGGTCGGTCACCGGATCAGGCAGCGCGCCGCCGTAGACGGCGATAGAGGACGCGAACACGAACTTCGGGCAATGCCCCGCGAGCCGGCAAGCCTCGAGCAAATCACGGGTGGCGTCGAAGTTCACCTTCATGCCGAGCTCGAAGTTCTGCTCCGCGCCGCCGGAAACCAGCGCCGCGAGATGGAATACGACGTCGATTCCGGGCGTGATGAGCGAGCGCGCGAATTGCGGGTAGGCGATGTTGCCGACGAGCGCGTTCGCGAACGGCATGCTGGTCTGGTCGGTGGCGAGCACATCCCGATCGCCCAGCGAGCGCGCGAGCGCGGAACCGATGTAGCCCGCGGCGCCGGTGACGAGTATTCTCATGGCCGAAAGCCGATTCTAAAAGGAGGATACGGATGCCACGAGCCGCGGCAGCGCTCGTTCTTGCATTGAGCAGCATCTGCGCCTCGGCGCAGAACTATCCCACGCACCCCGTCAAGCTCGTCGTGCCCTACGCGGTCGGCGGACCGGCGGATATCTATGGCCGCTTCATCGCGACGAAGCTGCAGGAGGCGCTCGGCCAGCCCTTCGTCATCGAAGACCGTCCGGGCGGCGGCTCGATCGTCGGCACCGAGGTCGTCGCCAAGGCGCCGGCGGATGGCTACACGCTGCTCGTGATGTCGAACACGCACACGGTGAACGAGACGCTGATACCGAAGAAGCCCTTCGATCTGATGCGCGACTTTGCGCCCATCACCGGCATCAATTCCTCCGACCTGGTGATGGTGATCCACCCCTCAGTGCCGGCAAAGAACCTGAAGGAGTTCATCGCGCTCGCGAAATCCAAGCCCGGAGCGCTCAACTACGCCTCGTCGGGTCCAGGCACGCCGTATCACATGGCGGGCGAGCTCTTCAAAGCGATGGCTGGCGTCGATATCGTGCATGTGCCGCACAAAGGCTCCGACCAGGCGCGCACCGCGGTGCTCGGCAACCAGGTGCAGATGATGTTCGATGCGATCACGACGATGGCGGGCCAGGTGCACGCCGGCAAGGTGAAAGCGCTCGGCACGAGCGGCAAGCAGCGCTCCAGCGTGCTGCCTGAAGTGCCGACCATCGCCGAAGCGGGCGTGCCTGGCTACGAAGCGACCATCTGGCTCGGCCTGATGGCGCCGCACGGCACGCCGCGCCCGGTGCTCGAGAAGCTGAACGCGGAGGTGAACCGTATCATCAACGCGACGGACGTGAAGCAGGCGTGGGCAAAGCAAGGCGCTGTGCCGATGGGCATGTCGATCGAGGAGTTCGACAAGTTCCTGCGCGCGGATATCGCCAAGTGGGGGAAGCTCGTCAAAGACACCGGCATGAAGGTCGACTGATCATGCACATCAGAACCTGCACATTCCTCGCCGCGCTCGTCGTTGCGCTGCCGGCGGCGGCGCAGACCTGCCCGCAGAAGAACATCCTCTACTGGCAGGCATTCCCCGCCGGCGGCGAATCCGACCTCTCGGCGCGCCACCAGCAGCTCGTGCTGAAGAAAAAGTGCCCGGCGATCGAGACCATCATCCAGTACAAGCCCGGCGCGGGCGGCGGTCTCCTCTGGATGCAGCTCAATCAGCTGCCGGGCGACGGCTTCAACATCGCCGGCGTCAACCTGCCGCACATCGTGCTGCAGCCGATGGAAGGCACCGTGCAGTACAAGACCGACGAGGTGACGCCGGTGTACTGGTTCCATTACACGCCCGATGCGCTGGTCGTGGCGCAGTCGAGCCCGATCAAGTCATTCCAGGACTTCGTGCGCGCAGCGAAGGCCGAGCCGGGCAAGATCTCGCTCGGCGGCTCGGGGCTCAACTCGGCGAACCACATGGCGCACGAGCGCCTGAACGCGGTATTCGGCGTCAAGACGACCTATGTGCCGTTCAAAGGCACGGGCGACATGACTACCGCCGTGATCGGCGGACACGTGCAGGGCGCGATGTCGTATACGGCGTTCGCGATCAACAACAAAGGCAAGGTGCGCGCGCTCGCCGTGGCGATGGAGAAGCGACATGCGCTGCTGCCCGACGTGCCGACCTTCCGCGAGCTCGGCACCGACTGGGTGGATGGCGCCTACCGCGGCATCGGCGTGCCGAAGTCGACGCCGCCGGAGGCGCGCAAGCGCCTTTCCGATCTCTGGGCGGCGCTCAACGCCGACGCGGAGATGAAGGAGCTCGCGGCGAAGAGCGGCTTCGAGCTCGTCGACGTCGGCCTGGACAAGATGGACGCCTTCATGCGCGAGAAGCTCCACGTGTACACGGAGGCGGGAAAGCGCATGGGCCTTGGAAAGTAGCGTCGTCTGGCTGGCGCTCTTCCTGATCCTGGTCGTCGGCGGAATCGGCGGCATGTTTCTCTACGGCTGGCTGCGCCGCAAAGACAAGATGCCGAAGGTACCGCCGCTGCCGCCGGACGACGACGACTGGAAATAGGCGCTCCAGTCAGTCGCCCCCGCGAAAGCGGGGGCCCAGTTTTTTAACAGGCGAGCTTGCCTACTTCGCCGGCGAGGCGACGGGCTTGCCTTTCTCGACCACGTAGGTGGCGAGCACCTTGGCGGGCCCGTTGCCGATGTTCTTGCCATCGTGCACCAGGCCTGCCGGCACGAAGAACGCTTCGCCGGCATTCACCGTGCGCGGCGGCTGGCCGGCAATCTCTAGCTGCAGCGTGCCCTCGAGCACATAGCCGAGCTCTTCACCCGGATGCGTGTGCTTGCCGGCCGCCCCGCCGGGCACGAACTCGGCCAGGGCCTGCACGGCGTGGCGCTCGCTCACGCTCAAGTCCTGGTCCTGCAGCATCTTGCGGGTGAATCCCGGCTGCTGCGCGTAGAGCGTGACCGACGCGACGAGCGCCGCTGCCAACACCAAGCGTTTCATTTGCGCCTCCCAATAGGCTCAGGTGGAAACCGCTTCCAGCAACTTCATCATCGTCTGGTCGGCCCAGTAATCCGGATCCTCGTCGATCTTGGCGTCGCCGCGCGCGCGGATCGCGGGGTCGATCTTCTTGCGCTCGCAGAAGCCGTGCCAGAACTGCTTCACTTCGTCCGCGCTCATGTCGTCGGCGCGCCGCCCGGGCGGTGGCTTTGCCATGTCAGCCCCAGATGAACCAGAATGCGGCGGCGAAGCCGATCGGCAGCACCAGCGCAAAGCGCATGATGGTCGACATGCGCTGGCGCTCGGTGACGTCGAACACCGCCTTGCGGTTGAGCTTCTTGGCACGCTCGTTCACGGCCTGGCTGATGAGCAAATATTCGAACACGACCAGCGCGGCGCCGATGCCAAGCCCGATCAGCGCGCCCTCCACTACCGGATTCATGCGCGCGACTCTATCACCGATAGATGAGAAACGCCCCGCGCTCGGCGCCCCACGATTGCTCGTCCGCGTTGGCCTGCGCGTCGAGGTCGGCGGGTGCGGCCTGCGCGTCGTCGACCCAGCGCCGCAGGAGCTCGCCGCCGTTGACGAGATCGATCGCCAGGCGGTCGCGCTCGTACTCGTACGCGAAGTCGCGCCACAAGGGATAGTCGGGCTTGAGCCTTCGCAGCGCCTTGAACGCTGCCGCCACGAGCCGCCATGGACGAAAGGCTGCGGCTTCGTAGTGCGGTCGCTCGGCGTGGATCTGCAGTCCGGCGCAGAGCTTGCCCGTGTGCTTGTGGAAGGTCGGCTCGAACCAGCACTCACGCAGGACGCAGCCGCGCAGCCAGTGCGGCGCAAGCTTCGCCATCTCGCGCGCGATGGCGCGGGCGTCGATGTCCGGCGCGCCGAGCACCTCCAGCGGTCGCGTCGTCCCGCGGCCCTCGGAAAGCGTGGTGCCTTCGAGCATTACGGTGCCGGGATAGCAGCGCGCCATTGCGAGGTTGGGCGCATTCGGGCTCGGGTTGATCCAGACGCGCTCGCCGCCCGGCCAGCCGTCGCCGGGCCAGCCTTCCATCTGCACCACCTGCAGCTCGACGTCCAATCGCAGTGTCTGCACGAACCAGCGCGCGAGCTCGCCCATCGTCAGCCCGTGACGCATTGGCAGCGGCCCGGCGCCGACGAAGCTTTCCCAGCCGGCGCGCAGCCGCGTGCCTTCGATGCCGCGGCCGATCGGGTTCGGCCGGTCGAGCACCCAGACCGCTTTGCGGTGTGCCGCGGCCGCCTCGAGCACGTAGCGCAGCGTGGTGATGAAGGTGTATACGCGGCAGCCGAGGTCCTGCAGATCGACCAGCAGCACGTCGAAGCTCGCCATCATCGCCGCCGTCGGGCGGCGCACCGCGCCGTAGAGACTGTAGACCGGGATGCGGTGCACCGGATCGGTGAAGTCCGGCGACTCGACCATGTTGTCCTGCTTGTCGCCGCGCAGGCCATGCTGTGGTCCGAACGCCGCGCTGAGCTTCACATCGGACAGCGCAGCCAGCGCGTCGAGGCTGTGGCTGAGCTCGCGCGTGACGGACGCCGGATGCGCGAGCAGCGCAACGCGCTTGCCTGCGAGCGGCGCGCGCAGCGCGCGGTCTTCCAGCAGTCGGTCAATGCCGAACTTCATCGAGCTCGAGCGCGAAGGCGTCGCGATGGTGGAAGTCGGGCTTGCCGGGCGCATGCTTCAGCGCCCAGTACGACATGCCGCCGGTGTCCTCCGCGATGATCACGGCGAGCCCGACATGCAGCTGGCCGCGCGCGTATGCGGGCGAAAGGCGCGGAAGGTCGACCAGGGCGTACAGGTCGAGCCGGCCGTCGCGCGACTCGACCGCGATCTGCGGATTGAGCGCCTCATCGACAAGCGCGGTGCCTTCGCGGTAGCCCGTAAAGGCATAGGCGGCCCATTCGCCCGACGGCGAAAAGTTGAACTCGTGGTAGCCCTCGCCCCCGGCGCGTACGAATACCTCGCAGCAGGTGCGCCGCCAGAGCTTCCAGCCGATGCGTGGCGGCGCGGGCGGCGGCACGTTCATGCGCGCGACATCGCCATGGAGCGCATAGTGCAGCGACAGCTTGCCATCGGCGGTGCGCGTCGCCTCCGCCGCTACCGCGCGCGCGACGCGGCTCGGCGAATGCGGATGGCACAGGAGCTCCGGCACGCCTAGAGCACGATCTCGCGCACCGGCCCGCGCACGTCCATCTCGAACTCCAGGCCCTGCACCGGCGGGCGCGCGAGGTGCCAGGCGAGCCCGCCTGCCGCCGCGCCGCGCGCGGCGATCTCCGGTCCGAAGAGCGCGCCAATGTCGTGCACGGTGTAGGCGCTCGTGGCGATGGCGTCGGCCCAGCCGTAGCCGAGCGCCTGCAGGCGGCCCTCCATCAGCTCGACGACGAAGCGCACCTTCTCCCGCAGTGCGGATGATGACGTGTCGCCATGCCGCACGGTGCGTGCGGCGTAGCCTTGCTCTTGGCCCGGCTTCTTGGGCCCGTTAGGGCCGCCGCGCACTTCGGCGCCGCCCGCGATGATGAAGCTGCCGCGCCGGGAATCCGACGGAACGGTGTACGAAAAGGCGTAGAGCACGGGCTCGCGCGGTTTGTCGTATTGCGGGCAGACGTTGGTGCGCGCCACCGGGTTCGCGCCCTCCCGGTATATGCCCCAGCGCGCAAGCGTCTTCACGTATTCCCGGTTGAAATCCTCGAAGCCCTGCTCGGTGAAAGGCTCGCCCGAGCGCAGCTCGCAGGCGGCGAAGGCCGTGCCCGGCCGCCCGAGCGCGGCGAGATGCGCCTCGACGGCGGCGAACCCGGCCGCGAGCGCCAGCGGCCGCGCAAGGCGCGCGCGCTCGATCGCGAATCCCGGCTCGGCCGCGACGCCGCTCGAGAACTGGAAGCCGGCCTTGATGTAGCGATAGCCGCCCGACTTGAATACGATCACATCGGCCATGGCCGAATCTTAGAGGAGGACGAGTGAAACGAAGGGCCTTTCTCGCGGGCGCCGCAGCCGCGCTCGCCGCGCGCGACGCGCTTGCCGAGGGACCGAGGGTGTTCCGCGACTACGACCAGGCCGCGCTCGACGCGGCCTACGACCAGTCGAAATACGCGCCCAACCTGCCGCAGGTGGTGCGCCGCTACACGACCAACAGCGAGCTCACGCGAGCACGGCTCGGCGCGCCACGACGTGTCGCCTACGGCACGCAGCCGATCGAGCAGCTCGACATCTATCGCACCGAGCGACCGAACGCGCCGGTGCACGTCTTCATCCACGGCGGCGCCTGGCGTGCGGGTCTTGCCAAGGACTACGCATTCCCGGCGGAGATGTTCGTCAGCGCAGGCGCGCACTACGTCGTGCCCGATTTCGCCTGGGTGCAGGACGCAGGCGCAAGCCTGCTGCCGATCGCCGAGCAGATCCGCCGCGCGCTTGTCTGGGTCGCGCGCAACGCTGCGAGCTTCGGCGGCGACGCCGGGCGCATCTACATCTCCGGGCATTCCTCGGGCGCGCACCAGGCGGGCGTGCTAGCCGCTACCGACTGGAAGCAGGCCGGCCTGCCGGCGGACGTCGTGAAAGGCTACGTGCTGATCAGCGGCATGTACGACCTCGTGCCGGTATCGCTCTCGGCGCGCAGCTCATACGTCCGGTTCGACGAGCGCACGTTGGAGGAGCTGAGCGCCATGCGGCACCTCGATCGGATCAGCGCGCCGGTCACGGTGGTCCACGGCACGCTCGAGACGCCGGAGTTCCAGCGCCAGAGCCGGGAGTTCGCCGAAGCGCTCAGGAAAGCGGGCAAGAGCGTCCAGCTGGTCGTCGCCGACGGCTACAACCACTTCGAGATCATGGAGACGCTTGCCAATCCGTTCCAGTTCGCGGGCCGAGCCGCGCTCGAGCAGATGAAGCTCAAGGCGCCGGTCTAGCGGCGCCGCGACACGATCTCGAGCATTTCCAGAAATACCTGGTCCGGCGGCACCTGACGCCCGGCGAGCCAGTCGTCTATGTCCTCTCGCGTGCGCCGCAGCCTATCGGCAAGCTGCTGTACGCCGCCCGCTGCCTCCAGTGCCTTGCGCGTTGTGCGCGTGTAAACCGTTTCGTCCGTCACGCCGATCCGCGTCATGCGGCGGCGAGTTTAGCTAAGGCGACATGCGCACGCGAGTCGCAAAACCGTCGATTTTTTGTAGTGCCCGCGCTGCCGCGGCTAGTACGCGGATGAGCTCGCGCGCCGCCAGATCGCGACCGCGCGCGTTGAGATGGCCGCCGTCATCGGTGTAGGCGTTCGCCAGGGCCGGCGCAACGCTGCCGTCCCATGCGACGCTCGCCGCCGCGCCATCGGGCGCATGCGACTCGAGCCGCGCGAGATCGAAGAGCGGCTCGCGCCCGGCGTAGGCGCGGCGCATGAGCGCGTTGTATTGCTCGCGGCGCACGTTCTCGATCGTGCCGTAGGGCGCGCGCCCGAGCAGGCGCTTCGCGAGCGCCTTGGGACCGGTCTGCACGGTCGTGAGCGGCAGCGTGACATGCACGAAGACGGTATGCGGATTCTCGGCGCGCAGCTCGGCGATGGTCGCCTGGTAGCGCGCGAAAAGCGCGGCTGCGTCCGTGCTGGCGTCGATGTCGACGTAGCAGAACTTGATGAGCGCGATGTCGATCCCGGCGCCTGAGCCCAGCGCCTTCTCGAAGTTCGCGAGCTTCTCGAGCGGCGCGCCGTTTTCGGGCACGAAGAAGTGGCCGAAGGCGCCCGCCGGGACGTCGGCCGCGCGGGGCGACTGCACGATGCGCAAAGGCACGCCCGCGCCCTGCGCGAGCTCCGCGACCCCCTGCAGGATATTGGCACCGACCGACTGGTGGGCGAAGTAGATGCGCTTCGTGGCAAGGAGTGAAAGGTCGGCGCGCAGTGCCTCGTCCGAGGCTGAAGCAGTGCCGGCAACAGCGAGCAGCATGGCCGTGATCGCGAGTTTCATCCGGCCGATCATAGGCAGCGTGCTCGCGCGCGATTGGCGCGCGGCGCTGCGCCATTCGAGCTATGCCGGCGCTAGTATCGGCAGGTGAGCCACGTCTTTCATCGCAGCCTGCGGCACGAATATCCGTTCGCGGTGCGCGGTGAAGGCGTGTATCTCTACGACCGGCACGGGCGGCGCTATCTCGACGCCTCGGGTGGCGCCGCGGTCTCCTGCCTCGGCCACTCGGACAGCGCGGTAGCCGATGCAATCGCACGCCAGCTTAAGACGCTGCCGTTCGCGCATACCTCCTTCTTCAGCAACGAGCCGATGGAGGCGCTTGCCGCGCGCCTGGTCGAAGGCGCGCCGGCGCCGCTGGAGAAGGTTTACTTCACTTCCGGCGGCTCGGAGGCGATGGAGGCCGCGCTCAAGCTCGCGCGCCAGTACCACCTCGAGAGAGGCGAGCGCGAGCGCGTGCATTTCATCGGCCGGCGGCAGTCCTACCACGGCAACACGCTCGGTTCGCTGGCGGTCGGGGGCAACGCCTGGCGGCGCGCGCCGTACGAGCCGCTGCTGATGCGCGCGTCGCACGTCTCGCCGTGCTACCCGTATCGCGACCTGCGCGCGGGGGAATCCGACGCCGCCTATGGCGAGCGCCTCGCCGCGGAGCTCGAGCGCGAGATCGAGCGCCTCGGGCCGCGCACGGTGATCGCGTTCGTCGCGGAGACCGTCGCCGGCGCCACGCTGGGCGCCGTGCCGCCGGTGGAGGGCTATTTCAGGCGCGTGCGCGAGGTATGCGACCGCCATGGGGTCCTCCTCATCCTCGACGAGGTCATGTGCGGCATGGGGCGCTGCGGCACGCTCTGGGCATTCGAGCGCGAAGGCTTCGTGCCGGACATGGTGACAATCGCCAAGGGTCTCGGCGCCGGCTATCAGCCGATCGGCGCCCTGGTCGTCGGAAGCCACGTTTGCGACGCGGTAGCGAAGGGCGGCGGCGTGTTCCAGCACGGGTACACATATATCGGCCATGCCGCCGCCTGCGCCGGCGCGCTCGCCGTGCAGCGCCGGCTGCGCGACGACGGGCTGCTCTCGCGGGTCCAGCCGATGGGTGAGCTGCTCGGCCGCGAGCTCCAGCGGGCGTTCGCCGGGCACCCGCACGTCGGCGACATCCGCGGCCGGGGCCTCTTCCGGGCGCTGGAGCTGGTGCGCGACCGCGACTTGAAACAGCCCTTCGACCCGGACAAGCGCATTCATGCACGGGTGAAGCAGGAAGCGCTCAACGAGGGCTTGCTTTGCTACCCGATGGGCGGCACCATCGACGGGGTACAAGGGGACCATGTCCTGCTCGCGCCCCCTTTCATCATCGAGCAGACGCAGCTTGAGGAATTGATACACAAGCTCGCGAGGGCGCTGCAGAGGGCACTAAGCACTAGTTAATACCTGAAGCCAACACGCAGGGTCTAGGCTGCTATTGCGGCCATGAGAACGAACACGACGCTGGTCATCAACCCGAAGGGCGGATCGGGCAAGACCACGATCGCGACCAACCTCGCCGCCTACTTCGCCGCCGCCCACATCCCGACCGCGTTGATGGACTACGACCCGCAGGGGTCGTGCCTCAACTGGCTGCGCCAGCGCCCGGCCGGGATGCCGCGCATCCACGGTGCGAACGCCGCGCCTGCCAAGCCGGGCCGCATGCGCAGCCTCGACATGCGCGTCCCCGAAGACACGCGGCAGCTGGTGATCGACGCGCCGGCGGGCGCCTCGGGACTGCTCTTGCAGGAAATGCTCGCGCGCACGCATTGCATCCTCATTCCCGTTGCGCCGTCGCCGATCGACATCCACGCCACGGCGAATTTCATCCGCGACCTGCTGCTCGCGGGCCGTATCCGTACCGCCAACATCCGGCTTGCCGTGGTGGCCAATCGCGTTCGCAAGGCGGGCGCCGTCTACCAGCCGCTCGAGCGCTTCCTCGGCTCGCTCAACCTGCCGCTGCTCGCCCGGCTGGGCGACTCCGAGACCTTCGTGACCGCCGCGGAGATGGGCGTCGGCGTGTTCGAGATGGAATTCGCCGCGAGCGCCACCGAGCGCCAGCAGTTCACGCCGATCGCGGAATGGGTCGACACGCGCAACCTCGTCGTCGAATCGAAGACGGCGGTCGCCGTGCCGTTCCACTCGACGCTCTCGGTGCCGGGCCGCGCGCCGCTGCGCGTCATCAGCAAGGGATTCACCGCTCCCTAGCACTTATCTTCGGGTCCGCAATCGCAACGCGCGCTTGCATTTCCGCTGCGCGCACCGCATGATCCGCGCCGTAATTCAACAAGAAGGGGGCGGCACCCTCCGCGGAAATGAAGACCACGCTCGTAGTCAACCCGAAGGGTGGCGCGGGAAAGACCACCATTGCAATCAACCTGGCGAGCTACTTCGCCGCCGAGCAGATCCCGGTAACGCTGATGGATTACGACCCGCAAGGGTCGAGCCTGCATTGGCTGCGCAGGCGTCCGCCCGAGGCGGCGACGATTCATGCAGCCAACGCCGCGCCGGAGAAATACGGACGGCTGCGCAGCTTCGACATGTACGTGCCGCCGGAGACGCGGCACGTGATCATCGATGCGCCCGCCGGCTCGGGCGGCGTACTGCTGCAGGAGATGCTCACGCGCTCGACCACGGTCGTCGTGCCGCTCGTTCCTTCGACGATCGATCTGCACGCGACCGGCAACTTCCTGCGCGAGCTGATCGCCATGGGGCCGGTGAAGCAGGGCCATGTGCGCATGGCGGTCGTCGCGAACAAGGTGCGCCGCTCGATGCCCGCGTACGCGCCGCTGCAGACGGTGCTCGATTCGCTCGGCCTCAAGCTGCTCGCGCGGCTGATCGACTCCGACGTTTTCCTGCGCGCCGCGGAAAGCGGCGCCGGCATCTTCGAGCTGAATGCCGGGCTCTCGGCTGCAGAGCGCCGGCAGTTCCTGCCGATCGTCGAATGGGTCACCGACCAGCCGGGACTTGCCGACGCCGCGCGGGAGGCGCCGACGGCGCGCGGCCTCGCGCGTCCGCTCAGCGCCTTGGGCTAGTCGGTCGCTAACAGCGCGGGCACGGCTCGAGCGGCAGCCGCCGGTTCAGCCAGCCGGGTCCGGCTGCGCTGCCGGCCATCCCTTCCTTGAGGTTGTAGACCTGCGTGAAACCCTGCGCCTTGCCCAACCACCATTTCGAGCACCGATTTCAACAGCACCTGCGGCCCGCGGTAGAAATCGACGCGTCGCGCTTGCGGCATAACGCCGGTCTCGCGCCATTCCTCCGGCGTGCGGACATCGATGATGAGCAGCTTCCCCTGCTTCGCGCGCTCGTGCGCCAGCGGCGCGGAGATGTCAGGCCCCGCCCGCGCGGTGATGGGCGCAGGCAGCAGTAGCACGAAGGCAAGGTGACGCATGGCTGTCACGGCGCGATATAGGCGTAGCCCTTCGCCTGGTAGGCCATGAGCGAGATCCAGGCGTTGCCCACCACCTTCACCGACGGCACGACGTCCTCCGGTCGCGTGCCCTGCTCGCGCACGGCGACCGCGCACTGCTCGAGGTTGTCGACGCCTTGCGCGCGGCGCATTTCGGCGAGCCTGGCGGCGATCTTCGCCGCGCCCTCGCGGTCCTCCGGCTTGATCTTCGACTGGTCGGTCTGTACGAGCCGCGTGGCCGGGCCGCGGAAGGTCAGCACGAAATGCGGCGTCACGCCCTGCTGGATCAGCGACCGACGCGTCTCGTCGATGATGTTCAGCCGCGCGAGCAGCACTTTGGCATCGCCCGCTGTGAGATCGAACGCCACCTTGACCTCCTTCAGCCCGGCGAGCGCTGCTTGATCATCGTAGCCGGCGGCAAGCGCAGTGTTGCCGAATATCACCGTCGCAGTAACGGTCGCAACGAGAAGCGTGTTCTTCATGGGTGAACCTCCCTGTAGACGAAAAATTCTAGCCCCTTAAGCATGCCTTAAGCATGGACGCCGTTTACTGCGTGATTTGGCCGCCGACCCACAAGACAACGAAACATGGCTATCCGAAAAGAAAAGCGCGGCAAGCGGGTGCCCAGGCGCCAGTCATACGCGCAGGCGAAACCGGACAACCGGGCTCGACTGGAGCCGTTGAATAAGGCGCCCGGAAGATTCGATATTGACCTGAGCGTAGATGGGCTAGACAAGGTGCTTCGTGCGCTGGCCTGCGATGCCTAGGCGTCGCGCTATTGTTGAACGGGCGGAAGAACTATTGGGCCGGAAGCGAATCGCTGACCGACTCAGGGTGAGCGAAACGGTGGTTGCCTCCTGGCGCGAAGGCAATGGCGCGCCGACTGGCACTCAACTGATGCGCTTATCCGAGTCGTTGGCCGAGTATGCAGTGAGAGGAAGGTAGGAGCGGAACGGTACAGAGGGCCTTCGAGGACCCTCCGTCGCCGTTTGGCTTCTCCCATCCCCGGCACGATGCTGCGCCGCTGTGCGGATCGAGCGACGCCCCACGCCGGAAACCTCAGCTTGGCGCTTTTGGATTTGCCAGTTGCAGGAAGACGCGCTTCATCGCGTTGACCTGCGTTACGTACGCCCGGACATCGTGGTCGCCGCAGCGCTGGCCGGCGGCGAGGCGGAACTGGCGCTTCGCGTAGGCATCGCCCCCCGCGCCCCCGCAGAGATGAATGACGGCCGCGAGATCCTGCTTCTGCTGCTGCGTGGCCTGCTTGAGGCGATAGCGCTCGAGCGTCTCCGCGACGCGCCGGTCGAGAAAGGCCGAGGTCATCTCGACCGCGTGGCTCGGCACGACGCGCACGTAGAGGCTGTTGAACCAGCACGAGCCCGGATCGTGCCACGGCCCGTCCTGCGCGACGGCGTGGCCGTGAATGCAGTAGCGCCGCGCTTCGGCGTAGGTTGCGTCGGTGATCTGGTACATGCCAACCGCGCTCGAGGCCGGGCGATAGATCTCCGCCGGGTTGCTCGTCATGCGCCAGCGCCAATAGGTGCGTGCCACTGGATTTCCCGCGCCCTCGACCTGCGCCAGTGCGGCGAGGAACTCGGGCGTCATCACCGGCGTCGCGTGCGCCCGGAAGATCGGCTCGTACTGCCGCCAGGTCTCGGCAGGTGTCTTGGCGAGCGCCCCGCTCACCGGAAAGAAGAGCTCTGCCGGCTTGCGCACCACCTGATAAGCCCAGTTGACTGTGAACGCGAGCGCGAGGAGCGTGACTATGCCAACGCCGATACCGATCGCGGGCGGCGCGGCCCAGAGCGTCCTGAAGACACGGCGCGCGAAACGCCAACGACGGCGGTGCATGCAGGCGACTGTACCTGCACAAAAGAAAAGGGGCTGTGGCAAACAACCCCTTTATCAATCTGGCGCGCCCGGCAGGATTTGAACCCACGACCCCCTGGTTCGTAGCCAGGTACTCTATCCAACTGAGCTACGGGCGCGAAGGGGCGGCATTATAACAAAGCACCCATGAGCTTCCGCATCGCGATCGCGCGTTTGTGGCACGAAGGAAACTCGTTCACGCCGGTCGCGACGCGGCTCGCCGATTTTCGCCAGCGCGAATGGCACGCGGGCGACGCGGCCCCCGAGTTCTATCGCGGCACGCGCACCGAAATCGGCGCGGCGGTCGATTTCTTCGCGCGAAATAGCGCCCTGACCCCGATCTATTTGCGTTGCGCCGCGGCCGGTCCCGGCGGCGCGGTCGAGGAGCCCGATCTTCAGCGGATGATGCGCGAGATCGCCGATGGCGTGCGCGCGGCGCAGCCCGATGCGCTCTACCTCTCGCTGCACGGCGCGCTCATCGGCACGCGCACGCTCGCCGCCGATCTCGAGCTCATCCGCACGGCCCGCGCCGCGCTCGGCCAGAAGCCGCTCGCGGTGAGCTTCGATCTGCACGCGAATCTCGATCCCGCGATCGCCGGGCTCGCCGACATCGTGGTCGGCTACAAGACGCTTCCGCATGTCGACATGTACGAGACCGGCTGGAAGACGCTCGCGCTCCTCGAGCGCGCGCTGCGCGGCGAGATCAGGCCGGTGGTCGCGGTCGTCAAGGCAGGTGCGATCCTGCCGAGCTTCAACATGCGCACGGACTCAGGCCCGATGGCCGAGATCGAGGCGCTGGCCGCGGCTAGTACCGGCGACGCGGTGCTCGATGCCACGCCGTTCGGCGGCTTCGCCTACGGCGACACGCCTTGCGCAGGCGCAGCCGTCGCAGTGACGGCGGATGGCGATCGCGGCAGCGCGCAAGCGGTGGCTGTCGAGCTCGCGCGCGAGATGCACGCGCGGCGCGAGCGCTTCGCGCTGCGGCTGCCGACGCCGGCGCAGGCGCTGCGCGGGCTCGTGCGCACGCCGAAGCCCGCAGCGATCCTCGAGCCCTCGGACAATCCGCTCTCCGGGGGCGTGGGCGACACCACCGGCCTGTTCAGCGAGCTACGGAGAAGCAATCGGCGCGCGGTGTTCGCCTTCTTCTGGGATCCGGAGCTGGTCGGCCGCTGCGCGACCGGCACGCGCATGCATGTGCAGCTTGGCGGGCGGCTCGCGCCGGCGTGGGGACCGCCGGTCGCGCTCGAGGTAGAGGTCGAGCGCGTCACCGACGGACGCTTTCGCAATGCGGGCCCGATGGAGCGCGGGCTGGAGGTCAACCTCGGCCGTACCACGGTGCTGAGAAGCGGCGCGCTGCGCGTCATCGTTACCACTTCGTGTCAGGCGCCCAATGACCCGGAGTACTTCCGCCTGCATGGGATCGATCTCGGCGCGGTGGAGCTCATCTGCGCGAAAGCAAAGAACCATTTCCGCGCCGCCTTCGGCGCGCTGTTCGATCCGATCATCGAGGTCGACACGCCGGGGCCGGCCGCGGCGGATCTGAGTGCGCTGCCCTTCCGGCACGTGCCGCCGGGTTTGCTCTAGCTCAAAGCGGGCCGAGCGGGAATGTGCCAGAATCCGCGCGCTTCATCCAATAAGAAGGGAATAACGCGGCATGGATCTGCGGGGCGCCGTAGATCGGATTCAGAGCCTCGTCACGGCCGAGACCGGCCGGCGCCTCGGCGCCGCCGCCGAAGCGGTGCTTTCCAAGCTCCTGCGCAACGTTGCGAGCGGTAGTCCGCACGGCGAGGACGGCTTCGCCTATCGCGAGCTCACCATTCTCTTCGCCGACCTGCGCGGCTTCATGTCGATCTCCGACCGCTATCCACCGGAAGTCGTGCTGCAGGTGCTGAACCGCTGCCTGATCACCATGACGGAAGTGGTGTTCGCGCACGAGGGCACGATCGACAAATTCATGGGCGACTCGATCATGGCGCGCTTCGGCGAGGCGCCGTCGGGCCGCGACCCGGCCGAGCGCGCCGTGGCGTGCGCGGTGGACCTGCAGATCGCGATGGACCGGCTGAACGCCCAGCAGCGCCACAGCGCCCTGCCCGAGGTCTATCTCGGCATCGGCATCAACACCGGACCGGTGCTCGTCGGCACGCTCGGCTCCGAGCTCTACGAAGCGCACACGGTGATCGGCGAAGAGGTGGCGCTCGCCGCGCGCATCGAAGCGTTCAGCCTGCGCGGGCAGGTGCTGCTCTCCGAGAGCACCTTCCGCCGCTGCAACGGCCATGTCAAGACCGGCGAGCCGTTCTCGCTGTACGTGAAGGGCAAGGCGGACCCGATCGTGGTGCGCGAGCTGCTCGAGCTGCCGGGCGTCGGCAAGGCCGTGCCGCGCCGCGACATTCGCAAGAGCCCGCGCGTCGACGTGGCGATCGGGTTTTCCTACCAGGTGATCCACGCCGACATCACCGTGCCGCAGGTGCACGAGGGCGTGGCACGCGTGCTCGGCTACCATGGCCTGCTCGCCGAGATTGCCGAGCCGCTCGATCCGGCTGCCGAGGTCAAGATCCACATCGACCTGCCGCTCGTCAACCACCGCGCCGCCGACATCTACGGGCGCGTCAAGAAATGCAGCCTGAGCGCCGAACGCTACCACTGCGGCATCGAGTTCACTGCGATCACCAGCAAGACGCGCTCGAGCATCGAGCTGCTCGTCCAGCTCCTGATGCAGGGCGCCGAAGCCAAGTAAGCTTCGCTTTCACGTCCACGAGGAGTCCCGCATGTTCGTATTGGTGGTCAACATTCGCGTCAAGCCCGACAGCGTCGAGCGTTTCATGAAGCAGGTGCTCGCGAACGCGCGCGAGGCGCGCAAGGAACCGGGCTGCCGGCAGTTCGACGTGCTGGTCGACCCGCAGGACAAGACCAAGCTCATGCTCTACGAGATCTACAACGACGAAAAAGCGTTCGAGGCGCACCAGCAGACGCCGCACTTCAAGAAGTACCTCGCCGAGGCGGTGCCGCTCCTCGCCTCGCGCGAACGGCACGTCTACCGGCGCGCCGAATGAAAGCAACACGCGTCATCGCGGCCGCGCTTGGCTTCATCGCTGCGCAGGCGCTGGCGCAGACCTTTCCCGCCAAACCGATAAAGATGCTGGTGGGCGTGCCGCCCGGCGGGCCGACGGATACGCTGGCGCGCGCGGTGGCCCCGGAGCTTGGCGACGCGCTCGGCCAGCCGATCGTGGTGGAGAACCGGCCGGGTGCGAGCGGCGTCATCGCGACCGACGCGGTGGCGAAGGCGCCGCCCGACGGACATACGCTCGCGTTCATCTACATCACGCATGCCACCAATCCGACGCTGATCGCCAAGCTGCCCTACGACACGCTGCGCGATTTCGCGCCGGTGTCGCTGGTCGGGCGGCAGTCGATGGTGCTGCTCGCGAATCCGGCTTTCGCTGCGAACTCCGTGCAGGAGCTCGTTGCCGCGGCCAAGGCGGCACCGGGCAAGATCGACTACGGCGCGTCGGATGCGGGCAGCGCACCGCATCTCGCCGCCGAGCTCTTCAAGATGATGGCGGGCATCGACCTGACCCCGATCTACTACAAGGGCACGGCGCCTGCGCTCACGGATTTGCTAGCGGGACAGATACCGGTGATGTTCGTTTCAAACATTAGCGCGCTGCCGCACGTGAAAGCCGGAAAGCTGAAGGCGCTCGGCGTCACCGGCGCGCAGCGCACGGCGCTCGCGCCGGACATCCCCACGATCAGCGAGAGTGGGCTCGCGGGCTACGAGGCCTACGGGTGGTACGGCATCGCGGCGCCGGCGCGCACGCCGAGCGCCGTGATCGCGCGGCTGCAAGCGGAAGTGGCGAAGATCGCCCAGAAACCCGCGATGAAATCGCGCCTTGCCGCGCAAGGGCTCGAGCTCGTCGGCAACACGCCCGCGGAGTTCGATGCCTTCATCCGCAGCGAGATCGACAAGTGGCGCGCCGTCCTCAAAGCCGCGGGCATCAAACCCGGATAGCGTGACTTTTTGCCTGCGCGCCGCGCTCGCAGCGGGGCGCGGTGAAGTCTGCTAACCTGAATCTCGCCGGCGACTAACAAGAACGTATTGCACCAGCGCGCCCGCGCTGGAGGGAGAGGCCATGAAAGAACGCTGGGTCTGGCTCTTGCGCTATGTTGTCGTGATCATCCTTGCGCTCGTCCTTGCCGCGGCGCTGGGCGAGATGGAGCTCTTCAAAACCACGAAGCTGGGCAAGAGCGGACTCAACGCCGCGCGCCTGGTGCAGTTCCTCGGCTATGGCGGTGCGCTCGCAGTCCTGTGGCTCATCGCGCGGCGCGCTGCAGCGCTGCTGCCTTCCGGCGACGAGCGCTGGAATGTGCTGAAGAGCATTCTTGTCCCGCTGGCGACATTGATCGTCGTTGCGTCGGGACAAGCCGTGGCGCTTCTCGTGCTGGGACCGCTGATGAACAAAGCCTGGCAGCAGGCATACAACTGGGTGGCGATCGCCGCCATCGTCGCAGCCGCGGTCTGGCTCGTCGCGGCGTTGTTTACAGGATCAGCTTCGCTGGCACCGCTCTTTGGAGCAGGCCGGCGTCGGCTTTCCGCGGAGAGGCGCGAATAGCTGCGTAACACGTCGTTACGCAAGTTGCACTCGCGACATTCGCGCGTAACGTGCGGCCGCGACAATGAGCGGCACGACGACCGGTAATTTTTACTGCCCGCGAGTCGAGTGGCTCGGGCCGTTCGTCGGTTCCGTCACAGACGCAGCCGGGGCCGCCAAGTAGGCTTCGCCTGCAAGTCGTTTTTGCCTATACGGAGGAAACAATGGAAGAGCAAGCCAAGGCCCGCCTGCATCCCCTGCTCGCCGGCGCCGCGGTCGCGGTGATCGTCGCGGCCGGCGTCGCGGTGGCCGCGATCACGGGCTACCTGCCCGGCTCCAACGCCGAGGTCGCGCCGTCGGACAAGGCGAGCGCGCCGCAGGCCTCGCGCGAGCGCCAGCACGTCGCCGCGCCCAAGCCCGCGGAGCCGCGCCAGCACGTCGCGGCCGTGTGCCATGACTGCGGCACGATCGTCGAAGTGAAGGAAGTCGACGTGCTCGGTAAAGGCACCGGCATCGGCGCGGTCGCCGGCGGCGTCGGCGGCGCGGTGCTCGGCCACGAGATCGGCGACGGCAACCGCGCGGGAACCGCGGTCGGCGCAGTCGTCGGCGCGGTTGCCGGCCACCAGATCGAGCGCAAAGCGCGCGAGCACAAGAAGTACGAGATCACGGTGCGCATGAACGACGGCTCGACCAAGGCGGTCACCGACGAGAGCGGCGACCAGGTCTCCTGGAAGAGCGGCG
Organism: Burkholderiales bacterium; assembly: GCA_035689325.1. Taxonomy (GTDB): domain Bacteria; phylum Pseudomonadota; class Gammaproteobacteria; order Burkholderiales; family SG8-39; genus SCGC-AG-212-J23. The sequence continues at coordinate 8,455 of DASSLQ010000013.1, read as the reverse complement.
ACAAGGTCCGCGTCGGCACGGACGGCGTGATCCGCCCGATCTAGCCGCAACGAGTGCAGCAAATGACGGGGTCAGGCCCGCGAGCCTGGCCCCGTTCGCTTTTACTGGAGCAGGAACGCGCCGGCCGCGCCGCCGGCGGCGAGCAGCCAGAGCGGATTTACGCGCAGCGCCAGCATGGCAGCCGCGGCGCCAGCGGCGATCGCCCACAGCCGCCAGTCGGGCGCCGCCGGCGTGCAGAGCACGTAGCCCCCGGCGAGCGTGAGGCCGACGACCAGCGGCGCGATTGCCTGCTGGATCGCGCGGCGCCACGGCGAATCCTTGAAGCGCTCCCATAGATCGGCGATCCACCATGCGAGCACGGCCGCGGGCGCGCACACCGCGAGGAGCGCCACCACCGCGCCGGCAAGGCCGGCTGCGCGCCAGCCGATCAGGCTCACGATCAGCACGTTTGGCCCGGGCGCAGCCTGCGCGATGGCGAAGAGCTGGATGAACTGTGCGTCCGTGGTCCACCCTTTCACCTCCACCACGAGGCGCTGCATCTCCGGCATCACCGAGGGCATGCCGCCGAAGGCGATGAGCGACAGCACGCCGAAGGTGAGCGCGAGGTCGAGGAGGATCACAGCCACTGCCGCCGCGCGAGAAACACCCCCAGCACAATCGCGAGCGGCATCACGATGAGAAGCGACCAGCGCGCGACACCGACTGCGAGGAAGCAGGCGGCGACCAGCGCGAGCGCCGCGGGCTTGCGCACGAGCGCTCTTCCTAGCTTGAGCGCCGTGCCGATGAAGAGCCCCGCGCCAGTCGCGCCGACGCCCGTCACGATCGCGCGCACCGTCGGGTGCGACGCCCACTCGAGATAGACGATGCCGAGCAGCATCACCCAGACGAACGGCAGCGCCATCAGCCCGAGGAACGCGACCACCGCGCCCGAAACGCCGAACCAGCGCTTGCCGAGCACGATCGACGCGTTGCCGATGTTGGGGCCGGGCAGGAACTGGCAAAGCCCGATGGTCTCGGCGAAGTCCGCCTGCGAGAGCCAGCGGCGCTCCTCCACCATCGTGCGATACGCCCATGGCATCACGCCGCCGAAGGAGCGCGCGCCGATGGCGAGGAATCCCATGAAGAGCTCGGTGAGCGTGCGGGGCGGCGCAACCTGCATCTTTTCTTGCACAATACCAGCGTATGCGAAGCGCTGCAGCGATCGCGCTATTCGCGCTTGCGCACGTCGCGCAAGCACAGGCGCCATTTTCGGCGCCGGAAAAGGCGCGCCTGCTCACGCATGGCCCGTGGCCGCCAAAGCGCGTGCTGCAAAAACCGCAAACCATCGCGCTTGGCGAGCGACTGTTCTACGAGCCGCGGCTTTCCGGCACCGGATCGCTGCTCTGCGCGAGCTGCCATGAGCCGTTCCGTTATTTCCAGGATGCGCGCGAGCGCGGCTTCGGCCTCGAGAGGCTGGAGCGCAACACGCCGACGCTCGTGAACGTCGGCTTCTATAGCCGCTACGGCTGGGACGGCGCGCACGACACTCTCTGGTCGCAGAGCATCCGCCCGCTGCTCGAGCCGCGCGAAATGCGCTCTTCGCCGTCGCACGTCGCGGCGCTGATTCGCGCTCGCTACGCGCCTGACTTTGAGCGCGCGTTCGGCATGCCGGTGCCGCGGGACGATGGCGAGGTGCTCGCCGACGTGGGCAAGGCGCTGGCCGCATTCCAGGAGACGCTGGTGAGCGGGCGCACGCCGTTCGACGAGTTCCGCGACGCGCTGGCACGCGGCGATGCGACCGCGGCCGCGCGCTATCCGCTCGACGCCCAGCGCGGCGCGGCGCTCTTCGTCGGCAAAGCCGCCTGCAGCGGCTGCCATGCCGGCGCGCAATTCACGGCGTCGCAGGATGCCGGCGGTTTCCGCGTGCCGGGATTGCGCAACGTGGACCTCACCGCGCCTTATATGCACGACGGCAGCCTCGCCACGCTCGAGGACGTCGTGCGCCACCATGGCGCAGTCAAGTTGACACCCCGCGAACGCGGCGACCTGGTGGCATTCCTGCGTTCGCTAAGTGAAAAGGGGTTTTAAGCGCTTCGTAAGGTGGCGGGGCGCATGCTCGCGGCATGGCGATCCGCAGCCCGAAATGGCTCGTGCTCGCCGCCCTGGTAGCAGCGGCGCCCGATACGCCGGGCGTGTTCGAGCTCTGGGACGACGATGAGCTGCTTCATCTCGGCGCGACGCGCGACAGCCTGCGCAAGGAGCTCATGCACGAGCTGCTCGAGCGCGAGAGCCGCGCGACCCACTTCAGCTGGGAGATCAGCTTCGATCCGGCGGCACGCGAGCGCGAGCTGCTGGCCGAATTAACCGACGCTCGCAAAGCGCGAGCGCAACAGGTGTAATGCAGCAGCAGCGACCAGGGTGAGCGCCGCGCACGCGAGCCAGGCGGCTGGCCAGCCGAACGGCTTGCTGATGGCGCCGCTCAGCGCGAGCGCGCTGCCGAGGCTGAGCGATGAAACCAGCGTCCAGGCGCCCTGGTAGGCGCCGCGGCGCCCTGCCGGCGCCAGGCGCGCGACGCCCGCCGGCACCGCGGAGCTGAACACCACTTCGCCGAAGCTGTAGACGACCGTGCCGACGAGGAGAGCCGTCGCGGCGCCGGGAATCAGCGCAAAGCAGGCGAGCGCGGCCGCGATGATCGCGGCCGCGGCGCCGAGCAGGCGGAACGGGCCTTGCGCCTCGATGCGCGTCGCGACCGGCAGCGCAAGCGCTGCAACCAGGATGCTGTTCGCGCCGAGCACGAGGCCGATGGTGCTCTCGCCGAGGCCCCGAGCCGTGGCATAGAGCGGCGTCACGGTGACGAGCATCCCCATGCTGAGCGGAAAGACGAACGCGATCGCAGCGAAGAGCGCGAAGCGCCGGTCGGCGGCTGCCGCGAGCGTATCGCGCAGCAACCTCGGTGCGGCGGCCGACTTCTCGAGCGGCAGCGCTCCGTGCAGCGCAGCGAGGTAGAGCGCGGCCACCAGCACGTAGCCGGCGGCGCTCGCCGCGGCGAGCATGCCGTAGCCCTGCTCGGCGATGTAGCCCGCCGGCACCACGCCAAGCGTGTAGGCGATGCTCATCGTCGTGTAGTTGAGCGCGAGTACGGATTGCCGACGCGCTGGCGGCGCCAGATCGAGGAGCAGCGCGGTCGACACCGGGATGTTGATCGCGCCGGCAATGCCGAGCGCGAGGCTCCAGGTAAAGAGTGCCAGCGGATCGTGCACCAGCAGGAAGGCAGGCAGCACGAGCGCCGTGGCGATCGACGAGCCGATGAGCAGCGGCCGGCGCCCGATCCGGTCCGAGAGCGCGCCGAACAACGGTGCGGCGAGGCCGCGGGCGGCGCTCTCGCAGAGAAACGCGAGTCCCACGGTGGTGACGTCGATGCCCGCGCGATGCACGAAATAGATGCCGAGGAACTGCACCAGACTCATGCGCGCGGCGACGGCGATGAAGCTCGCCGCCACCACCACCGCAATGCGCCGGTCTAGAAGCCCCAGTAATCGAGCCCTTCGGGAAGCGGCTCGCCGAGCGTGAGCGACGCGAGCTTCGCGTACTGGCCCTCGGAGTAGAGCAAGGGCTTGCCTTTCTGGCCGATCAGCATCTGCTCCACCTCGCCGAGGAACACGGTGTGTGTTCCGTGCGCCAGCGTCTTCACCACGCGGCAATCGAAGGACACGAGCGCCTCGATCAGCACCGGCGCTCCGGTGACGAGGCGCGTCCAGTTGCCGTTCTTGAAGCGGCTGTCGGCGCTCTGCGCGCCGCTGAACGCCGTCGAGAGCTGCCAGTCGTCGGCGCGCAGCACGTTGACGCAGAACACTTTGCTCTTCGACACGGCATTGTGCGTGGCGGCGAGCTTGTTGATGCAGACGAGAACGGTGGGCGGCTCGGCGCTCGCCGAGCACACCGCGGTGGCGGTCATGCCGTAGCGGTGCCCGGCGTGCATGCTGGTGATGATGTTGACCGCGCCGGCGAGCGTGCGCATGCCGGTCTTGAATTGCCCGACATCGACCGGCTTTTGTTCCATGAGAACATTCTAACCATGGCCACCAACGGCTTTCTGCAGCAGGCGCTCATCTATCTCGGCGCGGCGATCATCGCGGTTCCGATCTTCACGCGGCTCGGCGCGGGCGCGGTGCTCGGCTATCTCATTGCCGGCATCGTCATCGGCCCGTTCGGCCTGCGCCTCATCACGCACGCCGAGACGGCGCTGCAATTCGCCGAGCTCGGCATCGTGCTGCTGCTCTTTCTCGTCGGCCTCGATCTCAACGCCACGCGCGTCTGGCAGCTGCGCCGCGCGATCTTCGGCCTGGGCACGGCGCAGGTCGTGCTGACGACGGCGGCGATCGCGCTCGTCGCCTTCGCTTTCGGGCAGCCGCTGATCGTCGGCATCGTCGCCGGCATGGCGCTCGCCATGTCTTCCGACGCGATCGGGCTTGCGATCCTGCAGGAGCAGAACCTGCTGCCGACGCCGGGCGGCCAGGCGTCGTTCGCGGTGCTGCTCTTCCAGGATCTGGCGGTCATCCCGCTGCTGCTGGCGCTCGCGTTCATCGGCGGCGATGCGCAAACCTTCCACTGGATCGGCGCGGCCAAGGCGATTGCCTTCATCGTCGCGCTGATCGCCGCCGGGCGGCTCCTGGTGCGGCCGCTCTTGCGCTACATCGCGGAGACGCGCCTGCGCGAAGTGTTCGTCGCCTTCTCGCTCTTCCTCGTGCTCGGCACCGCGGTGCTTTCCAATGCCGTCGGGCTGTCGATGGGCCTCGGCGCCTTCCTCGCCGGCGTGATGCTCGCCGAAAGCGAGTACCGGCACGAGCTCGAGCTCGACATCGATCCGTTCAAGGGACTGCTGCTCGGGCTGTTCTTCATCGCGGTCGGCATGTCGGTGGACCTTGGCCTCTTCGTCCGCATGCCGCAGGTGATCATCGGGCTCGCGCTCGGCATGGTGGCGCTGAAGACCGTGCTGCTCTTCGGCATGGCGCGGCTCTTCGGCTATTGCAAGCCGACCGACGCCGGCTTGTTCGCGGTGGCGCTCTCGCAGGCGGGCGAATTCGCGTTCGTGATCTTCACCGCCGCGGCGCACGTGCTGCCGGCCGACACCATCGCGGTGCTGAACGCGACGGTGGCGGCGTCCATGCTGACGACGCCGCTCCTGATGATGCTCTACATGCGCTACCGCGCGCGCGCCGAGCGCCAGGTCGAGCGCGCGGCCGATCGCATCGCCGAGGCGAATCCGGTGATCATCGCCGGCTTCGGCCGCTTCGGGCAGGTGGTGACGCGCGTGCTGCGCGGCCTCGGCATCCGCGCCACGGTCATCGACCACGACCCGCAGCAGATCGACATCGTGCGCCGCTTCGGCTGGAAGGCCTATTACGGGGACGCGACGCGCATGGACCTGCTGGAAGCGGCCGGCATCCGCCAGGCGCGGCTCCTGCTCGTCGCGATCGACGATGCCGAGGCGGCGATGCGGCTCGTCAAGCGCGTGCGCGCCCGCTTTCCGCAGGTGCAGCTCCTGGTGCGCGCACATAGCCGCACGGACGGCTACGAGTATGCGGAGCTCGGCGTGGCGTTCGTGCGCGAGGTTTTCGCCGCGTCGCTCGAGGCGGCGACCAGGCTGCTCGCCGCGCTCGGCTACACGCCCGAAAACGCGCAGCGCATCGTCGAGCGCTTCCGCGAATACGACGAGCGGCAGATCGCCGAAAATGCGCCGCACCGCCATGACGAGAAGAAGCTGATCGCGCTCACCGAGCAGGGCCGGCGCGACATCGCGCAGCTGCTCGCCGCCGAAGCCGCCGCTGCGCCGCAGGTCGACGACAAGCGTGAAGTCGCCTGAGAGTCTTGCGCCATGCGCGCCGATTTTGTCGTAGGATGCGTCCATGCCGCGCAAGCGCAAAGCGACCAGCTCGAAACCGGCAAAGCGGCGTAGCGCCGCGCGCAAAGAGGAAGCGCCCCTCAAGCAGGCCGCGCCGGTGGCCGGCCGCGTGATCGAGCGCGCCGACGGCTTCTACTGGGAGGCGCGCAAGGACGAGTCGCACGGCCCGTTCGCCACGCTCGCCGAGGCCGAAGCCGACATGCTGGCCGATGGCGCCACCGAGGAAGACGATGTGGAAGTTCCCGGCGCGCTGCAGGAAGCCGAGTCCGAGCTCGGCGTGAACGACTGGATCGACCCGGACACGGGCGGGCCGGCCGAAGACAACGTCCCGCACATCGAAGATCACTGAGCTTTACTGCCGGGTCAGGCGCCCGAGCAGCGTGTTCAACTCGTTGGGATCGACCGGCTTGATCAAGTGGTAATCAAAGCCGGCTTCCAGCGCGCGGCGCCGGTCGGCGTCCTGTCCCCAGCCGGTAAGCGCAACCAGAGTGACTTCGCCGCCATGGCGCAACCGCAGCGCGCGCGCGACCTCGTAGCCGTTGGTGCCCGGCATCGCGATGTCGAGGATCGCCACGCGCGGCCTGAACTGCTCGCCGACGCTGAGCGCGGCGGCGCCGTCATACGCGACGCGCACCTCGTGCCCGTAGAGCATGAGCACGCGCTGCAGCGAATCGGCGGTGTCGCGATTGTCGTCGGCGACCAGGATGCGCACCGGCTGCGCCGGCGCCGCGTCGGCCGCGCTCGCGCGCCACTCCGTGGCCGGCGCGCCGCTCGTGATCGGCAGCCGCACGATCGCCTCGGTACCCGTGCCTGAGTCGAGCGGCCGCATCTCGAGGCTTCCCTGGTGGAGCGCGAGGATGCCGCGCACCAGCGTGAGACCGACGCCCGCGGGCGTGTCGCGATCGATGCCGACGCCCGTGTCCTCGATACGCACGAGCACCGCGCCGCTCTCGACCGTGGCGGTGACGTTGATCGATCCACGCGCCTGCATATGCCGGGAGGCGTTCTTGAGGAGCGTCGAGAAGGCGCGCGCGAGGCGCGCCGGGTCGGCGTCGATGATGACGCGCTCGCTTGGCAGCAGCACCGACAGATGATGGCCCGCGGCATTGATGACCGGCCGGCTCGCCTCGAGCGCCATGTCGATCGTGACTTCGAGCGGCACGCCCTCGCGCTGCAGCGGGAACTGCCCGCGCGAGATGCGCTCGATGTCGAGCAGATCGTCGATCAGTCGCGAGAGCTGGTCGACCTGGCGCTCGATCACGCCCTGGCTCCACGCCACTTCCGGGTCGTTCGGCCCTTTGCGTCCGAGGATGGCTACCGCGTTGCGGATCGGCGCCAGCGGATTCCTAAGCTCATGCGCAAGCGTGGCAAGGAACTCGTCGCGCTTGCGGTCGGCTTGCTTCGTGGCGTGGATGTCCATGCCGGTGGCGACCCAGCCCTCCACGCGCCCGGCCGCATCGAACGTCGGCGTATACGCCCACTTTATCCAGTGACGCCCGAGCCCGGGCAGCTCGACCAGCCGCTCGAACTGCACCGGGTCGCCGGCGAGCACGCGCGCGACGAACGGCTCGATCTCGCTCATGGCGCGCGCGCCGATCACTTCGCCGACGCGCAGTCCGAGGATCTGCCGTGGCTGCCGCGCCACCCACCTGGCGAAGGTCGGGTTGACCCAGACGAAGCGGCCGTCGCGGTCGCAGCGCACTGCTGCGACCGGTACCGTGTCCGTGACGATGCGGGGCTCCTCCCCAGATATGTTTTGCATCGCGGCACCGCATGGTAGCGAAGCGGCGCGCGCCTCCATATCGCCGTTTCCACTACAACTCACAAACAATTACGCCGCGGCCTGTTTCTCGCGCTGCAGATCCGCGCGCAGGCTCGCGCCTTGTCGCAGAAGCTCGCGCTGCACCTCGCGCACCGGCACTTCGCGCGGCATCACGCCGCGCCGCGCGGCGAGCGCGCCGCACACGCCGGCCGCCTGGCCGGTGGCCATCACGATCGGCATGACGCGATAGGACGAGTGCGCTTCGTGCGTGCCGGAAATGCAGCGCCCGGCGACGATCAGCCCCTCGGTGTTTCTCGGCAGCAGACAGCGCAGCGGGATGTCGTAGGCTTCGCCCGGCGGCAGGCGTTTCAGCACCGTGCCGCTCCCGGTCGGGTTGTGGATGTCGATCGGATAGGCGCCGCGCGCCACCGCGTCGTCGAACTTGCGCGCGGCGAGCACATCGTCGGCGCTGAGTTGATAGTCGCCGATGATGCGGCGCGTCTCGCGCACGCCGACCTGCACGCCGCTTTGCGCTACATAGGACTTTTCGAATCCGGGGACGTATCGGCGCAGGAACTCGGCGATCTGGCGCATCTGCTTGCGGCTCGCCCATTCGGCGAAGCTGAGGTCCCACACGTCCGTCCCCAATACCCGGGTCACGCGCGTGCTATTGACGCTCACTTCGTCCTCATGCGGCGTAGCGAAGAAGAGGATGTCCTCGCGCGGCAGCCTGAGCTCGCCCGCCTCCGTCGCCTCGCGCACGAGGTCCCACAGCCCGTGCACGCCGCGCCACTGCTTCGGGTGCTGCTGCA
>DASSLQ010000012.1:0-6999 GCA_035689325.1 Burkholderiales bacterium | reverse complement strand
TCGCTCTCACGCGGTGCACCGCCTGGATATCTTGCTGCTCCACCGTCTTCACCGGCACGAAGCGCATTCCTGGCCGCGCCATCGCTTCGCAGATCGCCTCAGCGTCAGCCGCGTCATTCTTGTTGCTCTTCACGTAGGGCTTCACGAACTGCGGCGCTATCAGCTTCACCTTGTAGCCCAACTTCTGCAGCTCGCGCGCCCAGTGATGTGCTCCACCGCAAGCCTCCATGCCGATCTCGCAGCCTGGCTCCGCGCGCTCGCGCACAACGTTGACCCACTCCTCACGCCGCAGACGCCGGCGCCACGTCACCTTCTCGCTGCGATCAACACCGTGCACCTGGAAGACGTTCTTTGCCAAATCGATCCCAACGCGAATAAGCTTCATGCGACCCCTCCCTCCTATCGACTGGTTGCTCACACTTCCAGTCTGGCACTTAGATGCCGTTTAGGTTGAGGAGGGGTCCATCCCATTGCCTTGGGTCGTAAGCACACATTAGTTCAGGTCCGGTTTCGGCCACAGCAGACATAGGAAAGCTGCGTCCCGAACGCAGCCCCCTAGGCAGATCTAGGTCAGAGCAGCTTGTCCTTTCTCATGGCCTCGAGGATGACCGCGATGTAGTGCGGCGCGAAGTCCTCTCCGGTGGTAACGCGGGGGTTAGCTGTCCGGGTCCTTGCCGACCAGATCAGCTTCTCTCCCTGTATCCTGAAGATCGAGACTTCCGCGGTCACGGTCTCGCGCGAGTAGTCACTCTGCGAACGCGCGACGGAGACGTACCGGTCGTAGGCGGTGTAGATACCAGTAGCGTCCCCGACGGTCATGAATCGGTCATCCCGCGTCTTTGTGTCCCTGCCGGTCACGTGCGCGATGAGAACAAAATCGGCCCCCGAATCGTCGATGCTCTGCTTGAAGCGCGCCTTCTCGGCCTCGGTGTCGCTGCTGAAATAGCGCTTCGACGCCACGGCGTTCACGCCACGAGCCTTCAGCGCGGCGGCCATCTGGTCCTGAAACGCGATTTGCACGAACTCGTCGCGCGCCACGCTGATGATCAGCAGCCTCTTGAATGGCTCCTGCGGCAATTGCGGGCTCACCCAGGTCATTTCGAGCGTCGTGACGGGCTCCGTGGCGCAGCCCTGCAGCAGAGCGGCAGCGCTGAGCAGTACGACGAGCGGGGCGAAGCGAGCGGCATCTCTCACGAGGTCCTCCGCAGTCTAGAGAACACGATCTCTTACCATGGCATCGAAAATGATATTGACGTACTGGGTCATTGCCGCGCCGAGATCGTCGTTCTCCCTCGTGTCCACAATTCCAGTCCAGGCCAGCGCGCCGGTCCTCGCGTCGAACAGCCGCGTCTCGGAAAGGGTCCACGACGGGCCGCTAATCTGCTGTGGCGCTGTCGTGACCGTCTCCCAGACCCCGCCGTAGTAGCCATATAACCCCACGCCGACCGTAGCGCCGGGCACAGTTCCCGACTCGCGCTCCACCCTGGTCACTCGGGTGATGAGTACGCCTTCGGCTCCCGACCGAGCTATGGCTTCCCGCAGGCCCGCTTCCTCGACCTTGCCGCGCGATCCGACCACCGAATAGGCCGGGATCCCCTTCAGCCCACGCTTGTCCAGCAGCGCGGCCACCCGATCCTCGAACGTGCGGCGGACAATTTCGTCCGACGTCACACCCACTACCATGACGCTATTGAATGACTTTCCGACGTAGTCGGGGTTGCTCTGCTGCGTCACGAGCCGGCTCGTGGCGCAGCCCGGCAGAACCGCGAACGTCAGAATAGCCAGGCAGCGCATCACCACATGATTCACCGCACCCTCCCTGTGATCTGCTATCGGCCGCAAGCGGACTCTAGTTCTTCGCCGCGTGCGCGCGGTCGAACGCGTTACGCAGGATGCGCGCCCATTCCGCGGCGATGTCCTCGGCCTCGGCGATGTTCGTGACCCGATTCGCCATGCCCGCGGCGGCGCCGGAGCTGGCTTGCCTGCGGTCGACGACGCGCGCCAGGATCTGGCCCGATTCGGAATCGTAGAACTCCATGAAAAGCGTCATTTCTCCCGCGGACATGACGAACGAGTACGAAGGCCCCGCCGAGGCGCTGTCCGGCGCATTGATGAACAGATTGACGATGAAAATCCTGAGCCGCAGCACGTCGGGGCCCGACTCGTTCACGACCGGATAGCGGCCCTGCGCCGTCAAGCCCTTTACGAACTGCTCGTAAACCAGCTTCGCCAGCCCGCTGCGGATCTCCTCGCGCTGCTCGGCGCTGACTGGGGTTCGGCTGCCGGTTCGGGTCGGGTTCCAATTCTTGTCGAACCGGACCTCCACCGGGTCTATCCTCACCCGCTGATAACCCGCGAGCGTTGCGCCGGGACGCTTGTACGCAAGCGAAATGCCTTTCACCTGGATTGGCACGAGCCCGTCGTAGCTCATGCGCTTGTCGAAATCGCTCTGCGGCGCGGAATGCGCTGCGGCTGCGACGAGGGTTGCGGCGAGCAGTAGTTGAATTTTCAGATGAGCCTCCCGTCTATTACCCGAACCGGCCCATCGCACTCTAGGCACAACGCTTGTACCAAGGTATTGGACCTTGGCCCTACTATTCCAGCGCCCGGCGAAGCGCGGCCCGGGCAAGGATCCGGGTTGAATCGAGCGTCGGCAGCGGCGAGGTGCCGTCGTTCACGAGCAGTGGAATCTCGGTGCAGCCGAGCACCACCGCATCGCAGTCCGCGCGCCGCATGCGCTCGATCACCCGCTGGTGGAAAGCCAGCGCCTCGGGCCGGAAGATGCCGCGCACCAGCTCGTCCATGATGACGCGGTTCAGCTCCTCGCGCTCCGCCGGCTCGGGGAGCACGAATCGCACGCCGCGCGCGGCGAGCGCCGCCGGATAGACGTCGCTCTCCACCAGCCAGCGGGTGCCGAGGATGCCCAGACGCCGATAGCCGCGCACGTGGGCTTCTTCGGCTACCACCTCGGCGATGTGCAGCCACGGCCGCGGCGAGCGCGGCGCCGCGAGCGGCAGCGCCTGGTGCAGCGTGTTGTCCGGGCAGATCAGGAAGTCGGCGCCGGCGGCGGCGAGCTTGTGCGCCGATTCGAGCATCAGCTCGGCGACGCCCGGCCAGTCGTTGTGCGCGATGCGCTCCATGTAGCGCGAGAGCGGGAGCGAGCTGAGCGTGACTTCCGGGTGCCCATGGCCGCCGAGGCGCGCGTCGCCTTCATGCACGATCGTGCGGTAGCAGAGCGCGGCGCCCTCCGCGGAGCAGGCGACGATGCCGATGTGCCGCGCGCTCACCGCTATTGCGGCCGGAACGCGCGATCCATGTACACGAAGCGCCCGCCGACCATGGTGGCGACGGGCTTGAGCTGCTCGATCTCCTTCTCCGGTACGGTAAGGTAATCAGCCGAGAGGATGACGAGATCCGCCAGCTTCCCCGGCTCGATCGAGCCCTTGAGGTTCTCTTCGAACGTAAGGCGTGCGTTGTTGATCGTGTAGACGCGCAGCGCCTCTTCGCGGCTGATGCGCTGGTTCGCGCCGTAGACGCCGTCGGAGATGGTGTCGCGCGTGATGAAGTGGTACATCGCCCAGAACGGGTTGTAGGGAATCACCGGCGAATCGGTGCCGCCGGCGACGAGGAAGCCCTGGTCGAGGAAGGTGCGCATCGGCGTCACCTGCTCGGCGCGGCTGCGTCCCCAGTACTTGGCGACGCTCGGCGCGGCGAGATAGAGATGATCCTGCGCCGAGATCGCGAGGTCGAGCGCGCGCACGCGCGCGAACTGATCGGGCTTGGCGATGAAGAAATGCTCGACGGTCCAGCGCTTGCCCTTGATCGAGCGCTCGCGATCCGCCGCTTCATACGCGTCGAGCACCTCATCGACCGCGGCATCGCCCACGGCATGGGTGGCGACGCGCCAGCCAAGGCGATTGAGCTCCAGCACCACCGGGATGTACTGGCTGCGCGGCACTACCTCGATGCCCTTGAACTTGCCGCCGCGGCCGTAGGGCTCGGCGTACGCCTCGCGCATGTTGCCGCCTTCGAAGCCGCCGTCGACCAGCGTCTTCATGCCGCCGATGCGCAGCCATTCGTCGCCCTCGTCCGGCTTGATGTTCCAGCTTGCGATGAGCGTGCGCATCCGCTCGACGCTCGAGAAGTCGAAGATGCGCATCAGGTAGTTCACACGCATCGTCAGGCGTCCCTCGCGCTTCAGGTCCTGGAACATGCGATACGCCGCGACCTGGTCGCCGCCGAACTGGAACGAGCCCGGAATGCGGATGCTGGTGAGGCCGACGCTATTCAGCAGGCGCATCTGCCGCTCGATGATGGTGGGATTGAGCGGTCCGGCCGCCGGCAGGTGCACCAGCGCCCGCGCGGTGTCGACCAGCTCGCCGTTCAGCTCGCCGTTGGCGTCGTGGCCGATATCGCCGCCTGCCGGGCTCTTGGTGTCGCGGGTGATGCTCCAGCGGCTCGCCGCCGCGCTGTTGATGATGTACTCGTGGCCGCCGCGCACCAGCACCACGGGATTCCTCGGTGCGACCCGGTCGAGCTCCCTGAGGTGCGGCAGGCGCTTCTCGCGCAGCTGCGCCTCGTGCCAGTCGCTGTTCGAGACGACGAGCTCGCCGGGCTGCGCCTTCTTCGCGCGCGCCTCGACGGCGGCGAGCAGCTCGTCGATGCTCCGCACGCGCGCCAGATTCACTCCCGGCCCGCCGCCCGCGTTGTGCAGATGGCCATCCATCAAGCCGGGAATCACGCTGCGGCCGCCGAGGTCGATCTGCCGCGTGCTCGCACCGGCGCTCTGGCGCACCGCGTCGTTCGTGCCCACGGCGACAAAGCGATCACCGTAGATCGCCACCGCCTGCGCGAGCGAGAACGCAGGATCTACGGTGATGATCTTGCCGTTGTAGAGGATGAGCTCGGGCGGCGTGCTCGGCGGTTGCGCCGTACTGGGCGGTTGCGGCGTGCTCGGCGGTTGCGGTGCGCACGCAGCGAGCATGCAGGCGGCGAGCGCGACGGCGCGCCGGACGATCTTCATGTCGGTGTCTCCTTCGGCTTCCGGTTTACCATAAGCGCGGATGGCCGCCAACGAGCAGCTCGCGATGCTGGTGCAGCCCGACCGTGTGCATCGCGCGCTCTATACCGACCCCGCGATCTTCGACCTCGAGCTCGAGCGCATCTTCGGCCGCGCCTGGCTGGTCCTCGGCCACGAAAGCCAGGTGCGCGCGAGCGGCGACTACTACACGACGCGCATGGGGCGCGAACCGGTCATCGTCGCACGTCAGGATGATGGCTCAATAGGGGTGCTGGTCAATCGCTGCGCGCACCGCGGCTCCATGGTGTGCGCCGAGGGCAGAGGAAATGTCGAGCGCTTCGTCTGTCCGTATCACGGCTGGAGCTACGACCGCGCCGGCACGCTTAAAGCCGCCCCTTTCGCCTCGGGCTACGCGCCCGGCAAGCTCACGGAGCTGCGCCTGCACGCGGTGCCACGCGTGAGCGTGTACCGTGGTTTCATCTTCGCCTCGCTCGCGCCAAGCGCCGAGCCGCTCGCGGAATTTCTCGGACCGGCACGCGCCTCGCTCGACGATTTAGTCGATCGCGCGCCCGGCGGCGAGCTGGAAGTGGCGGGCGGCGTCTTCAAGCATGCGTACAACGGCAACTGGAAGCTGATGCTCGAAAACCATCTCGACGGCGCGCACCCGGCGTGGGTGCACGCATCGTCAGTGGCCGTCGCGCGCAACGCGCCGGATCCCGGCAAGCCCGGCGAAGAGCACTACTACGACATCGCCGTGCGCCAGATGCGCCAGAACGGGGCGCCGGACGCCGTCTGGGAAGGTACCGGCATCTGGACGACGCCGCGCGGCCACGGCTACATGGGCGACTACCACGACGACGATCGCCTGGTCGCGGGGCTTGGCAACCCGGCGTTCGACGAATATCGCGCCGCGCTCGCGCGGCGGCTGGGACAGCAGGAAGCCGATCGCATCCTGCGCGTCACGCTCTGGAACACCATCATCTACCCGAATTGCTCGTTCATGAGCCAGTTCCGGCAGCTGCGCATCATCCATCCGCTGGCGGTCGATCGCTCGGTCGTCTACACGTACTCGTTCCGCATGCCGCAGGCGCCCGCGAAGATGTTCCGCGACACGGTCGCGTTCGCGAACGTGGTGAATGGCACCGGCTCGTGGGTGCTGACGGACGACCTGGAGGTCTATGAACGCATCCAGCAGGGCCTTTGCGCCGGCGCGCCGGACTGGGTCTACATCGGCCGCGGCTACGGGCGCGACGTCGACGAGACGGGCGCCCGGCGCGGCGCGACCGGCACGAGCGAAGTGTTCATCCGCGGTCAGATGCAGGCTTGGCTGCAGTACATGACGCGTGACGCCTGAGGAATTCCTGTATCACGAGGCGCGGCTGCTCGACACCCAGCGGTACGAGGATTGGCTCGCGCTTTTCACCGACGATGCGACCTACTGGATCCCGCTCGAGCAGGGTCAAAGGGATCCGTACGAGACTTCCTCGATCATCCACGACGATCGCACGCTGCTGGAGCTGCGCGTAAGGCAACTCCGCCATCCGCGCGCCCATGCGCGACAGCCGCTCGCGCGCACCGTGCACCAGGTGAGCAACGTGGTCGAGCTCGGCAGCGCGAACGGCGAGCTGCGCGTCGGCTCGACGCTCACGGTGGTCGAGTTCCGCAACGAGAAACAGCGGCTGTATGGCGCCCTTGTCGAGCATCGGCTGCGCCACCATAAGGGAAATGAGGGGGCTACATTCCGCATCGCGCACAAGCGCGTGGACCTCGTGAATTCGGAAGGTGAGCTCGATGGCATCGCCATCCTCCTCTAGGAACAAAGAGCCCGTCATCATCGCCGGCGGCGGCATCGGCGGCCTCGCCGCGGCGCTGGCGCTCGCACGCAAACGCTTCAGCAGCGTGGTGCTCGAGCAGGCGCCGCAGTTCGGCGAGATCGGCGCCGGCATCCAGATCGCGCCCAACGCCTGGCATGCGCTGGA
>DASSLQ010000011.1:0-22802 GCA_035689325.1 Burkholderiales bacterium | reverse complement strand
GCGCAGCGCCACGACCCGCAGTGCGCGATGTGCTACTGGGGCGAAGCCTATGTCCTCGGGCCGAACATCAACGTGCCGATGGATCCGAAGGCGAGCCCGCCGGCGGTCGCGGCCGCGGCGAAGGCCAAGTCGCTGGCAGCGAAGGCAACACCGCGCGAGCAGGCGCTGATCACCGCCGTCAGCGCGCGCTACAGCGACGATCCGCGCCTCGAGCGGCCGGCGCTCGACGAGGCCTATGCCAACGCGATGGCGGCCGCCGCCGCCAAGTTTCCGGACGACATCGACGTGCTCGCGCTCTATGCCGAGTCGCTGATGGATCGCTCGCCCTGGAATTACTGGGAGGCGGGCGGCGCGAAGCCGCGCGCGATCGTCGCGCCGCTCGTGCAGACGCTCGAGACGGTGCTGAAGAAGGATCCGAGCCACATCGGCGGGATCCACCTCTACATCCACGCGGTGGAAGCATCGGCGGATGCCAAGCGCGCGGAGGCGTACGCGGACAAGCTCGCGAAGCTCGCGCCGAATGCCGGCCACCTCGTGCACATGCCGGCGCATATCTATTACCGGCTGGGGCGGTACAAGGACTCGCTCGCGACCAACCAGGTCGCGGCGAAAGTGGACGAGGCGTACATCAAGCAGTTCCAGCCGCAAGGCGTCTATCCGCTCGGCTACTACTCGCACAACCTGCACTTCATCATGGTGTCGGCGCAGCTCTCGGGCGAAGCCGCGATCGTCGTCGATGCGGCGGGCAAGCTTGCGCGCAATATTCCCGATGAGGTCGCGAAGGCGGTGCCGCTCGTCGTGCCGATGAAGGCCGGCCCGTACTGGGCACACGCGCAGTTCAGCGATCTCGCGACGGTGCTGGCGCTGCCGGATCCGGGCGCCGAGCTGCCGTATCTCCAGGTCGCGTGGCGCTACGCGCGGGGAGTGGCGTTCGCTCAGACTGGAAATCGCGAAGCGGCGCGCACACAGCTCGCCGACATCGAGCGCATCATCAACACGGCGGACTACAGCGCATTCAACGCCTGGGGCATCCCGGCGAAGCAGGTCGGGCTGATCGCTGCACACGTGCTGCGCGCGCGCATCGCGCAGGCGGGCAACGACCTCGATAGCGCGGTGCGCGAGCTGGAAGCCGCGGTGGCCCTCCAGGACGCGCTCCCGTACATGGAGCCGCCATACTGGTACTACCCGGTGCGGCAGACGCTCGGAGCCGTGCTGCTGCTGAAGGGCGACACGCAGCGCGCGCGCGATGCGTTCCGGGAAAGCCTGGCGCGCACGCCGAACAACGCCTGGTCGCTCTACGGGCTCAAGACGACGTTCGAACGCCAGGGCATGGCCGACGAAGCGCGCGAAGCCGAGAAGTACCTCGCGCGCGCCTGGAGCGGCGATCGGAAACGGCTCGATCTGCAACGCTTGTAAATCAGTTAAGGAGGTCAGCATGAACGTCCGGATCAGCGGGGTGGTCGCAGGCTCGGTACTGGCATTCGCTACGGGAGCAGTGCTCGCGCACGCCGATGACGACCTGCGCGCCAAAGGCGACAAGCTCGGCCGCGTGCTTTTCAAGACGTCCTGCAACGAGCAGGCACAGAAGGAATTCGAGCGCGCGCTCGCGATGCTGCATTCGTTCTGGTTTCCCGAGACGGTGAAGGCTTTCGCCGCCGTCCCGCAGACCGATCCGTCCTGCGCGATCGCGTACTGGGGCCTGGCGGTGGCGACGCGCCCGAACCCGCTGGTCGGTCCGTTCGACGCCGCGACGCTGAAGCGCGGCCTCGACGCGGTGGAGAAGGGCGAGCAGATCGGCGCGAAGACCGAGCGCGAACGCGACTGGCTCGCCGCGATCAAGGAGTTCTACAAGGACTACGACCGCGTGGACCAGGAGACGCGGTCGAAGAACTATGCCAATGCGATGGGGGCGCTCGCGAAGAAATATCCCGACGATCCCGAGGCCAAGATTTTCCACGCGCTGGCGCTGAACGAGGTCTTCGATCACAAGGACATGAAGCCCCTGCTTGAGGCGATCAAGATCCTCGAGCCGCTGGACAAGCTGTATCCCGACCATCCCGGGATTACGCACTATCTCATCCACAGCTACGACTTCGCGCCGCTCGCGAAGAAGGGCATCCCGGCGGCGGACAAGTACGCGCGCATCGCGCCTTCCGCGCCGCACGCCCAGCACATGCCCTCGCACATCTACTCGATGGTCGGCATGTGGAAGGAATCGATCGTCTCGAACCAGAGCTCCGTGAAGGTGTCGCAGGAATACGCCAGGGAGGTGAACCTCGACGGCCAGCTCGCCGGGGTGCCGCACGCCTACGACTTCATGCAGTACGCGTATCTGCAGCTCGGCCAGGACCGCGCGGCGCGCGCGCTGATTGACGAGAACGCGGCGCTTAAGAAAGTGATCGGCCCGGTGCACGCCGGCAACACGGCGCGCGCCGCCGTGCCCGCGCGCTACTACCTGGAGCGCCAGGACTGGAAGGGCGCTGCCGAGCTACAGCCTCTCGGCTCGCCGTGGCCGTACGCCGACGCCATTACGCACTTTGCGCGCGCCATGGGAGCGGCGCGCAGCGGCAACGCGGCTGCCGCGCAAGCGGAGATCGTCCGCCTGAAAGAGCTGAGCGCTGCGCACGAAAAGGCGCGCCAGTCCTACTGGACCGAGCAGACGGAGGTTCTCGTTTTCGCGGCACAGGCGTGGGCGGCCGATGCGCAGGGCAACCGAGCGGAGGCGCTGAAGCTGATGCGCGGCGCCGCCGACCTCGAGGATTCGACCGAGAAGCACGTGGCGATGGAAAACCGCCTTTACCCGATGCGCGAGCTGCTCGGCGATATGCTGCGCCAGCACGGCGAGGCGGCTGCGGCGCTCAAGGAGTACGAGGCCGCGATGAAGGCGGCGCCGAACCGGCTGCGCGGCTATTACGGGGCGGCGAAGGCGGCCGACGCGGCCGGGCAGAAGAAGAAGGCGGCCGGCTACTGGAGTCAGCTCGCGCGGCTGACTCAGGAAGCCGACAGCGAGCGCCCGGAGATCATGGAGGCCCGGCAGGCCCTCGCCGCAAGGCAGTGAGGCGGTCGCTCGCATTCGCACTCGCCTTCACCGTCGCGATGGCGGTGAAGGCCGAGCCGGGGGAGGACGAGCTCTCGCGCCTCGATCCGGACTACGCGGCCGGGGCGAAGGCAATCGAGGCGAAGGACTGGACGCGCGCCATCAGCCTTCTCAATTCGGCCGCGCTGCGCGACACACGTAATCCCGACATCCAGAACCTGCTCGGCTACGCGTATCGCAACTCGGGCGAGCTGCCGCTCGCCTTCAAGCACTACTCGCGCGCGCTCCAGCTCAACCCGCGTCACCGTGGCGCGCACGAGTACCTGGGCGAGGCGTATCTGATGGTGGGAAATCGCGCGAAGGCCGAGGAGCATCTCGACGCGCTGCGCCACATCTGCCTTACCGGATGCCCCGAGCTCGCGGAGCTCGAGCGGCGCGTCCGCGACGCGCGGTGAGTATCAGGCGGCGAGCCGCTCGAAGTCGCTATCCGTGCCGAGGATGTAGCGCGCGAGGTCGTCGCCGACGTCCTTGAACTTCGCCGCGGGGATGCGGAACTGGCGACGGCCCGGACGGCGCACGTTCGTCAGGTCGACCGTCACCACCAGCGCTTCGTAATCGGCATGCATGTCGACCTCGCAGAGCAGCCTGCCTTTTACGGTGAACGCCGCGCGGCGCGCTTCGCCGAAGTCGGTGCGCGCTTCGATGTTCACGGCGTAGTCGGCGCCGAGCGACTTGAGGAGCTTTTCAGCCGCGGCGATATCGCTGCCGAAGATCGTGACGCGGGCCGGCTGCACCGGGCTCACCCGATAGCGAAGATAGACCTGCTCGTTGCATTCGCGGCCTTCGACGCGCCGCGGGCGGCTTTCGGCCCAGGCATCGGAGAGCGCGACGGACAGGCGCCCGATGTAAAGCACGTCGTACGGCTGGCTCGATTGAGGTTTGACCTCGTTCACTTCCGCGGAGAACTGCCCGAGATACTGGGCCGCGGCGCGCATTTCGCCGTCGAGCGCGTCGATCGCCTTGGCGCGCGCGACTGCCGGATCGTCGCGCTGCTGCTGCTGTTTCACCCCGGCTTGCTGGCGCAGCGCCTCGAGCGCGCTCGGGCGGCGCATCGTGCCTGTCGCCGTTGCGGTCGCGGCCGCCTGCATTCCGTTGCGCGTCGCCTCGAGCGCCGCGCGCTTGCGTTGCTCTTCTACGGTGCGGCGCGCGAGTTCCTCGGCGCGCTTCTTGCGCTCCGCCTCTGCGGCGCGCTGCGCCGCCAGCTGCTCCTCGTCGATGCGCTTGACGAAAGTGTCGAGGTCGTCGAGGAGCTGGTTCTTCATCGCGTCCACCTTGACAGTCTTCTCGTAGGAGTGGCCGACGGCGGTCGTCTCGCGCGCCGCCTTGCGCAGCTCCTCCGCCATCTCGGCGGCACGCGCATAGCGGTCCTGCGGCTTCTTGGCGAGCGCACGATTGACGACGCGCTCGATGCCCGCCGGGATGGCAGGGTCGAGCTGGCGCAACGGCGTGTGCGGCTCGACCGAGATGCGGTGCATCACCGGCAGCGGCGTCGTGTCGGAGTCGCGCATGAAGGGGTTCCTGCCGGTCAGCATCTCGTAGAGCACGATGCCGAGCGAGAACATGTCCGCCCGGCCGTCGAGGCCGACTCCCGAGATATGCTCGGGCGACATGTATTTCGGCGAGCCAAGCGCGGTGCCGGTTTGCGTCATGCTCGAGGTCGGCACGTAGGCGATGCCGAAGTCCGTGATCTTGCAGCGGCCGGTCGGGCCGACCATGATGTTCCCCGGCTTGATGTCACGGTGCACGATGCGGTACTGCTGCGCATGATCGAGCGCATCGGCGACCTGCGCCGCGATATCGGCCGCGATCGCGAACGGCGTGCGCGGCTGCTTGCGCATGATCTGCTGTAGCGAACGGCCTTCGAGCAGTTCCATCGCGATGTAGGCGACCCCGCGGTCCTCGCCGACGTCGAAGATGGTGACGATGTTCGGATGGTTGAGGCGGCCGGCGGAGCGCGCTTCGCGCAGGAAACGCTCCCGCACTTCCGCCATGATTTCGGCGGGCAGGTCGTCGAGCAGCGTCTTGATGGCGACCTCGCGCTCGATCAACGGATCGACCGCGCGGTACACCGCTCCCATGGCGCCCCGGCCGAGTTCCGCGACGATACGGTAGCGCCCTAGTTTTTCGTATTGCATGCGCCCCCCCAACGAAAGCTATGATGCCCGCGAAGCGAGGAAATTGCCAATTCACTTCCTGTCAAAGCTCGTCGCATTCGCTGCCGCGTTGTGCTGTGCCGTCGCGGCAGCGCAAACTTTTCCCGCTCGGCCGCTCAAGATCCTCGTCCCGGCCGTCGCGGGCAGCTCGCCCGACATCCGGGCGCGGCAGATCGCCGCCAAGCTCGCCGACGCCTTGAGTCAGCCCGTGATTGTGGAAAATCGCACAGGCGCGAACGGCCTCATCGCGGCGCGCGAGGCGGCCAAGGCGCCGCCGGACGGTCACACGCTGTTTCTCGCGCTCATCAACAACGCGGTGACCGACGCGCTCGCCCCGGATCCGTGCTGCCGGCTGGGCGTGGAGCTTATCCCGGTGTCGCGCTTTTCCATGACGCCTTACCTCGTCCTGGTGAACGCCGATGTCCCGGCGCAGACGCTGCAGGAATTCTTGGCACTCGCGCGCGCGAAACCCGACGCGGTGACGTTCGCTTCGCACGGCCCGGGGAGCCTGCCCAACCTGCTCGGTGCCTGGCTCAAGTCGGAATGGGGCGTGCGCCTGCTCGAAGTACCTTACAAGGGCGTCAACTCCGAGATTCCCGATCTGCAAAGCGGGCAAGTGATGAGCGCTTTCATCGTTCCTCAAGTCGTCCTCGGACCGCTGAAAGCCGGGAAGCTGCGCGCGCTTGCCGTGACGGCGCGCGAGCGGCTCGCGATCCTGCCCGATGTGCCGACCAGCGCCGAAGCCGGATTGCCGGGCCTCGAGGCGATCGTGTGGAACGGCATCTTCGTGCCGGCGGGCACGCCGGCAACTGTCGTGGAACGGCTGCACCGGGAGCTTGTACGCGCGTACAACGCGCCCGAGGTGCGCGAGCAGCTGCGCGCCGGCGGGTCCTATGCCGCGGCCGATACGCCGGAGGAATTCGCTGCCTTCGTTCGCTCCGAGAAGGAAAAATGGGGCCGCCTGGGCCGCGAGGCGGGGATCAAGCCGCAGTAACGCCCGCTTAACACGAGCGGCGACATTCTCTGTGGGCCATGACGGGGCGCCGCGCCCCATCGTCGGGCGTAACTTCGCCCCGGTAGCGTGGATGCAGCCAAATCCGCCGACACCCCATGGGCCAGAGACTGCTTCCCCAAAGCCTGATCGAACTCTATGCACACGCGCTCGCCATCGAGCGCGGTGCATTCAAGCGCTTCGTCGAGCTCGAGCGCTATATGCGCGACGTGGGCTACGACTACATCGCGGACGAGTTCGAGCGCATCGGCCGCGAGGAGCAGGAGCAATACGAGGCGCTCGCCATCGGCACCGCCGAGCGCGAGCTGCCGCCGCTCGCCGAGTGGGAATACGCCTGGCACTACCTCGGGCCGCAATCGCCGAAGACGCTGCCGCCGAAGAGCGCGCGCGAGGCGCTGACGCTCGCCCTCGCCACCGAGCGGCGCGCGCAGAGCTTCTATCTCGATGTCGCCGAGCACGCACCCGACGACGCGGTCTGCGCGTTCGCCGCCGAGATGGCGGCCGACGAGCAGCGCCATATCCAGCGGCTCGAGGAACTGCTAGCGCGCGAGCCGCTGACGGCCAAGACCCAGGAAGACGACGCCGAGCCCGTGCGCCGCTAGGTAAGCGCCGTCGCCCCCGCGAAAGCGGGGGCCCAGGGCTTTTCTCAAAGTAAATGGGTTCCCGCTTTCGCGGGAATGAAGAAATCTCTAGTTGGCGCTGAGCCGCGAGGCGCCGGCTGCGGTCGGTACTGCGGGCGCCGTCTTTGCCGTTACCCCGGCATCGAGCGATTTCTCGGTCTGCTGCACGAGCTCCAGCGCCGTCGCCGTGTCGTAGAGCAGGCTCGTGCTGCGCGCGGTGATGCGCATGCGCGTCAGGCGCTCGGTAATCGGCTCGAGCTCGATCTCGATGTCGCGGTTCGCTGAGCGTGCGCGGATGAGCTCGCTCGCCTCCAGGCTCTCCGTTCCCTCCACCGCGAGTCCCATGCGCTGGAGCGCCGCGAGCGATGCGGTCTTCACGGTCGCGGCGGGCGCGGTGAATGTGCGCGCCGCTACCCCCTCGAGGTTGTAGCGCAGCACCGTCGTGACGCCGCCGCCCAGGAGCGCGATGGTCACTGGTTCGCACGCCGGGAGCAGCAGGCAGAGACCCAGCGGCAGCAGGATGCCGTAGCGCGCCATAGAGCCACGCTGCGCCCCGCCGCAATATGCATCCACCCGCGTTGCTAGTTCGCGAGGCGATGACGCCAGCCCCCGACAGCGTGGGCGGTATAGTGCGCGCGATGCTGCGCCTGGCCGCGCTTTTCAATGCGAATCGCCCGCGCGGCCGGCTAGCGCTCTCGGTCGCCGGCATCGCCCTTGGCGTCGCGCTCGGCTACGCCGTACACCTCGTCAATCGGGCGGCGGTTGCCGACGTCACCGCCGCCGTGCGCGCGCTCGCTGGCGAGGCCGACGTCGAGGTGCGCGGAGGCCGCAGCGGCTTTCCCGAGGCGCTCTACCCGCAAATAGCAAAGCTGCCCGGCGTGCGCGTGGCGAGCCCGCTGCTCGAGCTCGACGCCGGTCTCGCCGGCACCGAGCGCACGCTGCATGTGATCGGCATCGATATCCTGCGCGCGGCGCTGCTCCAGCCAGCGCTTGCGCTCGAGGATCGCTACGCACTGCTCGCGCCCGACAACGCATTGCTGTCCGCGAGCGCCGCGGCAGCCCTCGGACTCGGCAAGGGCGACCGGCTGCGCGTCGTCGTCGGCCAGCACCCGCTTGGGCTTCGCGTCGCGGGCGTCCTGCCGGAAGCGGCGCTGCGCGGCGAGGCCGCGCTCATCGATATCGCCACCGCGCAATGGCGCTTCGACAGGCTCGGGCAGCTCAACCGCATCGATGTGCGCCTCGCGCGCGGCGCGGATCGCGACGCGATGCTGGAAATCATCCAGGGCCTGCTTCCGCCCGGCGCCTACGCGGCACCCGTGGAGACCTTGGAGCAGGCGAGCGCCTATCCATCGCGCGCCTACCGCGTCAACCTGAACGTGCTGGCACTGGTCGCGCTGTTCACCGGCGGCTTCCTGGTCTTTTCGGCACAGGCGCTCGAGACCGCGCGCCGCCGCGCCGAGCACGCGTTGCTGCGCGTGCTCGGCCTGCAGCAGCGCGGCGTTACGCGCCTCGTGCTGATCGAAGCCGCGGCGCTCGGCGTCATTGGCGCCGCGATCGGACTCGGGCTCGGCTACGCACTCGCCTTTGTCGCGGTGCGTACCTGGGGCGCGGACCTCGGCGCCGGCATGTTCCGCGGCGTAGGCGCGCATCTCGCGTTCTCTGCTTCGGGCGCCTTGTTTTATTTCGCCGGCGGCATTGCCGTCGCCGTTCTCGGCGCATTGCTGCCGGCGCGCGACGCGGCGCGCACGCCGCCGGCGCGCGCACTCAAGGCCGGCGACGAGCTCGCCATGCTGAGCCGCGCGGCGCCGCCCGCGCCGGGCATCGCGCTGCTCGCTTGCGGTGTGCTGCTCGCGCAGCTCGGCCCGGTGCGTGGCCTGCCGCTCTACGGCTACGCCGCGATCGCCTGCCTGCTGATCGGCTCGGTGGCGCTCATGCCACGCGTGTCGCGCGCCGTGTTCGAGCTGTTGCCGCTCCCGCGAAGCCCCGGCCTCGCGCTCGCGCTCGCACAGTTGCGCGCCGCGCCCGGCCAGGCGGCGGTCAGCCTCGCGGCCATCGTCGCCAGCTTTTCGCTCATGGCGGCGATGGCGATCATGGTGGCGTCCTTCCGCCACTCCGTGGACGACTGGCTCGGCATTGTGCTGCCCGCCGAGGTCTATTTCCGCACCACGCACGCCGGTGACACCGGAGTGCTCGAGCCGGCGTTCGTTGCACGCGTGCGCACGCTGCCGCAGATCGCTCGCATCGACTTTCTGCGAAGCGGCCGCGTGATCCTCGATCCCGCGCGCCCGGCCCTCGTGCTGATCGCGCGAGACCGCGCGGCGCTCGCTCTTGCGCTGGTGGCCAAAACCCCGAGCGTGCCCCCGCACGCGATCTGGCTAAGCGAGGCGGTGCGCGACATTTACGGCTATCAGGCTGGCGACGAAGTAGAGCTGCCGCTCCTTGGCCGCAAGTACCGCTTTACCGTGGCCGGTGTGTTCCGCGACTACGCACGCCAGCACGGCGCCGTGCTGATCGATCGACGCGATTATGTTGCCCTGACCGGGGACGAGCGCGTCAACGATGCCGCCGTCTGGCTGACGCCTGGCGCAAGCCGCGCGGAGCTCATGCAGACGCTGCGCGAGCTGCCGGGCGGCAGCGAGCTCGACATCGCCGACTCCGGCGAGATTCGCGACGTGTCGCTGCGCATCTTCGATCGCAGCTTTGCCGTCACCTACGTACTCGAAGCCGTCGCGGTGCTGGTCGGGCTTTTCGGGCTCTCGTCCAGCCTTGGCGCCGTGGTGCTCGCGCGGCGCCGCGAGTTCGGCATGCTGCGCCACCTGGGACTCACGCGGGCGCAGATCCGCGACATGCTCGCGGCGGAGGGCGCGCTGCTCGCCACGCTCGGCGCCGCAGCCGGACTGGCGTGCGGCACGGCGATTAGCCTGGTTCTTGTGTACGTCGTGAACCGGCAGTCCTTCAACTGGTCGATCGATTTTCACCCGCCCTACGCACTGCTCGGCGCGCTCATCGCCATCCTCATCGGCCTCGCGGTGATCACCGCTGTCGTTTCAGGCCGCGAAGCCATGGGCATCGGCCCAGTGCGCGCGGTGCGCGAGGACTGGTGAAACGCCGTCCGTTCCTTGCCAGCGCTTTGCTGCCCTTCAGCGCATGGGCGGGAAAGGCGCAATACCCGGCGGTCACGCCGCGTGCACTCGTATTCCCGCGCGACTACGGCGCGCATCCCGCTTTTCGCACCGAATGGTGGTACCTCACAGGCTGGCTCGGTGGACCCAAGGGCTTCCAGCTCACGTTCTTCCGTGCCCGGCCGGAAGAGCAGAGCGACAACCCGAGCACCTTCAACCCCCGCCAGGTACTTTTCGCGCACGCGGCACTTTCCGATCCGCGTCGCGGACATCTCCTGCACGACCAGCGCGCGGCCCGTGCTGGCCATGAGCTCGCGGATGCTGAGACCGAACGCACCGCCGTGTGGATCGACGACTGGTCGCTCACCTTGGACGGCGGGCGCTATCAGGCCAAGGTCGCGGCACGCGACTTCGCATTCGATCTGACGCTCACGCCGCGCATCCTCGTCCTGCAGGGCGAGCGCGGCTTTAGCCGCAAGGGCCACCGGCCAGAGGAGGCGAGCTACTACTATAGCCAGCCGCATCTCGCCGTGAGCGGCAAGGTCGACGGCCGCGACGTCAGCGGCAGCGCGTGGCTCGATCACGAGTGGTCGAGCGCCTATCTCGCTCCCGAGGCCGCCGGCTGGGATTGGGCCGGCATCAATCTCGACAACGGCGAGTCGCTGATGGCGTTCCAGATGCGCGCCAGGACGGGCGGCATCCATTACACGCCGCACGGCGTGACGATGAGACCGCTGCGCTGGTGGAAGTCGCCGCGTACCGGCGTCGGCTATCCCGTGTCGATGGAAGTGAACGGCCTGCGGCTCGAGCCGCTGATGGACGACCAGGAGCTCGACGCGCGCGCGAGCGTCGGCACCCTCTACTGGGAAGGCGCCGTGCGCGCATATCGAGAGCAGACGGAAGTCGGGCGCGGATATCTCGAGCTCACCGGCTACTGGCAGCCGATGAAGCTATGAACATGCCGGCGAAGCGGAACCAGTGCCGATATTCGCCCACCGTGCGAATGCTATGATCGCCGCGTGATTCGCGGCGTGGTACTCACGGCTCTTGTTCTGCTCGCGTCGAGCGCGCAGGCGCAGGTTTACCGCTGGGTCGACGAAAACGGCCGCGTGCGTTACACCGACACACCGCCACCGGCGTCCGCCAAGGCTGTGGAGCGCAAGAAGTACGGCGGCACCGGCTCCGCCGACGCCGGCATTCCGTATGCGACGCAGCGCGCAATGCGCGAATTTCCGGTCTCGCTGTACACCGCGCCCGAGTGCGGCAAGCTCTGCGCCGACGCCAAGGCGCTGCTCGATAAGCGCGGTATTCCGCACCGCGAGATCACGGTGAGCGGCAACGAAGCGATCGAGGACCTGAAGAAGGCGAGCGGCAAGATCCAGGTGCCGACACTCGTCGTCGGAGCGGACTCCGTGAGCGGCTTCGAAGCCACCGCCTGGAACATGGCGCTCGACCGCGCGGGCTATCCTTCCGCCTCGGCTTACAAGCCGCGGCCCGAGGCGATAGGCACCTTGCTGCCGCCGGTCAAGCTCTATACGAATTCCGAATGCGGCGACGTCTGCGCCGCTGCGCGCAAACTGCTCGCCGAGCGCAAGGTGAAGTTCCAGGAAGTCGAGGTCGAGACCGAGGCCACCTTCGAGGAGCTGAAGAAAGTCTCGGGCAGCATGTCGGTGCCGGTGCTCGTCGTCGGCGCGACCGTGCAGAAGGGCTACGAGCCCGGCACCTACGGCCGCCTGCTCGACGCCGCCGGTTTTCCGAAGTAGCGCTCACCGGCTGCTCGCGGCCGATGAAGCCGTGAAGACGCCCGCGAGGATCAGCGCCATGCCGGCGAAATGGAACCAGTGCGGATATTCGCCGAGGAAGAGCATCGACAGCAGAACACCGAACGCCGGCATCAGGTGCAGCGTCACGCCGGCGCGCGCGGCACCGAGGCGCCCGACCACATAGCTCCATCCGGCGTAGGCGAGGAGCAGCGAGCCGATCGCCGAGTAGACGATGGCGAGCGTTCCCGGCCTGCTGAGCGCGAGCCGCGCACCGGTCGCAGCTTCCCAAAGCAGCCACGGCGTCATGAAGAGCACGCCGAACGCGCACACCATGCAAAGGAGCTCGATCACCTCCAGCGGGTCGCGTCGCACGCGCAGGAGCACCGTGTAGCCGGCCCACAGCATCATCGAGGCGATCGCCATCAGGTCGCCGCGGTTGAAGGACAGCCGCTCCGGATGGCCCTGCGTGGCGATGAGGAACACGCCGGCGAATGAGATCGCGACGCCGCCCCACTGGCGCGCGAGGATGCGCTCGCCGAGCGCCGCGGTGAGAAGCAGGATGAAGATCGGCGTCGTCGACAGATAAAGGATGCCGCTCGCCGCCGTGGTGTAGTGCAGGCCGAGCCATTGCAGCCCGAGATGCGGCCCGCCGCCGGTGCAGCCCAGCCCGGCGATGATCAGCCAGTCGCGCCTGCCAAGCGCGGGCAGCTTCGCGGCGAGGCCGCGCCATGCGAACGGCACGAGGATTGCGAGCACGACGACGAGCCGTCCCACGGTCGCGAGGCCGGGCGAAATCTCGTCGCGTACCGCGCGCGCGACGATCCAGTTGCCCGACCACAGCAGCAGCGTTGCGATGAGCACGAGCCATGTCCGCAAGCGCATGAAGGCGCGGATTATCGCGTGCTAAATTCGCCGCATGCCTTTCGCGACTGCGGCGGGCCGCAGGCTCGCCTACGAGTGGGTGGGCGAGGCGGGCGCCGGCCAGCCGACGCTGGTCTTCCTGCACGAAGGACTCGGCTCGATCCGGCAATGGCGCGGCTTCCCGGCAAGAGTTGCCGCCGCGACCGGTTGCCGTGGGCTCGTCTACGACCGTTATGGCTATGGGCAGTCCGACGTGCTCGCCGAGCCGCGCCGCACCGTGCGCTTCATGCATGATGAGGCGCTGCACGCGTTGCCGGAGTTGCTTGCATCGCTGGGCGTCGACCATCCGCTGCTGATCGGCCATTCGGACGGCGCATCGGTCGCGCTGATCCATGCAGGCGCAGGCCACGCGGTGCGCGGTGTCGTCGCGATGGCGCCGCACGTTTTCATCGAGCCGCTGTGCCTCACCTCCATAGCCAACGCCGCGCACGCGTTCGGGAAAACCGACCTCGCGGAGAAGCTCGGTCGCTATCACCGCGACGCGCGCAAGACCTTCTACGGCTGGGCGGACGTGTGGCTCGATCCCGGGTTCAAGGGCTGGGACATCCGCGCAGACTATCTACCGCAGATCCGCTGCCCGGTGCTCGCGATCCAGGGCTACGACGACGAGTACGGCACGATGGCGCAGCTCGACGAGATCGCGCAGCGCGTGCAGGCGCCCTGTGAGCTCGTCAAGCTGCAGGACTGCGGCCACGCGCCGTTTCGCGAGCAGCCCGAGAAGACGCTGGAAGCGGTCGTGCGCTTCGTTACTGCGCGTACTTGATGCCGCGGCGGTCGAGCATGCGCAAGAGCGCCGGCCAGTCCTTGTGCGCGGCGGGGCGCATCGGGCGCTGCAGCGCCGCCGTCGACTTGTCGGCCGCTTCCTGCGACATGAGCTGCACGTTGTGCAGGCCGCCGGCGAGCGCGTCGACCTGGATCTGGCACGCGCAGTCCAGGTAATACATGACCTCGAAGGCCTCGCGCACCGTCTCGCCGAGCGCGAGCACGCCGTGGTTGCGCAGGATCATCGCTTTCGATTTCTTGCCCAAATCGCGGGCCATGCGCTCCTGCTCGTCCTTGTAGAGCGCGACGCCCTCGTAGTCGTGATACGTGATCTCCGCCTGCACGCGCATCGCGTGCTGGCCGATCGGCAGCAGGCCGCACTTCATCGCCGACACCGCCACCGCGGCGCGCGTATGCGTATGGATCACGCAATTGATTTCCGGCCGTGCGCGGTGCATGCAGCTATGGATGATGAATCCTGCCTCGTTCACGCCCATGCCGACGGGGTCGTCCTTGATCTTCCCGTCCCAGTCGACCTTCACCAGGCTCGACGCGGTGATCTCGTCGAACATCAGCCCGTACGGGTTCAGGAGGAACTCGTCCGTACCGGGTACGCGAGCGGAGAAGTGCGTGTAGATGAGGTCGGTCCACTTGTAGATCGCCGCGAGCTGGTAAGCGGCGGCGAGGTCGACGCGCATCTGCCACTCTTCCTTGCTGACGCGGTCGCGTACGTTGGGGGTGCTGACGGTTTTCAGGTTCGCGCTCATGAGCAGCAATCATACGCCGCGCATGAGAAAAACGTGGTCTGTCCCTGTTTTTGGTGTTACGCGCCGACGGGCTCGGCGCTTTCCACTGCTTCCAGCGCTTCGACGAGCAGCTCGGGCCGGTTCTCCTTCAGCCGGTCGGCGTCTGACAACAGCCGGCGCCAGAGCCGCGCGCGCGGCAGCCCGTGATAGAGCCCGTGCAGGTGGCGCGCGAGGGCGCGCAACGGCACGTCGCGATGTCGACGCGCGTACTCGACCATGCGCTCGACCACTTCGGCGCGCGTCTTGCCCGGATCGGCGAGCAGCCACGGATCGTGGTACGCGGCCCGGCCAAGCATGACACCGTCGACCTTCGCCAATTGGCTTTCGATCTGCGCGCGCGTGGTGATGCCGCCGTTGACGATGATCTCGAGCTGCGGGAAGTCGCGCTTGAGCTGATGGACATAGTGGTACTTGAGTGGCGGGATCTCGCGGTTCTCCTTCGGCGAGAGGCCCTTGAGCACCGCGTTGCGGGCATGGACGATGAACGTGCGGCAGCCGGCACCGGCTAGCGTGCCGACGAAGTCGCGCACGAAGCCGTAGTGCTCGACCTGGTCGATGCCGATGCGATGCTTCACCGTGACGGGCAGCGGAACCGCATCGCGGATTGCCTGCACGCACCGTGCAACGAGCTGCGGCTCCGCCATCAGGCAGGCGCCGAAGGCGCCGCGCTGCACGCGCTCGCTCGGGCAGCCGATATTGAGGTTGATCTCGTCATAGCCGTACTTCTCACCGAGGCGCGCGCCGTGCACCAGGTCCTGCGGCTCGCTACCGCCGAGCTGCAGCGCGATCGGGTGCTCTTCCGCGCTGAAGGCGAGATGGCGCTCGACATCGCCGTGGGTGAGCGCGCCGGTGGTGATCATCTCGGTGTAGACGCGCGCCTGCGCCGCAATCTGCCGCATGAAATAGCGGTAGTGGCGATCCGACCAGTCCATCATCGGCGCCACGCAGATGCGGTGAGGTGTTAAATTCACCGTTCGAGTTTACTGCACGCATGGGCACCAGACCGGTCATCGGCCAGCGGCTGAAGGCGTTCCAGGAGCGCGAGGTGGAGCGCATCCTCGGCGCGTGCACGCGCTGCGGCAAGTGCTACGAAGTCTGCCCGATGGCGCAGTACTCCAAGACGCCGGCGACCGACAGCAAAGCAGTGGTCGGCGGCGTGCACGCCGTACTGCGCGGCGAGGCGGGCACGCCGGAGGCGCTCGGCTGGATCGGCGTCTGCACGCGCAGCGGTGTCTGCGTGCCCGCGTGTCCGGAGAACGTCGACCCGAAGATGATGATGCGCCTTGCGCGCATGACGGCGCTCGGCGGCCGCGGCCAGCCGGCGCAACTGCCGGTGAAGGAAGATCCGGATTACTTCGATCGCGTGCGCGCGTTCGCCAAGCTGCAGCTCAGCGACGACGAGCTGAAGGAGTGGACCTGAGCACGAGTGCGAATGTAAGAGCGGCGCAGCCCGTCACCTTCTGGTATGGCTGCAACGTACTTCGGCACGGCGACATCATCCATGCCTGCCTCGACATCCTGCGCGCGCTCGGCTACGAGCCGGCGCCGGTCGGCGGCGTCGACTACTGCTGCGGCACGGTGAAGGACATGAACCAGACGGCGGCGGGCGGCATGGCGACGCGCACCGTCGGCAAGCTCAATGCGCGCGCCGCGCCGGTCGTCGTGTGGTGCCCGTCGTGCCACTCGCACATGCATGACTTCATGGCGCGCGCCAACGACCGGCACTTCGACATGACCTACCTCGTCGAGCTGCTGCACGCGAAGCGCAACCAGCTTGCGCCCCTGCTCGTGCACGAGGTTCCGCTGCGCGTGTTTCTGCATCAGCACGTCGGCTTCAATGATCTCGTGCCGGTGAATCGCGTGGTGCCCGAGCTGCTCGGCCTGATTCCCGGCGTGCAGGTGGTGGAGGCGACGTATACGGCGCCGGGCTACATGTGCGCTTCCTTCGCTGCCATTCCGAAGGCGCTCGAGGACATCCATAACAACACGGCGCGCTCGGCAAAGGCGGCCGGCGCCGACGCGGTCGTCACGATTTTTCACCAGTGCTATCGCGAGCTCGTCGGCCTCGATGCCGCGGGCGCGATCCCCGTCTACAACTACATCCACCTCATTGCCCGCTCGATGGGCCTCGCGTACGAAGACGAATACAAGGCATGGAAGCGAGCGGGTGAGGGCGCGGGCGAGCTGATCGGCGCCGAGCGCATTGCCAAAGTCGGCATTCAGTTCTACGCGCGCGCGATCCTGCCGGAGCTCAAGAAGCGGCCGAAGTTGCAGAATTCCGACCCGGGGTCGTAATTACCGGTATTGGCCGGTCGCCTGCGCGCGCGCCTTGATCAGGCCGAAAAGCATCTCCGTGTAAGGCGCCGGGACGCCGGCCTTGCGCGCGATTTCCAGCGTGCCGGCGAGCAGGCCGTCGATCTCGAGCGCCTTGCCGGCCTCCATGTCCTGCAGCATCGAGGTCTTGAACTTGCCGAGCGCGCGCGCCATGTCGATGCGCGCCTCCGGGTCGATGTTCGCGTCGACGCCCACCGCGCGGCCGATGGCGAGCACCTCGCGCATGATGTTCACCATGTAGCCCTTTACCCCGGGCATCTCGATCAGCCGATCGGCGCTGCTCATCGTCAGCGCCGAGACGGGGTTGAAGCTGACGTTGCCAAGCAGCTTCACCCAGAACTCCTTCTCGATCGTCGGCGTGACGATCACTTCGAAGCCCGCCGCCTGCAGCGCCTCGGCGATCCGTTTTGTGCGCGCCGTGTTCTTGCCGCCGGGCTCGCCGACGATCAGCTTGCGGCCCATGTTGTGGCTGATGAGCCCCGGCTCCGGGGTTGAGGCGGCGAGGTGGATGACGCAGCCGACGATGCGCTCGGTCGGCATGGCGCGCGCTAGCTTGCCGCCCGGGTCGAGCGATTCGAGCCGCTCGCGGCCGTCTCTAAACGGCAGCCGGTCGAAGAACCACCATGGCACGCCGTTCATCGCCGTCACGATCGACGTGCCCTGGCCCAACAGCGGGCCGATGGACTGCGCCACGTCTGTAAGGCTTTGAGCCTTCACCGTGACTAACACGTAGTCCTGCGGCCCGAGCTGGCGCGGATCGCTCGCCGCCTTGATCGGCAAGCTCTCGACCCCATTATTGGTGCGTACCCGCAGACCCGAGCGCTCAATGGCTTGCAGGTGCGCGCCGCGCGCGACGACCGAAACGTCGTGCCCTGTGCGCGCGAGCCACCCGGCCATCAGGCCGCCCACCGCACCGGCGCCGTAGACGCACAGTTTCATGGTGCTATTCTAGAAAACAAGGAGTGCCACAATGTTTTCCTTCATGAAGAAAGCGAGCAAGCTGATTCCTGCGCAGAGCACGCTGCCCGGCCGCGACGCGCCGATGAGCGTGCCGCCCAAGCATTTCGTGAACGGCCATCCGCTAAAGCCGCCCTTTCCCGCGGGACTCGAGCAGGCGGTGTTTGGCATGGGCTGTTTCTGGGGCGCCGAGCGGCTTTTCTGGCAGCGCCCGGGCGTCTATAGCACCGCGGTGGGCTACGCCGGCGGTGATACGAAGAACCCGACGTACGAAGAGGTGTGCAGCGGGCTCACGAACCATGCGGAGGTGGTGCTGGTGGTCTTCGATCCTAAGGTCGTGAGCTACGAGGGGCTGCTCAAGGTGTTCTGGGAGGGCCACGACCCGACGCAGGGCATGCGGCAGGGCAATGACGCGGGCACGCAATACCGCTCGGCGATCTACGCCTACGGCGACGAGCAGCTCAAGGCGGCGCAGCAATCCAAAGAGATGTTCCAGCAGGCGCTCAGCAAGAAGGGCTACGGCGCTGTCACGACCGAGATTCGCGCGGCGCCGACCTTCTATTACGCCGAGGACTACCACCAGCAATACCTCGGCAAGAACCCGGCGGGCTACTGCGGCCTGGGCGGCACCGGCGTTTCCTGTCCGGTAGGAGTCGCTACGAGCGCCTGATGCGGCTCGACAAGTGGCTCTGGGCGGCGCGCTTCTTCAAGACGCGCAGTCTCGCGCAGCAGGCCGTTGTCGCCGGACGCGTGCAGCTCAACGGCGACCGCAGCAAATCCGCGCACGAGCTGAAGGCAGGCGACAGGGTGGTCGTGCGCGTCGGCGATTGGCGCTGGGAGGTGAAGGTCAAGGCGCTCTCCGAGCGGCGCGGACCGGCCGCGGAGGCGCGCAAGCTCTACGACGAGACCGAAGCGAGCCGCGCCGAGCGCGAGCGGCGCGCCGACCTGCGCCGCTGGGGCGCGGAGCCGGCGGCGGCGTTAAGGGGCCGGCCGACGAAGCGCGACCGGCGGCTGCTGGATGACCTGGCGTCTTGGTCCGAGGATCAGTAAAGCGACGCCGTGTAGTGGCCGAGGTCCTCGATGTCCTGGTCCGACAGCGTGCGCGCGACGCTCGTCATGTTGCCGGCGTCATTGGTGCGCACGCGCGCCTTGAAGTCGCGTAGCTGTTTCACGGTGTAGTCGTATTGCTGGCCCGCGACGCGCGGGATCTCGTTCTGTCCCATGAAGTTGCCGAGATGGCACATGGTGCAGAGCGTTTCGTCCGCCTTGGCCTTGCCGCGCGCCGCGCGCTCGGCATCTGCCTTGAAGCTCGTCGTCTGCGGCTTCTGCGCGGCGAAGAAGGCGGCGATATCGAACATGTCGTCGCGCGTGAGCGATTTCGCGAGCGGCTGCATCACCGGGTCGGTGCGCCGGCTTTCCTGGTAGTCGCGTAACTGCAGGTAGATGTAGCGAGCGGTCTGGCCCGCGAGGTTCGGGAACTGCGGCACGACCGAATTGCCGTTCGTACCGTGGCAGGCGAAGCACGGCTCGGCTTTCTTCGCGCCGGCGGCCACGTCCTGGGCGCTGGCAAGCGCCGGCGCCGCGAGCGCGTAAAAGAAAAAGGCCGCCCGCAGGCGGCCTTTGCGTGCGATCGGCTTGCTCAATCGACCGAGAACACGAAGAGGCTGTTGCCGCGCTTGAAGTCTAGCTGCGTGTTGCCGCCACACCCCATGGCGATGTACTGCTTCTTGCCGACCATGTAGGACACGGGCTGGGCATTGGCGCCGGCGCTGCAGTTGAAGCTCCACAGCTTCTTGCCGGTCTTCGAGTCGAGCGCGTTGAAGCTGCCGTTGCCCTCGCCGAAGAAGAACAGGCCGCCGGCGGTAGCGAGCCCGCCGCCGATCAGCGGCTGCTCGGTATCGTGCTTCCACGCCACCTTGCCGGTATCGACGTTCACCGCGGCGACGCGGCCCCATTGCTTCTCGCTCGGGATTACCTTGAAGGCGCCACCGAGCCAGAGCTTGCCGCCCGGGTAGTTCACCTGCTCGACGTGGTAGGTCATGGGCTGGTGGAGGTTGAGCGCGATCGCGAGTCGGCTCTTCGCGTCGAAGGCCATCGGCGACCACTCGACGCCGCCGTTCGCGCCGGGCAGCATGCGCGCGCCGTCCGGCGTCGGCAGCACCCACATGTTTTCCTGCGGGATCATCGCTTCGGAGTAGCGCACGAGCGAGCAGTCGCGACGGTCGTGGATGTAGACGTGCCCGGTCTTGCCGCCGTGCATGGCGACCGGGATCGTCTTGCCGTCCTTGCCCTTGGCGCTCGCGAGGATCACCGGGCTGACGGCGTCGAGGTCCCAGACGTCGTGCGCGATGTACTGGAAGTGGCACTTGTAGGCGCCGGTATCGAGGTTCACCGCGACGATCGAGTCCGTATAGAGGTTGTCGCCGGGCCGGATGTCGCCATAGAGATCGGGCGACGGATTGCCGACCACGAACCACGCGGTGCGCGCTTTGAGGTCGATCGCCGGGTTCATCCACACGCCGCCACCGAGCTTGTCGTAGAACGCGCCCTTCGTCTCGGCGAACGTGGTCTTTTCCTTGGCGATGTCGCGATGCATGTTGCGACCGGTCGCATCGTTCTGGGCCCACACGCCTTCATGCCCCTTCTCCGGGATGGTGTAGAACGTCCAGAGCTCCTTGCCCGTATTCGCGTCGTACGCCTTGAGGAAGCCGCGGATGCCGTATTCGCCGCCGTTGGTGCCGATCAGCACCTTGTCCTCCACCACGGTCGGCGCCATGGTCTCGCTGTAGCCCTTCTCCGGATCGGCGATCTGCGTCTCCCAGAGCGTCTTGCCGGTCTGCGCGTCGAGCGCGACGAGCTTCGCGTCGAGCGTGCCCATATAGAGCTTG
This sequence comes from Burkholderiales bacterium, assembly GCA_035689325.1. GTDB lineage: Bacteria > Pseudomonadota > Gammaproteobacteria > Burkholderiales > SG8-39 > SCGC-AG-212-J23. Next base: position 2,367 of record DASSLQ010000011.1, on the reverse strand, counting down.
CCGCCCGAGATCGCCACGCCGCGGTTGTTCGGGCCGCAGCAGAACGTGGTTACCGGTCCCATCTTGTGCTTGTAGTGCCAGTACTCCTTGCCGGTGGCGGCGTCGATTGCGTACACATGGTTGTATGACGTGGTGAGGTACATCACGCCATCGACGACGATGGGCGCCGTCTCCATCGACTCGACCACTTCGGTCTGGAAGACGAACGCCGGGCGCAGCTTCGCGACGTTCGTCGCGTTTATCTGCGTGCCTGGGTAGTAGCGCGTCTGGTCGTAATTGCCTTGCGTGTGCAGCCAGTTTCGCGAGTCACCGCCCGCCTTGACGAGCTGGTCCTGCGAGACGCTGACTTTCTTCGGCACCGCGCTCCCGGTGGTCGCCGGCTTGGCACCGGGTGTTTCTTGCGCGGGGGCGGGGACTGCGGCAAGAGCTAGCAGCATGGAGCTCGCGATCGCGAGCGCATTCTTGTTCATACGCTCCTCCACGTTGAAGGTGATTGCGTAATTAGTCTAGGCTTCGCCAGTGGGGGTGGCAATGGGCACTGCATGGCTGCGCGTTTTGCTGATCTTCGGGGGATGGGCTGCCGCCGCGGCGGTGTTGGCGCAGCAGGCGATCAACATCAATGCCGAGCTGCTCGCGGCGGCGCGGCGCGGCGATACGGAGCTGGTGCGCTCGCTGCTCGACAAGGGGGCGGTGATCAACTCGCGCAACCGGCTCGGCGACACGGTGCTCCTCATCGCGGCGAAGAACGGCGAGCGGCCCCTCGCCATGCTGGCAATGGAGCGCGGCGCGGACGTAAACCAGCGCAACCTGGCCGGCATCTCACCGCTCATGGCGGCCGCATTCAACGGCGATGTAGAAATTACGCGCGCGCTGCTCGAACGCGGCGCGGATGTCACGCCAGCCGACCGCGTACGCAAGACGGCGGCGGTTTACGCCGCCGGCAACGGACACACGGAGGTGCTGCGCATGCTGCTCGACCGCGGCGTGCCCGTGAACCAGCGCTACGACAACGATCTCACTGCGCTCATGTGGGCGGCGGCATACGGGCACGACGCCACCGTCAAGCTGCTTCTGTCGCGCGGCGCCGATCCGCTCGCCCGCGACAACCGCGGGAAGACCGCGGCCGATATGGCGCTCGAGGGTGGTCACCGCGCCACGGCCGAACTGCTTAAGGGCAATACCTCATGAGGCAAAGCGAACGCTACGGCGCGGTAGCGATCGCGTTGCATTGGGCCATCGCGGCGCTGGCGCTCGCCCAGATCGCGCTCGGCTGGTGGATGATCAACCTGCCGGACAAGACCGGTGTGCAGCGCGACTGGTTCAACCTGCACAAGTCGTTCGGCATCACGATCGGCACGCTGATGCTCGTGCGACTCGCTTGGCGGCTCAAGCACCCGGCGCCGTCGTATCCGGCCTCGATGCCGCGCTGGCGGGCAGCCGCTGCGCGGGTCAACCACCGGCTGCTCTACGCGGCGCTCATCGTTCAGCCGATCGTCGGGTTCGTCGGCTCTTCGTTCACCAGGTATCCGATCAAATACTTCGGGCTCGGCGTGCCGAGCCTGGGCTGGGACGTGCCGGCGGTGAAGGCGGTATGCAGCAATGTCCATCTCGGCCTCGCGTGCCTGATCAGCACCCTCGTCGCGCTGCACGTCGCCGCTGCGCTCACCCATCTCCTGCGCCGCGACGACGTGTTCGAGCGAATGTGGCCGCGCACACGCCCGCTACGCAGTCGCGCTCGCAGCCCGGACTTCGTCGTACGCTAGCCTGACGGCATGCTCACGCTCCGCGCGGGGTGCATCCTCGCCGCGCAATGCCTCACGCTTGCACTGCCGGCGCGCGCAGAAGACCAGAACCCGGCGACTGCGCTGGAAATGCCAGCGGTGCACGTGATCGGCATACGCCCGGTGCCGGGGCTTGGGACGCCGTTGCGCGACATCCCGAGCACGGTGCAGAGCGCGACGGCACGCGACGTTCAGCAGAGCCAGCCGCTCGACGTGGCGGACTATCTCGGGCGCTCGTTCGCCGGCGTGCACCTCGGCGATTCCGAAGGCAACCTCTTCCAGCAGAGCCTGACCTATCGCGGCTTCACAGCGTCGCCGGTCCTCGGGCTGCCGCAGGGCCTTTCGGTGTTCGTCGACGGGGTGCGGGTCAACGAGGCGTTCGGCGACATCGTCAGCTGGGACCTGATCGCGCCGAACACGATCGCCAACCTCCATCTGCTCTCCGGCACGAACCCGGTGTTCGGGCTCAACACGCTCGGCGGCGTGCTTGCGATCCATACCAAGTCCGGCTTCGCCTTTCCCGGAACGGCGGCGAGCGTGGGCGGCGGGTCGTTCGGCCGCCGCTCGCTCGAGGCCGAGACGGGCG
>DASSLQ010000010.1:0-27241 GCA_035689325.1 Burkholderiales bacterium | reverse complement strand
GACAAAGTACTGGCAGCAGTAAGGACCGGCCCCGGCAAGACCGAGATCCGCGAATTCCCGATGCCGGAGATTCCGGCCGACAGCGCGCTCATGAAGATGGAAGTGGCCGGCATCTGCGGCACCGACGTCAAGCTCTACAAGGCGCCGCCGAGCGCGGCGCCGGTGATCATGGGGCACGAGAACATCGGCGTGATCGCCAAGGCGGGTCGCGAATTTTCGCGTCGGAAGGGATTCAAGGAAGGCGATCTGGTCTTCGTCGAGCACTACGTGATGTGCGGCAAGTGCGAGTGGTGCCACGCCGGCCAGTACCGTCATTGCGAGAACACCGACTGGCGCAACAACCCCGAAGGCATCCGCTACGGCTACACCTCGGCGGAGCGCGCGCCGCACCTCTGGGGCGGCTTCGCACAATACGTGTACCTGCCGTGGAACGCGGTCGTCCACCACGTGCCGCAGGGCGTGACGCCCGAGCTCGCGGGCCTCGTGACGCCGATGGCGAACGGCGTCGAATGGTCGCTCTTCGATGGCGGCATCGGCTACAACTCCACGGTGCTGATCCAGGGCCCGGGACAGCAAGGCTTGTCGCAGACGGTGATCTGCAAGCAGGCCGGCGCCTCGCTCATCATCGTCACCGGAACTAAGAAGGATGGCGCGCGTCTGCAGGTCGCGCGCGAGCTGGGCGCCGATCATGTCATCAACGTCGATGCGGAAGACCCGCTCGCGCGCATCAAGCAGATCACCGGCGGCAAAGGGGTCGACGTGGTGCTCGATTGCACAGCCGGCGCCGGCACAATTCCGATCCTGCTCGGTGTCGAGGCAATGAAGCGTAAGGCGGGGACTATCGTGGTGCAGGGCGAGCTGAAGGAATTTCCTAACTTCCCGCTCGAGCGCGTGACGGTCAAGGCGATCACCATCAAGAGCGCGCGCGGCCACAGCTACAAGGCCTGCGAGCTGGCGCTCGCGCAATTGGCGTCGAGGCGCTTTCCGCTGGAGAAAATCACCACGCATCGCTTCGGCCTCAAGGACGTCGATCTCGCGATCCGCTCGGTCGGCGGGCAGGGCGTGCCGGACGTAATCCACGCGTCGCTGATGCCCTGGCTGTAGCACGATGACGCTGCGCGGTTTAGATGCGCTGCGCAGCCGCAACTACGTCCTCTACCTCGTCGGGCACTTCACCTCGCAGACCGGTGCCTGGGTCGAGCAGACCGCGGTCTCCTGGATCCTGTACGAGCTCACCAGCTCGGCCGTGCTGCTCGGCCTGGCGGGCCTCGCGCGCGCGGCGCCGACCATCGCGCTGGCGCTGATCGGCGGCGCGGTCGCCGACCGCCTGCCGCGCCGCGCGATGCTTTATTGCACCGAGTCGCTGATGCTGGTGAATTCGCTTGCCATCGGCGTGCTCGCCTGGAGCGGCAGGCTCGAGTACTGGCACCTCTACATGCTCTCCTTCGTGAACGGAACGCTCTCCGCTTTCTCCGTTCCCGCGCGCCAGGCGCTGTTCGCCGGCCTCGTGCCGAGAAGCGCCATGCAGAGCGCGGTTACCTTTAACGCAGTGGCCGTGCGCTGCGGCGTGCTGATCGGGCCGGCGATCGGCGGCGCGGCGCTTGCCTATGGCAGCTATGCGGCTCCGTTCTGGATCAACGCCGCGAGCTTCATCGGCATGCTCGCCGCCCTCGCCGCGATGCGGCTGCCGCGTGCGGAGCCGCACCAGCGGGCCGCGCCCGGCACGCTCTGGCAGGGCATGCAGGAAGGGCTGCGGTTCGTCTGGGACCACGCGCCTTTGCGCGTCGCGCTCGCGCTCGAGGTCGTGAGCGGCCTCTTCGGCCACAACATCACGCTCATCACCATCATCGCCAAGGACGTGCTGGGCACGGACGCCCAGGGGCTTGGCTGGCTGCTCAGCGCGCTCGGCGCCGGCGGCATGGCCGCGATGGTGTTCATGGTGTTTGCGCAGCTCAGGCGGCACATGCGCGTCATCCTGTATGCCGGCGCGGTGTACTGCGCGCTGCTCGCCGCGTTTGCCCTGTCGCCGTGGCTCGGGCTCTCGATCGTGCTGCTTTGCCTCCTCGGCACCTGCGATGGCATCTGGGGCGTCAATCGCAATACGCTCGCGCAGACGCTCGTGCCGGATACGCTGCGCGGCCGCGTCATGTCGGTCGTCGTTCTCACGACTCGCGGCAGCGCGCCGCTCGGGCGCCTCCAAGCGGGCTTCATCGCCGATCTCGTCGGCGCGCCGGCCGCCACGCTCCTCGGCGCAGCCATCATCACCGCGGCCATTGCGAAATGGTGGCGCCTGCGTGCCTCCGAGGCCTGACGCCCGGCTATCATCAGGGCGTGAGCGCGGGAGAGAAGAAAAAGATCGGCGCCGCTGCGCCCGACGGCAACCCGCGCACGCCGCGCAGCGCCGTGCCGCCGCTCGCCTGCGATTGCCATGCGCATGTATTCGGGCCGGAGTCGCGCTATCCGATGATCCCCGCTGCCCTCTACGGGCCGCCGGACGCAGCCGGCGCCGGCGAGTTCAGCCGCATGCTCGACGCGCTGGGCGTTGAACGCGCCGTGCTGGTGCAGCCGAGCGCGTACGGTACCGATAACCGCGCGATGCTCGATGCACTCGTGGCCGACGGCAGGCGGCTGCGCGGCATCGCCGTCGTGCCCTTCGACGTGGACGCGCGCACGCTCGAGCGACTGCATGCGCAAGGCGTGCGCGGCGTACGCTGCAATATCGTCGATTTGAAAGCGGGCGCCGGCCGGCTGCCGCGCGACGAGCTGCGCGGCCTCGCGCGGCGCGTGAAGCCGTTCGGCTGGCACGTCGAATTGCTCCTGCACGTGGACGAGTTCCCCGATCTCGATCGCGAGTTCGCCGATTTCCCGGTCGATGTTTCGTTCGGCCATCTCGGATACGCGCCGGCGGCGAGCGGCACGCAAGGTGCCGGGTTTCGCGCCCTGCTGCGCCTCGCGCGCGATGGAAAAGCATGGGTGAAGCTGACCGGCCCTTATCGGCTCACGGGGCAGGAGCTGCCATATCCGGAAGTGGCTCCCTTCGCGCGCGCGCTCGCCGAAGCCGCGCCGGAGCGCCTGCTGTGGGGCTCCGACTGGCCGCACGTGATGGTGAAGTCCGCGATGCCGAACGATGGCGCGCTGCTCGAGCTGCTTGCTCATTGGATACCGGACGAGGCGCTGCGCCGGCGCGTCCTCGTCGACAACCCGGCCGCGCTGTACGATTTCTGAGACGAGGAGGAGAAATGGATCGACGCAAATTCATCGTTGGCGCGGGTGCCTCGGCGCTCGCGCTCGGCGTACCGCAGGCGCGCGCGGCAGGCGAGCCGGTGGTGCTCAAGCTCGCGCATCCCGATACGCCGCTGCATCCGTCGCAGCAGATCGCTACGCGCATCGCGCAGCTCGTGGAGGAGCGCACCAAGGGCGCGGTCAAGATCCGCGTCTTCGCCGGCGGGCAGCTTGGCAGCGAGGTGAACATCGTCTCCGGCCTCACCACCGGCATCGTGGACCTCGCGATGCATACGACCGGGTTTCTGGAATCGTTCTTCCCGCGCATCCAGGCGCTCGACCTGCCGTTCCTCTTCAAGGAGGAGGCTGCGGCCGAGCGCGTGCTCGATGGGCCCATTGGCCAGCAGCTGCTCAAGGACATGGAAGCGAAGGGCATCTACGGGCTCACCTGGGGCCACTACGGCTGGCGCGAGACCGAGACCAACACGCATGCCATCCGCCGGCCCGAGGACATGAACGGGCTCAAGCTGCGCATCCAGCCGGGCGCGGTGTTCGCGGCGATGTTCAAGACGGTGGGCGCGGTGCCGGTCGTGATCGACCTCGCGGAGCTCTACATCGCGATGTCGCAGGGCACGGTGAACGGCTACGAGCTGCCGTTCCTCGCCGTGATTTCGAGCAAGCTCGTCGAAGTGACGAAATACGTCGCGCTCACGAACCATGTCTACAACGGCGGCGCCTTCATGGCGAGCAAGGTGCGCTTCGACAGCCTGAGCGCGAAGGACCGCGAGGTGATCCGCGAGACGGTGAAGGAGATGCAGCCGGTCTGGCGCAAGCTGGTTGCCGACAAGTCGCTCGAGAACCGCAAGCAGTGCGAGCAACGCGGGCTCGCGATCAACGAGATCGACTATCCGGCTTTCCGCAAGGCGATGGAGCCCGTCTACAAGGAGTTCCGGCCGAAAATCGGCACCGAGTTCGCCGACCGGGTGATCAAGGCGGCGGGCGCCTAGCTCCCGAGCGTTGGCCAACCACGCGCATTCCGCGAGCGGGTGGCTGCGCGTGCTCGACGCAGCGCTGGGCTATCTGCTCGCCGCTGCGCTCCTCGCCGAGCTCGCGGTGGTGTTCTTCAACGTCGTCGCCCGCTCGTTCTTCGGCATGCCGCTTCTCTGGTCCGACGAGGCGGCGAAGCTCGCGCTTTCCACCATCGCGTTTCTCGGCGGTGCGTTCGCGTATCGGCGCGGCGAGCACGCCTTCGTGCACACGCTTCTCGATGCGCTGCCCGCGCCCGTGCAGCGCGCCTGCTATGCGCTGAACGAGCTTCTCGTCCTCACCGTTGCGCTCGTCGCCGGCTACAACGCCGTGCCGCTGTTCGTCGCCCGGTGGGACGAAGCGACGCCGATCCTGCAGCTGCACGCGAGCTGGTTCGCCGCGCCGCTCGTGGCGGGCGCGATCGTGCTCGCGGGAAGCGCGCTGGAGCGGCTCGTGGGCTTGCACCGCAAGACCGTGCTCGCGGTCGGCGCCGCGTATGGGCTGGTCGTCGTAACGGTAGTGCTGAGCGGGCAGCGGTGGCGCCCCTGGTTCTCGGGCGATGCGGGGCTCGGTCTCGCGCTCGCGCTTTTCTTCTGCACCGTGCTCCTCGGCCTGCCGGTCGCGTTCGCCCTGCTGCTCGGCACGGTCGGATATCTGTACGCCACCGGCGCCGTGCCGATGGTGGCGCTCGCGCAGAACATGGTCGACGGCACCGGCAACTTCGTGCTGCTCGCGCTGCCGTTCTTCATCTTTGCCGGGCTCATCATGGAGACGGGCGGCATCAGCCTGCGCCTCGTGCGCTTCGTCCACACGCTCGTCGGCCACTTCCGCGGCGGGCTGCTGCAGGTGATGGTCGTCAGCATGTACATCGTCTCCGGCCTCTCCGGAGCGAAAACCGCCGACGTCGCCGCGGTCGGCTCCGTGATGCGCGACATGCTGCGCCGCCAGGGCTACAGCCTCGAGGAAGGAGCGGCGGTGCTTGCGGCTTCGGCGGCGATGGGAGAGACCGTGCCGCCCAGCATCGCCATGCTCGTGCTCGCCTCGGTCACCTCGCTTTCCATCGGCGCGCTTTTCATCGCCGGGCTCGTGCCCGCCGGCGTGGTCGCGCTCTGCCTCATGGCGCTCATCTACTTGCGCGCGAGGCGCGCGAAACTCGCGCGGCTGCCGCGCGCGACGCTGCGCGAATTCGGCGCCGCGGCCGCGGCCGGCGCGCTGCCGCTCGCCATGCCGGTGATCCTCTTCGCCGGCATCCTGCTCGGCATCGGCACGCCGACCGAGGTGTCATCGTTCGCCGTGGTCTACGGCATGGTGCTCGCGGTCGCGATCTACCGCGAGCTGGGCATGCGGGAATTCGTGCGCTGCGTCGTGGAGTGCGCCTCGGTCTCGGGAATGATCCTCTTCATCCTCGCCGCGGCGACGAGCTACTCGTGGGTGCTGACGGTGGCATATCTGCCGCAGCGCCTGGTCGAGATCCTCACGAGCGCGCACCAGAGCGTGGCGCTCTTCCTGCTCGCGTCGATGCTGCTGCTCATCGTCATCGGCTCGATACTGGAAGGACTGCCGGCGCTGCTGATCCTCGCGCCGATCCTCATGCCCATTGCCGAGCAGGTCGGCGTGAGCCCGCTGCACTACGGCATCGTGTTGCTGATCGCGATGGGCATCGGACTCTTCATGCCGCCGGTGGGCATCGGCTTCTACGTCTCCTGTGCCGTGGCCGGGACGACGATCGAAAAGGCGACGCGCGCCATGATTCCGTTCCTCGTCGTGCTGGTCCTCGCGCTTTTCCTCGTGGCGCTCGTACCCTGGTTCACGCTGTTCCTGCCCGCTCTGTTCCATCTCGGACGCTAGTAAGACGGATCGGATGGAGATCGTCCCCGTCTCGCCGGGAGCACGGGCGACTGCGGCTCGCGGATACATAGCGCGTCGAAAAATTATTCCAGCGCGGATTGCGAAACAAACTGTCACCGCGCGGTCACGCGGCATCGGTAGGTTGCGCTTTGGGGAGGGCGCGGGCCGCTGGACGGTCATTCCCCTTGGCCGCTCCAGCGGCCCGTTGTATTCCGCGGAATTAGTTTGCGTGATCGCATGTTCTCGCCTTCGCAGATCCACGCGCGTGGCACTGCTCTTTAATCGAAACTCAACAAGGCGAGGAGGGTGCTATGAGGAATAGAGCGGTTGCCGCTGCTGTATTCGCGGCGGCGTTCGGCGTTGCGTTGCATGCGACGGCGGACGATCGGTTGGTCAGATTCGATGGTGGAATAGGCGTCGTGCCGGCGAGAGTCGGCGGCGTCGCGAACATCGTGCGTGGCGTGAACCCCGGCGGCCAGCCGTGGGTGATCTCGCGTCTCAGCGCGGACGTGCGCACTGACGGCCACATTTCGGTGGACGGCCGCGGACTGCTCATCGCCGGCGGCGACAGCATTGGCACTAACGCCGGCCAGAGCGTGCGCGCGCGGCTTTTCTGCGGCCAGGGAACCGGCACCCCGTTTGATTCGGATCTCGTGCCGCTCGAGCCCGATGGTGATTTCCGCATCGACGGCCAGCTCTCCGGCGTGCCGCCCGAGCCATGCGAGCGGCCGGTGCTGCTGATCGTCGGCGGCGGCGGCAACTGGTTCGCTGCCGGCATCCCGCAGCAGTAGGCGCGCTAAGGCTCGCCGCAAGCCGTTCGGCGGGCCTTTTTTCGCTACCATCGCGCGGGTGGAGGTTGTGCCGCTTTCATCCGCATTGGGCGCCGAGATTTGCGGCGTCGATGCATCGCGGCCGCTGCCCGAGGAAGTGTTCCGGCGCATCGAGCAGGCTTGGCACGAGCACCTCGTCATCCTGCTGCGCAACCAGGATCTCGACGAGGAGCAGCAGGTGCGCTTTGCCGAGCGCTTCGGCCCGCTCTCGCCGATCCATACCGATCACCATTCGCCGACCAACAAGGCCGTGATGTACATCGGCAACCGCAAGAAGGACGGCAAGCTGATCGGCGCGCTACCGCTCGGCGAGATGCAGTTCCACAGCGACCAGTGCTACAAGGAGCGGCCGGCGATGGGCACGATGCTCTATGCCATCGAGATCCCGGCCGCGGGCGGCAACACGCTCTTCGCCAACGCATACAAGGCCTACGCAGCGCTCCCCGCCGACGTCAGGGAACGCGTCGCGGGCCGCAAGGCAGTGCAGGTGTACGACTACGGCGGCGGCGTGCTCGATCGCAAGCACATGGTCGAGCCGCAGGCAGGGCTCTCCCACGCGCATCCGATCGCGCGCACGCATCCTGCGACCGGCCGCAAGGCCCTCTACGTCAACCGGCTGATGACGCACTCCGTCGAGGGCTTGCCGCGCGGGGAGAGCGAGGAGCTGCTCGGCATCATGTTCGCGACCATCGAGCGGCCGGAGTTCATCTACGAACACCGCTGGCGCGTGGGCGATCTGCTCCTCTGGGACAACCGCTGCACGCTGCACGCGCGCCGCGACTTCGATCCCAATGCGAGCCGCTGGCTGCGGCGCGTCACCATCCAGGGCGAGCGCCCGATCTGAATTCCGTACTAAGTACGTAATATCCGTTCGACACGCCCGAGCGTTTCAATCGGGAGCCATCTTGAAGAGCGCTGGGTCCCCGCTTTCGCGGGGAGGACGAAACTATTACGTACTTGGGACGACGAGACTATTACGTACTTGGTACGGAATTTAGAACAACCCGGGAAGCCAGCGCTTCACGCGCCGCGTATAGGCGACGTACGGCTCGCCGAAGCGCGCCACGAGACCGCGCTCGTCCTTCAGCACCCGGAAGTAGAACCACACGGTGCGCGCGAGCGCGACGACGGCAGCGAAGAGCGACTGGAAGGTAAGCGCGACGCCGATCATGTAGATGATGTGCCCGAGGTACATCGGGTTACGCGTCCAGGCGTAGATGCCCGTCTCGACCAGCCGCTCGGGCGGAGCGCCGGAGAGCCCGGGCCCGCCGCCGCCGAGCCGGATGCGATAGCGGCCGCAGAGCCGGTATTGCAGGTAGCCCCACAGCATGACGAGCAGAAAGAGCGCCTGCACCCGCAGCGTGCCCATTGCCCATTCCCACGCGATCGTCGCGAGCGGCAGGAGCACGAAGGTCTGCACCGGCGAGCGCCGCAGGAACTTCATGGGTTCCCGCGTGCGCGGGAACGACGCGCGCTAGTCAATCGACCTTGGCGCCCACCGCCTTGACGACTTCGCCGTATTTGACGTACTCCGCGCGCAGCAGCGCGCTAAATTCGTCGGGCGTGCTGAGGTAGGGCTCGAGCCCGCCGACGCGGCGGATCTTCTCTGCCGTCGCCGGATCGGCGAGCGCCGCGTTCGTCGCTTCGTGCAGCCTGGCGATCACCGCGGGCGGCACGCCGGCCGGCGCAAAGATGCCAAGCCATGGCGTGACTTCGAGGCCGGGATAGAACTCCGCGAGGCGCGGCACGTCCGGAAACACCGGCGAGCGTGTCTTTCCGGCCACGGCGAGCGCGCGCAGCCGGCCGGCGCGCACGTGGCCCGTCACCGAATTGCCGCCGAACGCGGCGGCGACCTCGCCCGCGATCAGCGCGGTGGTCGCCGGCCCGCCGCCCTTGAACGGCACGTGCAGCAGATCGATGCCGGCGCGCTGCTTCAGCATCTCCATCACGAGGTGGTGCTGGCTGCCGTTGCCGATCGAGGCGTAGGCGAGCGGCGGATTCGCGCGCCGCGCGTAGTCGATGAATTCCTGCAGCGTCTTCACCGGCAGCGACGGATTCACCGCCAGCACCATCTGCGTATTGACAACGCTCGCGACCGGCACGAGGTCCTTCATCGTGTCGAGCGGCAGGTTGGAGTAGAAGTGCGGGTTGATCACGATCTGGGCGTCGGCGGCGAGGAGCAGCGTGTAGCCGTCGGCCGGCGCCTTCGCCACGACCTCCATCGCCAGGTTGCCGTTCGCCCCGGGACGGTTCTCCACCACGATCGGCTGCCCGAGGCGCTCGCCGAGCGCCGGCGCAATCACGCGCGTCACGGTGTCGTTCGCCCCGCCGGGCGGTTGGGGTACCAGGACCTTGATCGGCCGCGACGGATATTGCGCCTGCGCTACGAGCGCGAGCGCTGCGAGCGCCAGCGTGGCGATTAGCCGAGCCATTCGAGCAGTACTCCGGGCGGGAAGGGAAGGTGCAGAAGGAGGTCGAACAGGCCGTAGAAGAAGGCCCATACGCCGGCGGTGAATACGGTGGTGAAGATCCAGCCTTGCTTGCCCTGCAGCTTGAGATAGGCGAACACCAGCACCGGCACGGCGATCTGGAAGCCGAGAAGCACGATCAGCACGAAGAAGCCGACCGTCCATGCCGCAGCTATCAGTGTGCGCCGGCGCGCGACCTCGGGCGCCTGGTCGGTCTAGAGCTGGAAATCGGTCGCGGCCTGTCGCCCGGTGCGCTCGCCGAACAGCGTCCACAGCACTTCTGCCGCCGCGAGGCAGAAAAGCGGGATGCCGATCACCAGCGGAAAGAGCTTTGCCTTCCACGGCCAGGCGAGCGCGCTCAGAGTGCCCCAGCCCGCGAGCACCATGATGGCGATGGCGAGGCTGAGCGAGGCGCGGTTATGCATGGACTGCCTTCCGTCCGCGGCCGCGCCAGGCCTGGAACGCCGGATAGAGAATCACGCCGATCGCGATGGCGAGCAGCACCAGCACCACCGGACGCGCAAGCCATGCGGCTTCGTAGCGGGCCACCGAGATGTACAGGTAGTTCTCGGCGATCTTGCCGAGCACGAGGCCGAGCACCAGCGGCGCGCGCGGCCAGCCGGCGACCACCATGAAGTAGCCCACGGCGCCGAAAACCAGCGTTACCAGGATGTCGGCATAGCTCGAGTTGGTTGTGTAGCTGCCGATGAAGACCAGGACCAGGATCACCGGCACGAGCAGATGGCCCGGGACTGCAGTAAGCGCGGTGAGGCGGTTGAGGAGCAGGAAGCAGGCGCCTACGGTGATGATGTTCGCGAGCACGATCGTCCAGACGAGCGAAAAGGTGACGGGCAAGTGCTTCGTCAACATCTCCGGTCCCGGCACGAGGCCGAGCAGGAAGAAGCCGCCGAGCAGGATCGCCATCGACGTGCTGCCGGGCACGCCGAAGGCGATCGTCGGAATAAGCGCGCCGCCTTCCTTGGAGTTGCACGCCGCGCCGGGTCCGAGCACGCCGCGCACGTCGCCCTGGCCGAAGCGGCCGCGCTCCTCCGGCGTGCGCGCGGTCTGCGTCGCGTGGCCGTACGCCATCCATTGCGCCACCGCGCCGCCGAGGCCGGGCGTGATGCCGACGAAGGTGCCGATCAGCGCACAGCGGATCGTGAGCCACCAGTGGCGGAACACGTCCTTCACGCCTTCGAGCGCGCCGCGGCTGATGCGGCCGGCGGGCACGTTGCCGGCGATCGACGTGCCGCGCACTACGAGGTCGATGATCTCTGGCAGCGCGAAGAGCCCGACCAGCACGGGTACAAGGTCGAGGCCCTGCCAGAGGTAGAGCGTATCGAGCGTGAAGCGCGCGACGCCGGCCTGCGGATCCTGGCCGATCATGGCGAGGAACAGGCCGACGCCGCCCGCGAGGAAGCCGCGCAGCATGCCGCGCGTGCCCGGCGCCGAGAGCGAGGCGATGAAAGCGAGGCCGACGATGGCGAGCATGAAGAGCTCGGGCGAACCGAAGGTCAGCACGAGCGGGCGCACGATCGGAAGGGCGAGCGCGAGCGCCGCCGCGCCGATCAGCGCGCCGACGAGCGAGGCGGCGAGCGCGGCGCCGAGCGCGCGTCCCGCTTCGCCTTTCTTCGCCATCGCGTGGCCGTCGAGGATGATCGCGGCGGTGGTCGCTTCGCCGGGCACGCCGAACAAGATCGAGGTGATGTCGCCCGTCGTGGCGACAACGGAGTGCATACCCAACAGGAAGGCGAAAGCCTCTACCGGCTGCATGTTGTAGATGAAGGGCAGCATCAGCGCGAGCGTGGTCGCGCCGCCGAGCCCCGGCAGCAGGCCGACCCAGAAGCCGACGACGATGCCGAGCAGCATGAAGGCGAACGCTTTCCACTGCAGGACGAGGAACAGTCCCTGGAGCAGCGCGTCGAGCACGGCTAGATGCTCATTCGCCGAACTTGATGTACTTGGAGAACTCGGCGACGATGTCCTTGGGCTGCGAGAGGACCTCTTTCAGGATCTTCTCGGCCTCTTCCCCCGAGGTGTACTCGAGATCCTGCTGGGTTTTCTTCGCTTCCGCCTGCGTCGCCGGGTCGGCGATGGTGGCGGCGAACGCGTCGCGCATCGCCTTGACGATGTCGGCGGGCGTGGCCGGCGGCAGCACGTAGGGCCGCGCGATCTGCTCGGGCGCCGAGCGCAGCGCCATGATGGCCTTCGCGCGAGGGTTCGGCGCGAGATTCTCGTCGAGCGGCAGCTGCTGCAAGCGCTTGTCGGTCGTGCGCGCGCGGATCAACGGACGCACAAGCTTGCGGTCGATGAACGGCTGGATCGAGCTGTAGGAGCCGGCGCGGCCGTCCACCTCCTTCCTTTCCACTGCCAGCATGATGTCCGCGCTCGACGAATAGCCGCTCACGATCTTGAAGTTGAGGCCGAGCATGTCCTTGAGCAGCAGCGGGAAGTCGTAGGTGTTGGCTCCCGGTCCCGTCGCGCCGATGACGACCGGCTCCTTGGCCTTGCGCAGCTCCTCGAAAGTCTTGTACGGCAGGTCGTCGCGAATCGCCAGAATCGTGGTCTCGTTCGCCGCCGAGCCGATCCAGGCGAACTTGGTGACATCGAACTTCACGCCCTGCACGCCGGTGAGCTGCGCAATCGGCAGATTTCGGTTGAACGTGCCGATGGTGAGCCCGTCGGGCTTCGCCACGTTGTACATATGGTTCGCGGCGATGATGCTGTTGCCGCCGGGCATGTTCTGCACGATCACGGTCGGCTTGCCGGGGAGGTGCTGCGGCAGATGCCGCGCGATCATGCGCGCGGTGCCGTCGTAGCCGCCGCCGGGCTTGTAGCCGACGATGATGGTGATGGTCCTGCCGGCAAAATTGGGCTGCGCCGCCGCCGCAAGCGGCGCCATCGCCAGCGCGCCCAGTAGCGCGTGCTTCCACTTCATGAACGTATCCTCCTCGTCTTGTGATCGTGCTCATGGTCTGCGCCATGCCCGTGGTCGTGATCGTGCTTCAGCTCCGGCGGTAGTTCGCCTACCCATTGCCGCGACGCCGGCGCGGCTTCGCCCGCCCACTCGACGCCGCCGCGCTTCCTCGCCGCCTCGCGCAGATCGACGAACGTAAGCTGCGTCGGATCCTTCGATACCTCCAGGCGCTGCGCCAGCGCGGCGAGCACGAGCTTGCGCACCTGCCGGCCGTTCCAGCCGTCGCAGCTCTTCGCGATCTCGCCGATCTCCTTCTGATTGGCAGACAACGGCTGCAGCGCCGGCCACTGCACGGCGAGCTCGGCGAGCGAGTGCTGCAGGATATTGGCGATGGTCTCGGCGTTCGGCAGCGCGAAGTGCATGACGAGATCGGCGCGCGAGAGGAAAGCGTCGTCGATCGCGTCGATGAAATTGGTGGTGGTGACGAAGAGCACGGCAGGCAGCTTTTTCGCTATCTCGTCGATGCCGAGCATCACCGCGTCGGTGGCGCGATGCACGTCCACCGGGTTGGTCTCGAACGAGGCGCTGGTGCGCCGCACCGCGAAGCTCTCCACCTCGTCGATCAGCACCACCGTGTGCGGCCGACGCGCGGCGATCTCGGGAATGGTGTCCTGCAGGAGCCGCATGATGTTGCGCTGGCTCTCGCCGAGCATGTCGCTCGGAAAGGCGTGCGGATTGATCTCGACCAGCGTGGTGGCGCCTTCGCGTGCCAGCGCCGAGGCTGCAACCTGCGCGAGGCCGCGCGCGAGCGTCGTCTTGCCGGTGCCGGGCGGCCCGGCGAGGACGATGAGCCCATGCGGCAGGCCCGCGAGCTGCGAGAGCTTGCGCCCGTGCTTGAGCGTCAGCAGCGCCTGCGCCAGCAGCCGCTCCTTCACGTTCTTCGGGACGATGATCGCGTCCCAGTCCTTGTCGTGATGATCGGCGGGCAGCACGTGCAGCGACAGCACGCCCGGCGGCAGCGTGGCGGCGGGCTGCGCCATCAGCTCTCGGGCCGCCGGTCGTCCGGCCACTCGATCTGCTCGACCTCCTGCATGGAAAGCAGCGTGTCCTCCGCTTCCTCGAAGAGCACCAGCGGATCGGTCAGCGCGCGCATCGTCTCTAGGATCGAGTCGAACATGTGCACGCGCACGAGCCGCGCCTGGTTATTGGGATCGTCGTTGAAGTGCTGGTGCCAGAGGAAGTGGTCGACGACGATGAGGTCGCCTTTGCGCCAGCGGTGGTGCTCGCCCTTGTCCGGCGCCGTGCCCATGAAGCTGTGCCCGTAGCCCTCGACGACGTACAGCCACGCTTCGCCGGGATGGCGATGCAGCGACTGGGTCTTGCCCGGCGCGAACTGGATCATGACCTGCGTGATGCCGGAGGCTTCCGAGCCGATCGCGCGGTCGACCAGGAACTTGGTGCGCGTGCCGCGCGGCGTGGCGAGCAGATCCTGCTCGTCGTAAGGCGTGTGGATGCGGCCGCTGCGGCGCTTTCTTGCTTCCGCCGCCAGCCTTCTTAACCTGCGCGCATAGGCGTCGTCGCCCTGCGGCCCTTCGCTGAACGCGGGCTTTGGCGGCAGCTTGGCGAACGGCTCGTGACCGCGGTCCTCGATGACGCACATGCCGAGCGTCCAGAGCATCGGCTCCGACGAATAGCTCATCAGGCGTGCGCTCTTCTTGCCATCATTGCCCGAGCGGTGCCAGCTCCACGCCGGGATGTGGATCGCATCCCACGGTTTCCACTCGTAGCGCTTGCCGTCGATCTCGGTCCAGCCCGAGCCCTCGACGATGAAAAGCTGCGCGTCCCAGGAATGGCGATGGACGGTCGTCACCGCGCCGGGATCTATCTCGTGCACCAGCGCATCGAGGCAGCGCGTGGGCGAGTCGCCGTCCCAGCCCATATAGACACCGCTGCGCATGCCGCGCGCCGTGGGCTTCAGCGCCACGTCTTCCTTGCGGATCACGCTGCGGCGGTTCTTGCGCCACTCCTCGATGAACTCCGCCCGGCGCTTTTTCTGGATGTGGTAGTGCGTGACCGCGGTCGTGGTCTTGGTGGACATTTCCGCTCAGTTTCCTATATGTGGAACCGTGTTCCCGCGGGAGCAAAGCACCATAGAATAACGCGCCTTGCAGGTCAATCAATGAGAACGCTACTTGCCATCGCGCTCGCTGTGGCGCTCGGTGCCGCCGCGGCGCAGGACAAAACGGTGGTGCTCTACACGTCGCTCGCGCCGACCGAGTCCGGGCCGCTCGGGCAGGCGTTCGAGAAGAAGACCGGCATCAAGGTCGAGATCTGGCGCGCGCTCAGCGAGAAGGTGGTGCAGCGCGCGCTCACCGAGGCGCGCGCGAAGCGCAATGCGGTCGATGTCATCGAGACCAACGGACCCGAGATGGAGATGCTCGCGCGCGAGCAGCTCTTCGCCGAGCTGAAGTCGCCTTACCTCGCCGACATCCCGTCCTCTGCCATCCCCAAGCACCGGCAATGGATCCCCGATCGGCTGAATTTCTTCGTCGTCGCCTACAACACGACCAAGGTCCGCCGCGACGAGCTGCCCAAGGACTATCGCGGTTTCGTCGACCCGAAATGGAAAGGGCGCATCGGGCTGGAAGCGACCGACAGCGAGTGGATGGCGACGCTCGTCAAGCGCTGGGGCGAGCGCGACGGCATGGCGTTCTTCCGCCGGCTCGCCGACATGCGCCCCGATGTGCGCAAGGGCCACGTGCTGCTCGCCGAGCTGATCGCAGCGGGCGAGATCCCGGTCGGCCTCACCGTCTATGACTCGAACGCCGAGTCGTTCAAGCGCCGCGGCGCGCCCATCGACTGGGTGCCGATGCCGCCCGTGGTGGCGCGGCCCCAGGGCATCGCCATCGCGCGCGCCGCGCCGCATCGCGAGGCGGCGCAGGCGTTGGTCGATTTCGTGCTCTCGCCCGAGGGGCAGCGGCTCTACCAGTCGATGGGCCGCGCGCCGGTGAGCACGAAGGTGAAGACGCACGCGAATCAGTTCGACTACACGCTGGTCGATCCAGCCACGGTACTCGACGAGCAGGACAAGTGGACGCGCGAATGGGACAAGCTCTTCACCCAGAAATAAGCGTCATCGCGCTCGTCTTCGTGGCCGATGCGTGGGCGCCGGCCATCGGCGCCGCGAGCTGCGCCTTCCTGTTGCTGGCCTATCTATGGACCGCCCGCGCGCGCGGCTCTCGTCCGTAGCGAATTCGATACGCCTCCTCACCTCGTTCTCCGGCGAGGAGAACGAGCTCGGCATCACCACGCTCGCTACGCGCCTGCGCCTCGCGAAGAGCACGGTGCATCGGCTTGCCGCGACCCTGACCAGCGCCGGCTTCCTCGAGCAGAACAGCGAGACGGGCAAATATCGGCTCGGCGTTGCGCTGTTCGAGCTCGGTGCGCTCGTGCGCCGGCGCATGGATGTCGCGAACGAGGCGCGGCCGAAGCTGCGCGAGCTGCTGGAAAAGACCGGCGAGACGGTCCAGCTCGGGATCGTCGATCACGAGAGCGTGCTCTACGTCTACGAGATGGAAAGCCGGCACGCGATTCGCATGGCTGCCGCGGTGGGCGGCCGGGCGCCTTTGCATTGCACCGCGGTGGGCAAGGTGCTGCTCGCTTTCCAGCCTGCTGAATATGTGAAGCGCGTGCTGAGCAATGGGCTCAAGTCCTACACGCCGAAGACGATGACGCGGCGCGACGAAATCTTCGCCATGCTGGAGGAGGTTGCGGCGCGCGAGTACGCGATCGACGACGAGGAGAGCGAGCCCGGACTGCGGGCGATCGCGGCGCCGGTGCGCAACCATACGGGCGTGGTGATCGCCGCGCTCGGCGTCGCCGCGCCGGTGCAGCGCATGACGAAAAAGGTGATGCAGGACTGCGTGCCGAGCGTGCTCGCGACCGCGCAGGCGGTGTCGGCGCGCCTGGGCTACGAGCCGCGGCGGGGTCCGGTCGAATGACCAAGCCCAAGCGCCCGCACACGCTCGCCGATCATGCGTACGGCGACGAGATGGACCACACGCACGACGAGGACACCGACCACGACCACGATCATGACCACGACGTCGGCCCGGCCGGTGCGCTCGAGGACAACCCGCTCTGGCAGGCCGACAACCTCACGCTGACGAGCGTCGGCATCGACATCGGCTCGGCGGGCACGCAGGTGATCTTCTCGCGCGTGCGCATGCGGCGCCTGGGCGAGGACCTCTCCAGCCGCTACTTCGTCATCGGCCGCGACACGCTCTACCAGTCACCGGTTGCGCTCACGCCTTATGTGAGCGACGTGCGCATCGATGAGCGCGCCATCGGCGAGATCATCGACGACGCCTATGGCGCGGCCGGCATCCATCCCGACGACGTCGACACCGGCTCGGTGATCCTCACCGGCGAGGCGTTGCGCCGCGAGAACGCCAAAGCGATCGGCGACCTTCTCGCCGAGATGGGCGGCGAGTTCGTCTGCGCCACCGCCGGCCATCACATGGAAGCGATGCTCGCTGCCTACGGCTCGGGCGCGGCGAAGCGCTCGCACGACGAGGACTCACACATCCTCAACGTCGACATCGGCGGCGGCACCACCAAGCTCGCGCTCGTCGCGCACGGGAAGGTCGAGGCGACTGCCGCCATCCATATCGGCGGACGCCTTATCGTGGTCGACGATGCCGGCCGCATCACGCGCCTCGACCCGCAGGGCGCGCAGCTCGCGCGCCGCGCCGGCTTCGACTGGCAGCTCGGCACCCAGGTGTCGCGCGCCGATCTCGAGCGCCTCACCGATTGGCTGGCGGAAACGCTCTGCGCCGCGATCCAGCACCCCAACGATCTCTACCTCACCGAGCCCCTGCACGGGCACGCGCACATCGACGGCGTGATGTTCTCCGGCGGCGTCGCCGAATATGTCTATGGGCGCGAGGAGCGCGACTTCGGCGACCTCGGTCGCCGCCTTGGCTTTGCGATCCGGAAAAAAATGGAGCAGGGGCGTCTGCCCTGGCGGCTCCTGCCGCCGGGTGAGTGCATCCGCGCCACCGCCTTCGGCGCATCCGAATACAGCGTGCAGCTCTCCGGCAACACGGTCTACGTGTCGCAGCCCGGCGAGCTGCTGCCGCGCAAGAACCTGCAGGTGCTGCAGCCCCCCGTGCATCTGGAGAAGACAATCCAGGCGGAAGCGCTCGCTGCGGCGATCCGCGAGCATTTCACGGCGTTCGACATCGCCGAGGGCGAGGCAGAAGTCGCGCTCGCGTTCCGCTGGCGTGGCGCGCCGGAGTACGCACGCCTCGGCGCCTTTGCGCGCGCCATCACGCTGGCGCTGCCGCGCACGATTGAACGCAAGAAGCCGATCTATCTGATCCTCGATGGCGACGTCGCGCAGACGATCGGCGGCATCCTGAAGGAGGACTTCAAGCTTGCCTCCGAAGTGCTGGTGCTCGACGGCATCGCGCTGCGCGACTTCGACTACATCGACCTCGGCCGCATCCGCATGCCCTCGGGTACCGTGCCGGTGACGATCAAGTCACTCGTCTTCAGCCAGGACCCGCGCGTGCCGCACGAGCATCGCCATCACCACCACTGAAGTTCGGGGACGGAGCCCGAACCGCCGACGCGTTCACTTCCGACATGGGACCTCGCACACGCGAGCGAGTAGTTGCGGTCGCTTAGGCGTATCGTATTAGGATCGTCATGCTCCACGGTACGTTCCTAGCGACGGTATGCTTGCGTGACGTGCCAAGGAGAACGGCGATGACAGACGCCGTTACAAGAAAGTCGGTTTGCCAATCGACCAGAGCACTAAGAAGTCAACTAATCCAGGTTAGAACGCGTCGAATGGATTCCCGCGATAATCGCTGAATGACGAGGAATCGAGAATGACACTATGCCCAATCGCTCTAGCAGTCGGCTGCAAGAAATGTCCGGCATTCTCAGTCTGCCCACTCAAGGGTGTCATCGGTGATCACAAACCCGACAAGACGCAAACGAAACAGCACGCAGAGAACGCACCAGGTGGCAAGAAACGGGATCGGTAGCCGAAGACGACGAAAACTCTAGGAATGTTGGCGCGCTGCGTTCTAATCTTTCACTGCAACGGACGGCAGCAAACGGCCGCCGCTGACCTCCGACGTTAAGCGGCTTAGGGACATTCATCGCGGAACTGCCACAATCGTGCGGTTGCGTCGCAGTCGACGCACAAAGCGCGCGGCTGACGGCAACGTTAGGCGCTGATCCAGAGAAGGACCGCCCGAGTAATGGCAGTACGCCACATGGAACGGCACCGCACGGACCGCATCGGCTGGTTACGCGCGGCGGTATTGGGTGCCAACGACGGCATCGTTTCGACAGCGAGCCTGGTGCTCGGTGTCGCGGCCGCTAATGCGACTCACGGCAATGTGATGGTCGCGGGGATCGCCGGCCTGGTTGCGGGAGCCATGTCGATGGCTGCCGGTGAGTACGTGTCGGTCCGCTCACAGGCCGATTCCGAACAGGCCGCGCTCAACCTGGAGCGCGCGGAGCTCAAAGCAGACGACCAAGGCGAGCAACGAGAACTGACAGCGATCTACGTCGGCCGCGGCCTCGATCCCGCGCTCGCAAGACAGGTTGCCGAGCAGCTCATGGCCCATGACGCGCTAGGCGCGCACGCTCGCGACGAACTCGGTATTTCCGAGACGCTCAGCGCGAGGCCGATTCAGGCTGCGTTTACATCAGCGGCCAGCTTCGCCGTTGGCGCAGCAATGCCGCTGTTGGCTGTTGCCATGGTCTCCGGGTCGCGTTTGATCCCGGTTGTCTCCGGAACTTCGCTGGTGTTCCTCGCGATCTTGGGCGGCTTGGCTGCTCGCGTGGGCGGCGCAAGCGTGAAGGTGGGCGCGATGCGCGTCACGTTCTGGGGCGCGCTCGCCATGGCCCTGACGACAGGCGTTGGGACCTTGTTCGGAACGGTGGCGTGACAAGGCAAACACCCGGCAAGCGATGCACTCGTCGGCTAACCCCCCGCGTTGCAGTCGACGGCAAACCTTTCCCGATTTAGTTGACAGCCTGGGGCAACAGCCACAGGCGCCAGCTCGACGGGCCGGAGTTCGGCCGCGAGGCGTGAGCGCTAGTCTTCGACGGTAAAGCGCTTCCACTGCTCCTTCGGCCGGCTCTTGCCATCCCAGCCGATCTGGTCCATCTCGCAGAAGAATTGCAGCCGGTTGCCTTCGGGATCGTCGAAGTCGAAGGTGTAGTCGCTGCCCGGCCCTTCGTGCTTGATGGCGCTCGCCTTCACCCCCTGTTCCAGCAGATAGGCGCGGATGAGCTTCAGCGCCTCGAGGTCGGCAACCTCCATCGCAATCTGCTGCAGCACGGACGGCCCGCCGGGCGGCTGCAGCGCCGGCGCGAGCACCAAGCTGTGGTGATCCGCGCCGAAGCGCAGGAAGGTCATGCCCTTCTCGTTGACGTCCGACATCTTGAAGCCGAGCACGCGCGTATAGAAGTCCACCATGCGCTCCAGGTCGCGGCAGTAGAGGCCGACATGGCCGATCTTGCTGATGCGGATGGGACTGGTCATCGGGCGAGCGCCTTTTCGTAGTAGCTCAAATCGGAATAGCGGGCGGGATCGGTGCTCGGCGGCGGCGAGGGCGCGAAGCGCCTGCGCAGCGCGAGCACCGCGCGAATGCCGTCGACGTCGAGCGCCGCCTTGCGCGCGAGGCTGCCCTGGGCGAGGAGCTCGCGGTAGCTGCGCTCGGCGCTGCGCGCATCGACGCCCAGCCGCCGCTCGAGGAGCTGCAGGGCCTCGCCGCGGTTCGCCGGCGCGTAGAGCCACTCGATCGCGGCGACGTGCGCGCCGATATAGCGCACGAGCACGTCGCCGTGCTCGCGCGCCCACGCACGCCGCGCGGCACCGACCGAGCCCTGGTAGTGCGTGAGCACCTCGGCGGAGCTCGCGAGGCGCACGAAGCCGGCGGCCTCGGCGGCGGCATCGGTCGGCGCATTGAGCAGCGCGCCGCTCGCTTTTCCGTCCTGCAGAGCGCGCAGGCGCTCGCGGCTGCCGCCGACGCTGACGAGCAGGTAGTCGCCCGGCGCGAGGCCGCCGCGCGCGAGCATCTCCATCAGCACGAACGCATAGCCGCTCGCGATCGCGTCCACGGCGAGCGCCCGGTCCCTGAGCTGGGCGACGCGCTTGATGCCCGGCGCGGCGATGAGGCTGATGCGGCCGCCGTCGTTCATGCCGAGGAAGGCGAACAGCTCATCCGGATACGGCACGATGTTGTCCATCGCGGTGAGCGCGATGTCGATCTGTCCGTCGCGCAGCACGGCGATCTGCGTCGTCGAATTGGGCGCGGACGCCAGCTCAACCTTCAGCCCGTGCGCGGCGAACAATCCTTTTTCCTGCGCGACGAAGATCGGCCAGTTCGCGCTGCCGGCGAAGCCCATGACGCGCAGCGTGGCAGGCTGCGCCTGCGTAGCAGCCGCGGCAGCGAACGCGACGATGGCGAGCCAGCGGACCATGAAAACGGCGGGCTATGATACGCCGATGCTTCGCGCGCTCGTGCTGTTCCTCGGCCTTGCCGGCGCTGCCGCGGGCGCGAATCGCGATATCTACATGTACCAAGGCGCCGACCGCGAGGCGCGGCTTGTCGCCGGCGCGAGGCAGGAGGGCCGCGTCGTGCTCTACAGCACAATGGGCGTGCAGGACGTTCGCGCGCTCGCCGCCGCGTTCGAAGACAAGTACAGCGTGAAGCTCGTCCACTGGCGCAGCTCGGGCGAGAAGATCGTGCAGCGCGCGCTTGGCGAGGCGCGCGCCGGCCGCGACAGCGCCGATGTCTTCGAGGGCAGCTTGCCTCGCATGGAAGCGCTGTACCGGCAGAACCTGCTGGAGGATTTCTACACGCCGGCCTTCGCCGAGCTGCCCAGCAGCGCGTTCCCGCGCGGGCACCGGCAATACGCGCCGACACGCTTCACCTTGTTCGTGCTCGGCTACAACACGCGGCTCGTGCAGCCGGCCGAGCTGCCGTCCAGCTACGAGGACCTGCTCGATCCGCGCTGGAGCGGCCGGTTCGCGATGGCGTCGACCGATGTGCTGTGGTTCGCCGCGCTCGCTAAAGCGATGGGCGAGGAGAAGGGCCTCGCCTATTTTCGGCGCCTCGCCGCCATGAAGCCGCAGCTGCGCCGCGGCCATCTGCGGACGGCGCAACTGGTCGCTTCTGGGGAAGTTCCACTCGCCATCGATGCCTACAACAACAACATGGATGCGCTCAAGAAGGAGGGCGCGCCGGTCGACTGGAAGCCGCTCGCGCCGACCCTGGCGCAGGCGCACGCGGTGGGCGTGGCGCGCCATTCGCGCCGGCCGCACGCGGCGCTGCTCTTCGCCGAGTTTCTCCTCTCGCGCGAGGGCCAGCAGCTGTTGAAGAACATGGACCGTGTACCGGCGAGCCGCGCCGTCAGCACGCCGCTCAACGCGATCCCGTACCAGATCATCGATCCGGAGCTCGCGCTGGGCGAAGGCGAGAAGTGGCGGCGACTCTGGTCGGAGCTCTTTCTCGGCGGCAAGCCGGTCGAGCGCGCGGAATAGCCCGATGCTCCGTACGCTCGTTCTGCTCTTCTTCAGCATCAGCGTCGCGGCCGCCAATCGCGACATCTACATGTACCAGGGCGCCGACCGCGAGGCGCGCCTCGTCGCGGGCGCGAAGCAGGAAGGACAGGTCGTGCTGTACAGCACGATGACAGTGCAGGATGGGCGGGCCCTGGCGGCCGCGTTCGAGAAAAAGTACGGCGTGAAGCTCGTGCACTGGCGCGGCTCGGCGGAGAAGATCGTGCAGCGGGCGATCGCCGAGGCGAAGAGCGGCTACGACGGCGCCGATGTCTTCGAGACGAGCTCGCACCGCATGGAGGCGCTGCGCCGCGAGGGCCTGCTCGAGGACTTCTACACGCCGGCCTTCGCCGAGCTCGCGCCCTCGGCGTTCGCGCCGGGGCATCGCCAGTGGGTGGCGGCGCGCTTCGCCTTCTTCGTGCTGGGCTACAACACCCAGCTGGTGAAGCCGGACGAGCTGCCGGCGACCTATGAGGACCTGCTGCGGCCCCGCTGGGCCGGGCGCCTGGCGATCGAATCGACCGATGTGCTGTGGTTCGCGGCGCTCGCGAAGGCAATGGGGGAGGAGAACGGGCTCGCCTTCTTTCGCCGGCTCGCCGCGATGAGGCCGCAGATTCGCAGCGGCCACATCCTCGGCGCGCAGCTCGTTGCCTCGGGCGAGATCCCGCTCTTCGTCGACGCCTATAACAACAACATGGAGACGCTGAAGAAAGCCGGTGCGCCGGTCGACTGGAAGCCGCTCGCGCCGGCCTACGGCCAGGCGAGCGCCATCGGCGTGGCAAGACATTCGCGCCGCCCGCACGCGGCGCTGCTGTTCACCGATTTCCTGCTCTCGCGCGAAGGCCAGGAGTTCTTCCGCAGCGTCAACCGCGTGCCGGCGAGCCTTGCGGTCGACACGCCGCTCAACAAATTCCCGCACCAGATCATCGATCCGGCGATCGCGCTCGACGAGAGCGAGAAGTGGAATCGCCTGTGGTCGGAGATTTTCCTCGGCGGCAAGCCCGTCGGTCGCGAGGAATGAGCTACGGCGAGCTCGCCGCCGCGCTCGCGAGCCGCGGCATCGGCTTTCACTACGCCGCCGATCGCGGCGCGGCGCTCGACTATTTGCGCAGGCGCATTCCGCCCGGCGCGGCAGTCATGAACGGCGGCTCGAGCACGCTCGAGGAGATCGGCTTCGTCGAGCTGCTCGCGAGCGGGCGCTACCGCTGGCTGCGGCCGGCGATCGCCGCGACCAACGAACGCGAGGAGCGCCTGCGCCGGCGCCGCGAGGCCACCATCGCCGACTGGCTGGTGGGGGGCGCGAACGCCGTCACGCGCGCCGGCGAGATCATCAACGTCGATGGCAGCGGCAACCGGCTCGCCGGCTACGCCTTCGGCGCGGGCAACGTCATCCTGGTCGCCGGCACGAACAAGCTCGTGCCCGACCTCGCCGCCGCCTTCGAGCGCATCCGCAATACCGTGGCGGTGCAGGAGTGCCGCAAGCTCGCGAAGCGCACGCCCTGCGCGCTGACCGGTCGCTGCGACAACGACGCCTGCCGCGGGCCCGAGCGCCAGTGCGGCAAGATCCTGATCATCGAAAACGAGAAGATCGCCGGCCGCATGACGCTGGTGCTCGTCGCCGAGCCGCT
Source organism: Burkholderiales bacterium (assembly GCA_035689325.1). GTDB lineage: Bacteria > Pseudomonadota > Gammaproteobacteria > Burkholderiales > SG8-39 > SCGC-AG-212-J23. Next base: position 3,710 of record DASSLQ010000010.1, on the reverse strand, counting down.
CGGCTATTAGAATCCCCGACGGATTCCGGAACAAAGACCAGCGTTCCATATTCAGGAACGTGTAGCGAGGAGGAGGGTTGCAGGCCGCCGGTGAAGGCGCGCTCGCCGCCGCGCGAGACGCGTTCGCATTTCGCTTCGATGCAAAGTGGCTGATCATCGCGCTCTGCGTCGCGCTCACGCTGTACCTGGGCGTGGTGCCGCTCGCGTTCCTGCTCTGGCAGAGCTTCTTCACGCCGCAGACCGCGGCCAAGGCGGCCGAATTCACCTTCGGCAACTACCTGGAGGCCTACGGCTCGGCCGACACGTGGCTGCTCTTCGGCAATTCGCTCAAGTTCGCCACCGGCGCCGCGGCGCTGTCCTTCGCCATCGGCACGCTGCTCGCGTGGATCAACGAGCGCACCAATACGCCCTACAAGCCGTTCTTCTTCGCGCTGTCCGTGATCCCGCTCATCATCCCGGGGATTCTCTTCACCGTTGCCTGGATCCTCCTCGGCAGCCCGAAGATCGGCATCATCAACCTGGTCCTGCAGCGCGTCTTCGAGACCGACGCGGTGTTCATCAATGTCTACTCGCTTCCCGGCATGATCTGGGTAGATGGGCTGCATTACTCGCCGGTGGCGTTCCTGCTCATGACCGCTGCCTTTCGCGCGATGGATCCGGCGCTCGAGGAGTCCGCCATCATGAGCGGCGCGAGCGTGCTGCAGGTCGCGCGGCGCGTGACGCTGCCGCTCGCCTGGCCCGCGGTCTTCGCCACGCTGCTCATCCTTTTCGTGCGCGCAATCGAATCGTTCGAGGTGCCGGCGCTGCTCGGGCTGCCGGTGGGCCTGCAAGTCTTCACCTCCGCGATTTACCAGGCGGTCCACCGCTATCCGAGTCAGATCGGCCTCGCCGCTGCCTACGCGGTGACGCTGCTGGCGATCACGAGCGTCGGCGTCTATCTGCAGTCGCGCTTCTCGAGCGGCGGCAGCAAGTACGCCACGGTGACCGGCAAAGGCTTCCGTCCGCGCACGATCGATCTCGGCCGCTGGCGCTACCTGACGACGGCGATCTTCCTCGCGTACTTTCTGTTCATCGTCGTGCTGCCGTTCCTCGTGCTGCTGTGGTCGTCGCTGCAGAAGTTCTACTCGGTGCCGTCGATGGAAGCACTCCATCGCCTCACGCTCGATCCCTACCGCACGATCATCGACTACCCGAACCTTCTGCGCTCGGTATGGAACAGCCTCCTGCTCGCCGTGGCGAGCGCCACGATCATCATGCTGGTCACCGCCGTGATCTGCTGGATCGTGGTAAAGACACGGCTCCCGGGGCGCTGGCTGCTCGACAACTTCGCCTCGCTGCCGATGGTGTTTCCGGGCATCGTGCTCGGCCTTTCCATCATGATCCTCTACCTCACGATTCCAATCGGCATCTACGGGACGATGTGGATCATGCTGATCGCGTACGTCACGCGCTTCATGCCCTACGGGCTGCGCTACAACACCACCTCGATGCTCCAGATCCACAAGGAGCTCGAGGAATCCGCGGCGATGAGCGGCGCCTCGTGGACCACGACCTTCTGGCGCATCATCCTGCCGCTGCTGAAACCGGGCCTCCTCGCCGGCTGGATCTATATCGTCATCGTTTCGATCCGCGAGCTGTCGAGCTCCATCCTGCTCTACAGCCCTGGCACGGAGGTTGTCTCGATCGTGATCTGGGAACTGTGGGAGAACGGCCAGTACGTCGAGCTCTCCGCGCTCGGCGTCATGTTGATTCTCGCCCTCTTCGCGCTCGTGCTCGCGGCGCAGTGGCTCGGCCGCCGCTTCGGCATCCGGGAGATATAGCTTGCTGATCGTCAAAGGGCTGTGCACCGACTACATCGACGAGCACGGGCGCGCGATTCGCGCCGCGAACGACCTGGCGTTCGAAGTTGCGCAAGGGAAGTTTTTTACGCTGCTCGGGCCGAGCGGCTGCGGCAAGACCACCACGCTGCGCTCGATCGCGGGCCTGGAACGCCCGCGCCTGGGCGAAATCAGCATCGACGAAGACGTGGTGTACTCCTCGGCGCGGCGCATCTTCGTGCCGCCCAATCAGCGCGGCCTCGGCATGGTGTTCCAGTCCTACGCCATCTGGCCCCACATGACGGTATTCGAGAACGCGGCGTTTCCGCTGCGCGTCGGACGCAGAAAGTATTCGCGGCGCGAAATCGGGGAGCGCGTGACGCGCGTGCTGCAGACCGTCGATCTGCAGGAAATGGCGCAGCGCGAGGCCACCAAGCTCTCCGGCGGCCAGCAGCAGCGCCTGGCACTCGCGCGCGCGCTGGTGATGGAGCCGCGCCTGCTGCTGCTCGATGAGCCGCTCTCCAATCTGGATGCGAAGCTGCGTGAGCGCATGCGCTTCGAGCTGAAACGGCTGCAGCGCGAGCTCGGCATCACCACGGTATACGTGACGCACGACCAGAGCGAGGCCCTCGCCCTCTCGCACGCGATCGGCGTCATGAACCGCGGCCGCATCCAGCAGATCGGCACGCCGCGCGAGATCTACGAGCGCCCGGCGAACCAGTTCGTCGCCGACTTCGTCGGCTCGACGAATTTCCTCGAGGCCACCGTCAGCGGCACCGACGGCGCGGCGGGTTACTACCGCGTGCAGTGCGGCCTCGGGGGCATGAAAGCCCGCGGCCTCGAGGTTCTCAAGGGCGGAGACAAGGTCGTCGTCTCGGTCCGGCCTGAGGACGTGCATCTTTCCGAGGCACGCCCCGAGGGCGAGAACGTCTGGCGGGGCACCGTGGATCAGAAGGTGTTCCTCGGCGAGTCGGTCGACTTCCAGGTGCGGGTCGGCGAGCGGCGCGTGCAGTCGCGCGCGCATCCGTCGCTGCGCACGCCGGTCGGCGACGAGATCTACCTGCGCATCGATCCGGAGAAATGCGTGGCGCTGAAACCATGAAGCGCTGGGCCTCCGACGTCATCGTCGATCTGCTGCACGCGTACGAGCTGCCGTATGCGGCGCTGAATCCCGGCGCTTCCTACCGTGGCTTGCACGACTCCATCGTCAACTACGGCGGCAACAAGCCGGTGATGATGCTCTGCCAGCACGAAGAGATCGCCGTGCAGATCGCCCATGGCTTTGCCAAGGCGAGCGGAAGACCGATGGCCGCGATCCTGCACAACCTGGTCGGCCTGCTGCACGCCAACATGGCGATCTACTACGCGTATGCCGACCGCGCGCCCGTGTTCATCATCGGCGCCACGGGGCCGATGGACGAGACCAAGCGCCGGCCGCGCATCGACTGGATCCACACGGCGCTGGTGCAGGGCGAAGCGGTGCGCTCCTATACCAAGTGGGATTACCAGCCGACCGTGATCGACGGCGTGCCTGAATCCTTCGCGCGCGCCTATGCGGTGATGATGACCGAGCCGCGCGGGCCGATCTACATGTGCTACGACGCATGGCTGCAGGAGCAGCCGCTCGAGCGCGACGTGCCGCTGCCGCCGCCCACCGCGCAGAAGGTGCCGGCGCCGATGGCGCCCGATCCGGCTGCCTTGGCACGCGCCGCCGAGATGCTCGCGAGCGCGAGGCGCCCGGTGGTGCTGGCCGAATTCGTCGGCCGCGAGAGCGCCGGCTTCCATGCGCTGGTCGAGCTTGCCGAGACCCTCGGCGCGCCGGTCTGGGACGTGAACGCCCGGCTCAATTTCCCGAGCCGGCATCCGCTCAATCTCAGCATGGTGAAGGACGTC
>DASSLQ010000009.1:0-2592 GCA_035689325.1 Burkholderiales bacterium | reverse complement strand
GTTCAATATCCGGACAGGACGAGCCTCGCCACGCCGCCTTGCACCGACAGCGCGCAACGCGCCCCGACCGGCAGCGTCAGCTTGTCCCGACAATGCCCGAACGGAAGCCCGGCGAAGATCGGAACGCGGAAGGCGCTGCGGCAGTGATCGATCATCGCACCGAGATCGTAGCCGTTGTCGTTGGCGCCGAGCTCGAAGCCGTTGAACTCGCCGAGGAGCAGCGCGCGTTGGCAACCAAGGATGCCCGCGTGATGCAGTTGATAGAGCATGCGCTCGATCCGGTACGGATGCTCGCCGACATCCTCGAGGAACAGGATGCCGTTGTCGACGCGCGGACAGTAGCGCGTTCCCACCAGGTGAGCCACGAGGGACAGATTGCCGCCCCAGAGCACGCCTTCGGCGGCGAAGCTCGGCGCACCGGTCACAGCGAACTCGGCGACATGCTCCTCGTTGGCGAGCAACTCCCAGCAATGCCGCAGCGTGAACTCGGACGGCGCTTCGGCGCCGAAATCGTACGCCGCGAGCGGCCCCGCGAAGCTCACCATGCCTGCGGCGGCGAGCGCGCCGAGCTGGAAGGCGGTGAAGTCGCTGTGACCGAGCCAGCGCTTGCGCTGCGCCGCGATGCGCGCCAAGTCGAGTCGATCGAGAAGCCGCGTCCAGCCGTAGCCGCCGCGCACGGCGATGGCGAGCTCGATCCGCGGATCGTCGGCCATCCGCATCACCGCGGCCAGGCGCTCGTCGTCCGGAGCGGAGAAGCGCTGCCAGCGCCCCGCGACCGTCGGATCGACCACCACGCGATGGCCGGCGGCCTCCAGGCGGGCGATCGCGCGCTCGACCGCTGCGGGGTCGGTGGCGAATCCCGCCGGCGCATACAGGCCGATACCGTAGGCGCGCTGCGCCATCACTTCGGCTAGCGGCGGGCGGCGAAGAAGGCGGACAGCAGCGCTCCGCACTCTTCGGCCAGGATCCCCGCGCTGACGCGCGTGTGATGATTGAGCCGCGCTTCGGCGAAGACGTCCACTATGCTGCCGCACGCCCCGGTCTTCGGATCGTGCGCTCCGAAGACGAGCCGCCGCAGGCGCGCGTGCATGATCGCGCCGGCGCACATCACGCACGGCTCGAGGGTGACGTAGAGATCGCACTCCGGCAGCCGATAGTTCGCGCGCGCCGCCGCGGCTTCGCGCAACGCGGCGATCTCGGCGTGCGCCGTGGGATCGTTGGCGGCGATCGGTGCGTTGCCGCCGCGACCGATGGCGCGTCCCTCGCAGACCACGACCGCGCCCACCGGCACCTCGCCGCGCGCTTCCGCCGCGCGGGCGAGGACGAGCGCCTCGCGCATCCAGCGCTCGGCTTCCGCCGTATCGACCGGGCCGTAAGCGGCCGGCGCTTCGCTGCGCGCGCTCAACTGGAGGCGTCCGCTGCGTCGACGACCGCGTCGGCCTCGATCTCGACCAGCATGTCGGGATCGATGAGACGCGATACTTGCACCATCGCGCAGGCGGGCCGGATCGCCCCGAAGGCCTCGCCGTGCGCCTTGCCGACGGCTTCCCAGCGCGCGATGTCGGTCACGTAGATGCGGGTGCGTACGACGTCGCCGAGCCGCGCCCCCGCCTTGACGAGCGCGCGCTCGATGTTGGCGATCGCCTGCTTCGTCTGCGCGTAGGCGTCGCCTCGGCCGACCAAGCGCCCTTCTTCGTCGGTGGCCGTCGTGCCCGACACCCAGACCTGCTTGCCGAAGCGGACCGCCCGCGAATAGCCGACGACCGGTTCCCACGCGGTGCCCGAGGAGATGAGCTCTCGCTTCACCTCATTCCCATTCGATCGTCGCCGGAGGCTTGCCGGATATGTCGTACACCACGCGGTTGACCCCGCGCACTTCGTTGGTGATGCGGTTCGAGGTGCGGGCGAGCAGATCGTGCGGGAGCGGCGCCCAGTGCGCGGTCATGAAATCGGTGGTCTGCACCGCGCGCAGCGCCACCACATGCTCGTAGGTGCGCCCATCGCCCATGACGCCGACCGAGCGCACCGGCAGGAAGACCGCGAACGCCTGCGCGACCTTGTCGTACCAGTCGGCGCGGCGCAGCTCGTCGATGAAGATCGCATCCGCCCGCCGCAGTACATCGGCGCGCTCACGGGTGACCTCGCCCAGGATGCGCACTCCCAGTCCCGGGCCCGGGAAAGGATGCCGGTAGACGACCTCGCGCGGGAGCCCGAGGGCTAGACCGAGCTCGCGCACCTCGTCCTTGAAGAGCTCCCGCAACGGCTCGAGGAGCTTCAAGTGCAGCGTTTCCGGCAGGCCGCCGACGTTGTGATGCGACTTGATGGTGTGCGCCTTCTTGGTACGCGCCGCAGCCGATTCGATCACGTCCGGATAGATCGTGCCCTGCGCCAGCCACTTCGCGCGCTTCTGCTTGGCGGCCTCCGCCTGGAACACGTGCACGAATTCGCGGCCGATGATCTTGCGCTTCTCCTCGGGGGCCTCGACGCCGCGCAGCGCCGCGAGAAACGCCGCGCTCGCGTCTACAGGGTCGACGCGCGCGCCCAGGTGAGCCGAGAACGTCTCCATCACCTGCTTCGCCTCGTCCAGGCGCA
>DASSLQ010000008.1:0-28557 GCA_035689325.1 Burkholderiales bacterium | reverse complement strand
GTGCTGGTTGCGGCGCTCGCGGTCGCCGCGGCGGGCGCGTCGATCGAAATCGGCATCCTTCGCCGGTTGTACAAAGCGCCCGAGCTACTGCAACTGCTGGCAACCTTCGCACTGGTTCTCATCGTGCGCGATTTCGTGCTGTGGGCATGGGGCCCGGAAGACATGCTCGGGCCGCGCGCGCCGGGCTTCCGCGATGCTGTGTCCATGGCCGGCGCCCCCTTTCCGCGCTATGACCTGCTGTTGATCGCGCTCGGCCCGCTGGTGTTCGCGCTGCTGCATGCGCTCCTTACGCGCACGCGCTGGGGCACGCTGGTGCGGGCAGCGACCGAGGATCGTGAAATGGCCGCGGCGCTGGGCGTCAACCAGCGCTGGCTCTTCACGGGCGTCTTCGCGCTCGGTGCGCTGCTCGCCGGTGCCGGCGGTGCGCTCGCCGTGCCGCGCGAGCCCGCCAGCCTGGGCGTGGATCTGGTGGCGATCTCCGATGCCTTCGTGGTCGTCGTTGTCGGCGGCCTGGGGTCGATTCCCGGCGCTTTCCTCGCCGCGCTGCTCATCGGCGAGGTCAAGGCGTTTTGCATTGGCTTCGGCTACTCGGAGGTCACGCTCGCCGCGGAATTCATCGTCATGGCGGTGGTGCTTGTCCTGCGGCCGTGGGGGTTGCTGGGCAAGCCGCTGCCGGCGTACCGCGGCGCGCAAGCCGCAGAACCGCCGCTGGGCCGCCTCGGTCGCAAAGCGACGCTCGCGCTGGCCTGCCTGGTCGCGCTGCTCGCCGCGCTTCCGCTCACCGGTGACGAATACACGCTCGTGCTCGCCACCGACATCCTGGTCTTCGCGCTGTTCGCGGTGAGCCTGCATTTCATCATGGGGCCCGGCGGGCTCGCCTCGTTCGGCCATGCCGCCTACTTCGGCCTCGGCGCCTATGGCGCGGCACTGCTGCTACTGCGCGCCCACGCGCCGATGCTGGCGGCGCTCGCGCTTGCTCCGCTGCTGGCGTTTGCCGGCGCGGCGCTTTGCGGCTGGTTCGCGGTGCGCCTTGCCGGCGTGTACCTCGCCATGCTCACGCTCGCCTTTGCGCAGATCGCGTGGTCGATCGCATGGCAGTGGGACAGCGTAACCGGAGGCTCGAATGGCCTCATCGGCGTGTGGCCCCCGCCGTGGCTCGCGCCGAAGGCGGTTTATTACTACCTCGCTCTCCTCGTCTGCGCCGCGGGCATTCTGCTGCTGTGGCGCGCGCTCGCCGCGCCGCTCGGCTACACGTTGCGGGCGGCGCGGGACACGCCCCTGCGGGCGGATGCGATCGGGATCGATGTGCGGCGCACGCAATGGATCGCCTTCGCCATCGCCGGCACCTCCGCAGGCGTTGCGGGCGCACTCTACGCCTTCTCGAAGGGCTCCATCTCACCCGAAACGCTGTCGGTGCCACGCTCGGTTGACGCGCTCGTCATGGTGCTGCTCGGCGGGGTGCAGACGCTGACCGGCCCGGCCTGGGGCGCGGCGCTCTTCGTCTGGCTGCAGGATGCGCTCGCGCGCGAGGTCGAATACTGGCGCGCCGCCATCGGCGCGATAGTGCTTGCGCTGGTGCTTGTCTTTCCGCGCGGCATTACCGGATATCTGAAAGAGCGCTTCGCCTCGTGACTGCGCTCGTGGTCCAGCGGCTGGCGAAGAGCTACGGCGGCGTGCAGGCGCTGCGCGATGTCTCGTTTACGGTCTCGAGCGGCGAACTCGTTGCCATGATCGGGCCCAACGGCGCCGGCAAGACAACCTGCTTCAACCTGGTGAACGGCCAGCTGGCGCCCGACGCCGGCGACGTCACGCTCGATGGCCAGAGTCTGGTCGGGCGCGCGCCGCGCGAGATCTGGCGCCTCGGGGTGGGGCGCACGTTTCAGATCACCGCAACGTTCGCCTCGATGAGCGTGCGCGAGAACGTGCAGATGGCGCTGGTCTCGGCATCGCAACAGCTCTATGCGCCGTTCGCCGATTTCGGCGCTCTGCACGTCGGGGAAGCCGATGCGTTGCTCGAGCGCGTCGGAATGCGCAGCCAGGCGGCGCGGCCCTGTGCCGCGCTCGCCTACGGCGACCTGAAGCGCGTGGAGCTCGCCATCGCGCTCGCCAACCGCCCACGCCTGCTGCTGATGGACGAGCCGACGGCCGGCATGGCGCCCGAAGAGCGCGGCGCGCTGATGAGCCTCGCGCGCACGCTCGCGCGAGGCGACGGCATCGCCGTCCTTTTCACCGAGCACGACATGGACATCGTCTTCGGCCATGCCGATCGCGTGCTCGTGCTGTACGCGGGCGAGCTGATCGCGGCCGGCGCGCCGGACGTCGTGCGCGCAGACACGCGCGTCCAGGAGGTTTACCTTGGCGCTGCTTGAGGTGCGCGGCCTGACGGCCGGGTATGGGCGAGCGCGCGTGCTGTTCGACGTCGAGCTCGAGCTCAACGCGGGCGAGGTGGTGATGCTCACTGGCCGCAACGGGGCGGGAAAATCGACTACGCTCAAGGCCATCATGGGTCTCATCGGGCGCGCGGGCGAGATTCGCTTCGACGCCACGCCGCTCGCGCGGCGGGAGCCCTACGAGATCGCGCGCCTCGGGCTCGGCTATGTGCCCGAGGATCGGCGCATTTTCAGCGCTCTCACGGTCACGCAGAACCTCGAGGTCGGCAGACGCGCGCCGCGCGCCGGCCTGCCGGCATGGGATGAGCCGCGCGTGTGCGCGCTTTTCCCGCCGTTGGCGGCGATGAAGGACCGCCTCGGTGCGCGCATGTCGGGCGGCGAGCAAAAGATGCTCGCCATCGCACGCACGCTGATGGGCAATCCGCGGGCGGTGCTGCTCGATGAGCCGTCCGAGGGCCTCGCGCCGCTCGTCGTGCAGCAGATGGCCTCCGCGCTCGCCGAGCTGAAGCGCGCCGGCCTGAGCGTGCTGGTCTGCGAGCAGAATGCGCAGTTCGCGGCGCGGCTTGCGGATCGCGCCTATGTGATCGACACAGGCAGAGTGCGTCCGGCATGACGAACCGCGGACTGCTGCTCACGATGACGGAGCCGCCGGCGGCCATGGAAGAGGAGTTCAACGCCTGGTACGACACTGAGCACCTGCCCGAGCGGCTCGCGATCCCCGGCTTTCTCACGGCGCGGCGCTGGGTCGCTGCGGGCGCGCCGGGCGCAGGCAAATATCTGGCGACCTACGAGCTCGATTGCGCTGGCGTGCTGCAGTCGCCCGCTTATCTCGAGCGCTTCGCGAACGCGACGCCCTGGACACGCCGGTGCCTCGCCAGCTGCGTGGTCTTCAAGCGCTGGGCCTGCGAGCAGGTGCAACCGGGCGGCGCCGATGTGCATCCGCTCGCAAGGGCGGTGCTCCTTTTCACCGCCGAGCGGCAAATCGACATTGCGGCGATCCCGGATGCGCTGCAGGTGCGCCGCTTCGTGGCGAGCGCCGGCGAGCCCCGCCATCTTGCGCTCGTAGAACTCGCCCGCCCGCCGCAGCAGACGGCAGCGCCCGGCCGGCTGTATCGCGACTATGCGGCTTGAGCGCTACGCCCTGATGTCGGTGGCGGCCGCCATCGCTACTATCGGGTTGAAGACCTGGGCGTGGTGGTTGACGGGCTCCGTGGGTCTGCTTTCGGACGCGCTCGAATCGCTCGTCAATCTGGCCGCGGCGCTGCTCGCACTGTCGATGCTGCGACTCGCGGCTTCGCCGCCGGATGAGAATTACCCGCACGGATTGTCGAAAGCCGAATATTTCTCCGCCGGCATCGAGGGCGCGCTGATCGTCGTCGCCGCGACGGGGATCGTGTGGACTGCCGTGCCGCGCCTGGTCGCGCCGCAGCCGCTCGACATGCCGTTCGAGGGCCTCACGCTCACCGTCGTCGCGACGGCGATCAACTACGGCGTGGCGCTCGTGCTGCTGCGTGCCGGCCGCCAGCACGACAGCATCACGCTCGAGGCCGATGGGCGGCACCTGATGACGGATGTGTGGACCTCCGCCGCCGTCATCGCCGGGGTGGCGCTCGTGTACATCACCGGGTGGCTGCGCCTTGACGCGCTGATCGCGCTTGCCGTCTCAGCGCACATTCTCTGGACCGGCTTTGGCCTCGTGCGGCGCTCGGTGCGGGGGCTCCTCGACCCGGCAATTTCGGCGGAAGACCAGGCGGAGGTGGCCAAGCTGATCCAGGAGTACTCGCGCCGCTACGGCGTTTCGTTCCACGCGCTGCGCACGCGCCAGGCGGGCGCGCGTCGCTATGTGTCGTTTCACCTGCTCGTGCCGGACGCGTGGACGGTGGCGCAGGCGCACCGGCTGTCTGAAGAGATCGAGGCGCGCATGCGCGCCATGGTGCCGAATGCCGCTATCCTCACCCACATCGAGCCGATCTCCGATCCCGCGTCGTACGACGATCAGGACCTCGACCGCTAATGCCCGGGGAAGATGATCTCGATGTGCGCGCGGCTCACATTGATGAAGGGCGCAGCGAGCAGCTTCTGCCCCGCCACCTCCAGCGGCCACACTTCGGCGTTGGTCACCGCGATGAATTCGCGCGCTTCTGCCATGTAATCGGTCACCCGCGCGCCGGGCAGGAGGTCGATATAGCCCTTGATGCGGTAGCTCGAGGTCAGGATAGTGACCTTGGTGCGCTCGTCCATAAATGAATCTTAGCGTCATCCGGCCCGGCGACGCGCTCATCTGGGGCCAGGCCTGCGCCGAGCCGCAAACGCTGGTGGAAGCGCTGATTGCCGAGCGCGCAGCGCTCTCGGGTTGTCGAGTGTTCCTCGGCTCGAGCTATTCCGGCCTGCTGCGGCCCGAGCACGCCGATCATCTGCGCTTCAGCTCCTACTGCGGAACCGGTACCAACCGCGCGCTTGCCGACGCCGGCGTGCTCGACATTCTTCCGCTGCCCTACTCGCAGCTTGGAGCGCTCATCCGCAGCCGCCGCCTGCCCTGCGACATCGTGATGCTGCAGGTGAGCCGGCCCAACGCGCGCGGTGAGTACAGCCTCGGCTTGGGCGTCGAGTATCTCGCGCCCGCGCTCGAGGTCGCGCGCGCGGTGGTGGCCGAGGTGAACGACCGCGTGCCGTGGACGTACACGCAGCCGCTCCTGAAGCGCGCGGACTTCGACCTCATCATCGAGAGCTCACGCGAGCCGGTCGAGCTCGTTTATGGTGTCCTGAAAGATGTCGAGAAGCAGATTGTGCGCAATGCCGCAGGGCTGGTTCCGGAAGGTGCCACCATCGAGTGCGGCATCGGCGCGCTGCCGAACGCCATCGTCGCGGCGCTGGCCGGTCGGAAGGTGGGTTATCACTCGGGCGTGATCTGCGAGGCGGCGCGCGGTCTCAGCCTCGAGCGCTGCTACGGCGGCGCGCTGATGGGGACGCGGGCGCTTTTCGACTGGGCGCATGAGAATCCCCTCGTGCGGCTCGGCTCGTCGGACGAGACGCACGGGAGGGCGGCGCTCGCGCGCATCGAACGCTTCGTCGCCATCAACTCCGCGGTCGAAGTGGACTTCACCGGCCAGGTGAACGGGGAGCTCGCGCGCGGCAGTTACGTCGGCGCCGTCGGCGGCGCGCTCGATTTCGTGCGCGCCGCAAACCAGTCGCCCGGCGGCCTGTCGATCGTCGCCCTGCCGGCAGCGCGAATTGTTGAACGATTGTCAGGGCCGGTATCGGTGCCCCGAAGCGAAGCCGGCGTCTTTGTCACAGAATACGGCATTGCGGACCTGCGCGGCTGCACCGTAGCGGAACGCGAGCGCCGCATGCGCACAATTACAACCTTCGATCGATTAGGTAACAAGGACACACACACCTCAAGCGACGCGTAGGCAGAATATCGCGCCAGCTAGATCCTCAGGGAGGGGACGATGAGCGCAACTTCGCTTCTGCTAGACAGGATTCCCATGTCGGCCCGCGTCCGCAGCGACGTGACCGGCGGCCTCGTGTCGGCGGCGGTAGCCATCCCGCTGGCGATGGGCTACGGCATGTTCGCGTTCGTCGCGCTCGGGCCCCAGTACTTCGTGCACGGCGCGTTCGCCGGCCTGGTGACCGCGGCGGTCGCGGGCCTCGGCTGCATCGCGCTCGGTGACAGATCGACGCACATCTATGCGCCGCGCGTTATCACGACCTTCTTCCTCGGCCTGCTGCTTTACGGCTTGCTGCGCTCCGACGCGCCGGCCATGCGCAACGCCGGCATGGCAGTGGCGCTGCCCGTCCTCTTTTCCATCATCCTGCTCGGCGGCGTGTTCCAGGCGCTTTTTGGCCTGGCGCGGCTCGGCAGCGTGATCAAGCTCATCCCGCAGCCAGTGATGTCGGGATTCCAGAACGCCGCCGCGCTGATCCTTTTTCTCGTCCAGATCGGCAACGTCTTCGGCTTCGATGACAGCCCGTCGTTCTTGCAGGCACTCGCGCACGTGAAGGAGGCGCGGCCGCTCAGCGTCCTCGTCGCTGCGGTTGCGGCGGGAACGATGTGGAAGTCGCGCAGCTTCCTGCCCAAGGTCCCGCCGCTCCTTGTCGGGCTCGCCGCGGGAACAGTGCTCTACTACGCGCTGCGGCTGGCGGGCCTCGGCGGACACCTCGGCACGACGCTCGGCGTGGTTGCCTTCGGGGTCCAGCTGCCGAGCGTGCCGCACTTCACGGAACTCGCCCGCACCCCCGGGATGGCCGCGCTCGTGCCGACGATTGTCGGCGGCGCGCTCGCGCTCGCCATCGTCGCGTCGATCGACGCGCTCCTGTGCACGAAGATCCTCGCCAATCCGGGCGACCGCAAGATCGACGGCGACCGGCTGCTCATGCGCCTCGGCACGGCCAACGTGCTGAGCGCGGGACTCGGCGGAATCACGGCGGGCCTCAACATCGGCCCAAGCCAGGCGAACAAGGCCTTCGGCGGGCATACGCCGCTCTCCGTTGCCGTCAACGCGGGCACGCTGCTCGTGCTGCTCGTGTTCCTCTTCCCGGTACTGAGCGCGCTGCCACGCGCGGCGCTCTCCGGCGTGATCATGGTCATCGCCATCCAGCACTTCGATCCGTGGACCGTGCGCCTCGCGCGCCGCGTCGCCAAGGGCGGCGCGGGCCGCAACATGCTGCTTGATCTGCTCGTGATCGCCCTGGTCGCGGTGCTCTCGCTCGCTGTCGACATCGTGCTCGCCGTGCTGCTCGGCATCGCCATCGCGGCGCTGCTCTTCGTCGTCCGCATGAGCCGCTCGGTCATCCGCCGCCAGTATCGCTGCAGTGCCATGCGCTCGCGCAAGCAGCGGCCGCGCGCGGACATCGGAGCCCTCGCGCAGTCGGGCTCGAAGATCCTCGCGCTCGAGCTGCAGGGCGCGCTGTTCTTCGGCTCGGCCGAGCGCGTGGCCGGCGAAATCGCAGCGCAGATACGCGAACCCACGTGCACGGTGATCCTCGACCTGCGCCGCATCACGGAGGTCGACAGCACCGGGGCGCGGATTCTTCTCGAGATCAACACCGAGCTCAACCGGGCCGGCAAGTGGCTCGTGCTGTCGGCGACACACAAGGGAGACGCAGTCGGCCAGCAGCTCGAGGAATCGGGCGTGCTCGCGGAGATCGGTGCCGACAACGTGTTCCTGGATCTCGACCGCGCCATCGAGTGGGCCGAGGACGAGCTGCTGCGCTCGGAAGGGGCCGCTGCCGCGTCGCAAGCGGAGGTGCCGTTCGCCGAGACCTGCGTCGTAGAGGGCCTCAGCCGCGACGAGGTGGCCGCCGTAGAGAAGCACATCAAGCGCGTCGCGTACGAGCAGGGACGCGTCATCTTCCGCGAGGGCGATCAGGCGAACGAGTTCTTCATCGTCGCCAAGGGCTCGGCGAGCGCGCAGCTGCGTCCTCAGGGCGGCGGCGACATCCGGCTGATGAGCTTTGCGCAGGGCACGGTCTTCGGCGAGCTCGCATTCCTCGACGCCGGCCCGCGCTCGGCGACGGTCACGAGCGACACCGAGCTCGTCTGCTACGTGCTGAGCGACAAGGATCTTGCGTCGCTCGCCGAGCGGGCGCCAGCGCTGACGATCAAGCTGGTCACCAACCTGGCACGCGAGCTCGGCGTGCGGCTGCGCGACGCCAACCGCACGATCCAGATCCTCGAAGCCTAGTCAGCGGAACTCGCGCAGCGCCTGCACCGTCCAGAACGGCGTCGAGGCGACGAGCACGCAGACCAGCGCCACTGCCAGCCCGGCTCGGTAGCCGCCGGTGAGGTCGTGGAGCAGCCCGCCCATCAGCGAGCCGAACGCGGCGCCGATGGCATTGGTCGCGTAGATCGTGCCGTAAATGGTCGCCACGTTCGGACCGGCGAAGTAGCGCGTGGAGATGGAGGAGACGATCGGGCCGCGCACGCCCATGCACAGACCGAAGATGGGGACGAAAAGGACAAGCAGCAGGTGCGAGGGCACGTACGTGAGGAGAAGGAGCAGCGCCATGCCGGTCGCGGTGCCGGCAAAGGTGGCCGTGATGGTCTGGCGATAGCCGAAGCGATCCGAGGTGAAGCCGCTCCCCATTACGCTGATCGCCGACATGAAGCCGAGAGCGCCGAACGCGCTCGCCGCGGTGATCGGCGAGAAGCCGACGTCGACGAAGAAGGCGACGAGCTGCACGATCACCGTGAACATGGCGGCCGCGGTGAAGAAGAACACCTGGCACAACCCCCAGTAAAGCGGCGTACGTGTGGCGCTGCGCAGCGTCCAGCCCTCCCCTCTGCCCGTAACGCGCGCCGTCTGCACGCGCTCTGGATGTCCGGCATAGAAGCGCTTCCAGGGGACAAAGAAGGCGACCCCCGGCACCAGGAGGAGCAGCGCCGTGCCGAGCACCCGGTAGGCGAGCCGCCAGCCGTAGTCGCCGACCAGCGTTTGCGTGAGCGGCACGAAGATGATGGTGCCGACGCCGGCCGCCGAGAACGCGATGCCGATGGCGGTGGAAAGGCGCTCGCGATACCAGCGCGCGATCAGCGCCGAGCCCGGCACCATGCCGGTCAGGCTCACACCGATGCCGACCAGGCCGCCGACGAAGAGGTAGAACTGCCACAGGTTCGAGAGCCCGGCGGCGAGAAAGAAGGCGCCACACATGCACGCGAGGCCAGTCGTGTACACCCAGCGCGGCCCCAGTCGGTCGAAGATCAGACCGACCAGCGGCGAGGTGAAGCCGTGCATCAGCAGGTAGATCGAATAGACGCTGGTGAGCTGCGAGCGCGTCCAGCCGTAGTCACGCTCGAGCGGCAGCACGAACACCACGTACGTGTCGCCGAGGCCGCGCCCGAACATGTTTAGCGCAAAGCAGGTGCCCAGAACCGCGACCGCGGTGCGGGAAAAGACGCTGCCGTTCAGATTTTCTCGGCCGGCTCGAGCCCGAATACCTGCCGCAGGTAGCGCAGGTAGCCCGCGTCCTTGCTCACGGTCTTGCCGGGCGAGTCGGAGACCTTGGCGACCGGCTGGCCGTTGCATTCCGTCATCTTGATGACGATGTTGATGGGCTCGTAGCCGAGGTCGTTGGTGAGGTTGGTGCCGATGCCGAACGCGGTGATGGCGCGCCCGTGCAAGCGCCGCGCGATGGCGATGGCGAGCGGGAAGGAAAGCTGGTCCGAGAAGATGAGCTGCTTGGTGCGCGGGTCGACGCGATTCTTGCGGTAGTGGGCGATCAGCTTCTCACCCCATTCGAACGGGTCGCCGGAGTCGTGGCGTGCGCCGTCGAAGAGCTTGCAGAAATACATGTCGAAGTCGCGCAGGAAGGCATCGGTGCCGTAGGTATCGGCGACCGCGATTCCCAGGTCGCCGCGATACTCCTGCGCCCACTTGTCGAAGGCGAAGGTCTGCGAGTCGCGCAGCCGCGGCCCGAGCGCCTGGCAGGCCTGCATGTACTCGTGCGCCATCGTGCCGAGCGGAGTGACGTTGTTCCTCATCGCGAACCAGACGTTGGAGGTGCCGGCGAAGTATTCGGGCACCTCGCGCTTGAGGGTCTGTAGCACCTCGCCGTGCCAGGCGCACGAGAAGCGCCGCCGCGTGCCGAAGTCGGAGATGCGGAAGTCGAGTTCGCGCTCCACCGTGCGCACGAGCTCGATCTTGGCTCTCAGGCGCCGCCGGCCCTCCTCGAGGTCCGGCCGCGGCTGCGTGCGCCGGAAATAGACCTCCGACACGATCGCGAGCACCGGGATCTCGTACATGATGGTGTGCAGCCACGGGCCGCGGATCGTGATGTCCATCTCGCCCGCGCGCTCGCCCTGGCCGATGCGCACGTACTTCTCGCTGAAATGAAACAGGCCGAGGAAGTCGACGAAGTCGGACTTCATGAAGCGCAAGCCGCGCAGGTAGCCGAGCTCGTCGTCGCGAAAGCGCAGCTCGGCGAGCGCCGTCACCTCGTCGCGGATCTCGTCGATATAGGGACGGAAGTCGACGCCCTCGGTGCGGCACTTGAACCTGTATTCGACCTGGGCGCCCGGGAAGTGGTGCAGCACGACCTGCATCATGGTGAACTTGTACAGGTCCGTGTCCAGCAGCGACTGGATGATCATCCGGGGGCCATTGTACGCGTCGCTGTTACCCTTACGGTTATGTGCGGCCGCTATGCCATCCACGCCAATCCGGAAGTCGTCGCGCTGCAGTTCGGGCTGCAGCAAGCGCCGCAGTTCAAGACGAGCTACAACGTTTGCCCGGGCACCGAGGTCCTCGTTGTGCGCGTGGATCGCGAAGCGCGGCGCGTCTCGCGCACGCATCGCTGGGGGCTGATCCCCCATTGGGCGAAGGATCCGGCCATCGGCAACAAGCTCGCCAATGCGCGCGGCGAGTCGCTCGCCGAGCGGCCGGCCTTCCGTGACGCCTTCCGGCAATGGCGCTGCCTCGTGCCGGCGAGCGGCTTCTACGAATGGCAAACGCGCGCCGGACGCAAGGTCCCCTGGTACATCAGGCCGCTCGATGCAGAGTTGTTTGCGCTCGCCGGAATCACCGCGCTGTGGCGCGGCGTACGCAGCGTGTCGCTGATTACCACCGACCCGAACGAGCTCATGCGGCCGATCCACGATCGCATGCCGGTGATCGTCGCGCCGCAGGACTACGCGGCGTGGCTCGATCCGGCGCGGCACGATGCAGGCGAGCTGATGAACTTCGTGCGTCCCTACCCCGCCGAGCGCATGAGCGCGTACCGGGTAAGTCCGCGGGTGAGCAAGCCCGAAAACGACGACCCCGCGCTCATCGTGGAGGCCGCGCAGGCGCCCGCCCAGCGCGAATTGCTTTGATACTGTATATAATGCCAGGTCATGGAAGCGTTGACCGAGCGGCAAGCCGAGATCCTGCGCCTGGTGCGCGAGTTGACCGAGGTGTCGGGCTATCCGCCGACGCGCGCCGAAATCGCGCAAAAGATGGGCTTTCGCTCGGTGAACGCCGCCGAGCAGCATCTGCGCGCGCTCGAGAAGAAGGGCGCGATCGAGATCTCCTCGGGCGCTTCGCGCGGCATCCGCGTGCGCGATGCACGCAGCGGAGGCCGTGCCGCGCGCTTGCTCGAGCTGCCCGTCGTGGGGCGGGTCGCCGCGGGAGCGCCGATCCTCGCCGAGGAAAACCTGCAGGGTCACTACCAGGTCGACCCGAATCTGTTCACGCCGCGCGCCGACTATTTGCTGCGCGTGCGCGGTCTTTCGATGCGCGATGCCGGCATCCTCGAGGGCGACCTGCTCGCGGTGCATCGCACTCAGGACGCGCGCAGCGGCCAGATCGTGGTCGCGCGCCTCGGTGACGAGGTGACGGTGAAGCGGCTGCGTCGCCGCGGGCATGCGGTCACGCTGGAAGCGGAAAATCCCGAGTTCGCGCCGATCGAGGTCGATCTGCGGCGCGATGCGCTCGCCATCGAAGGCATCGCCGTCGGGGTAATCCGCAACGGCAAGACGTTCTGATAAGCCTTTAGAATTGGCGCAGGGATCTCACGCCTGCGCTGATGAGCAGTCTAGCCAACGGTATAGAGCGCGCCGGGAGCGGCGCCAACGAAGCCGCGCGTAGCGCGGCCATTACGGCGAACATTCGCGACCGCGCCGACCCGGCGCTGGTGCGCGCCGACCGCGTCGAGCAGCTCTACAGCCAGCTGCCGCTCGGCCTGGCGGCCACCGTCGTCATCGGCGTGATCGCGGCGATTGAGCTGCACGAAGGGCGCCTCATCGAGCTCGTCTACTTCTGGGGCAGCCTTCTCGGACTGGTCGTCATCCTCCATGGGCTGCTCTACCTCGGTTATCGCGGCGATGCACGCCGCCAGGAGAACACCGGCCAGTGGTTGCGCTGGCTCGGCATCGGCGCCTTCGCGGCCGGTGCAGTATGGGGCTTCGCTGCCGCGGTGTTCTTCCCGTCCCACGCCGACGAGCGGCAGGTGTTCATGGCGTTCCTGCTGGCCGGGGTGCTCTCGGGGGGCATCCCGATGTATGCCGCCTCGTGGCCGATCTTCGCGGCTTACGCGGCGGCGATCGCCCTGCCCTTCACGTATGTGCTCGCGACCTTTGGCAATCGCCTGTTTGCCGAGATCGCGCTGCTGATCCCGCTGTTCTACGCGGTAAGCGTGGCGATCGCGTTCCGGCTGAACCAGGTCTTTGTCTCTGGCTACCGGCTGCGCCATGCTTATCAGCGCCAGCTCGTCGAGCTCGAGCAGGCGCGCCGCCAGATCGAGGCGGGCGGCCGCAAGCTCGCGCTCTTCTTCGAGCGCGCGCCGATCGCGGTGCTCGAGCTCGATGCGCAAGGCGTCATCCTGGAGATCAACCAGGCGGCCGAGTTCCTTTTCGGCTACGCCGCGGCGGAACTCATCGGGCAGTCGGTGAAGGCGCTCGTGCTTGCGAAATATCAGCCGGAGTTCGACGCCGAATGGGCGAAGCTCGTGGCGACGCGCAAGCCGCTCGCCGGACTCAAGGTGCGCAACCCGCGTCGCGACGGACTGACCATCGTATGCGAATGGACGGTCACGCCGCTGGTCAACCCCGAAGGCCAGCTGATTTCGGTGATTGCGCAGGGCCGCGACATCACGGCGCAGCTCGAGGCCGAGCGCCTGAAGAAGGAGTTCACCTCGACACTGTCGCACGAGCTGCGCACGCCGCTCACTTCGATCATCGGCTCGCTGCAGCTGATCAATGCCGGCGTGCTCGGCGACGTGCCCAAGGATGTCGCCGAGCTCACCGAGGTGGCGGAGCGAAACGGCCAGCGGCTGCTCGACCTGATCAACGATATCCTCGATATCGAGAAGATCGACTCGGGCAAGCTGACCCTCAACCCGCAAGTGCTGCGCGTGGACGAGCTGGTGCGAGAAGCAATGGTGCTCAACAAGGGCTTTGGCGACCGTTTCAAGGTGCGCTTCGAGGCGCGCGGCGAGCTCTCGCCGCACGAGGTGACCGCGGACCACAAGCGCCTGCTCCAGGTGATGACGAACCTGCTCTCCAACGCCGCCAAGTTTTCACCCGAGGGCCAGGTCGTCGAGATCAGCACCGAGGAGCGCACCGACTGTATGCGTGTCGCGGTGCACGACCGCGGCCCCGGGATCCCCGAGTCGTTCAGGGCGCGCGTCTTCGGGCGCTTCAACCAGGCCGATTCGACCACCTCGCGCCAGAAGGGCGGCACCGGACTCGGGCTCGCGATCTGCAAGCGCCTCGTCGAGATGATGCAGGGACGCATCGGCTTCCAGGACCGCGAGGGCGGCGGCACCACCTTCTGGTTCGAGCTGCCGCGCCATGCCTGAGCGGCCGCTCAACCGGGTGTGCTACGTCGAGGACGACGAGGACATCCAGCGGATCGTCCGCATGTCGCTCGAGCGCGTCGGCAAGATGACCGTAGAGATCGTCACCGACCCGCTGCGCGCTATCGACGCCATGAAGGCGTTCAGGCCGGACCTCGTCATGCTCGACTGGATGATGCCCGGCATGGACGGACCGACGCTCTTTCGCAAGATGAAGCAGCTGCCCGAGACGGCCTCGCTGCCCGTGGTGTTCATCACCGCCAAGGCGACGCAGCGCGACATGGATGAGCTGGTCGCGCTCGGCGCGGCCGCCACGATCTCGAAGCCTTTCTCGCCCAAGGATCTTCCCGACCAGCTGCGCTCAATCTGGGCGAAGCTGCCTTAACGGCAGGGCTCAGCTGCCTTAGTGCAGCTTCTGCGTGCGGTCGGGCCTTGAGCCCTCGAGCTTGCGCGCGAGGAAGCCGATCACCTCGTCCGCGTTCCTGAAGCGCGCCTCGCGGTCCTTTTCGAGCAGCTTGTCGAGCAGGCGCTGATACACCTGCAGGTGCTCGGGCAGCGCCGGCGGCGGCGTGTTGAGATGGTGCAGCGCGACCTCCACCGCGGTCTCACCCTCGAAGAGATGTTGGCCGGTGAGCATCTGGTAGAGGAGCACTCCCGCGCTGTAGATATCCGTGCGCAGGTCGAGCGCCCGCCCCTGGACCTGCTCCGGGCTCATGTAGCGCGGCGTGCCGAGAACCTCGCCCTCCTTGGTGCGGTCGATCGCGTCGATCTGCTTGGCGATGCCGAAGTCGAGGATGGCGAGAGTGCCGTCCTGCCGGAACATCAGGTTCTGCGGTTTCAGGTCGCGGTGCAGGATGCCTTTCTCGTGGATGTCGCCGAGCGCGAACATCAGCTCGCGGAACACGCGCAGTGCCTCGGCCGGCTCGAGCGCCTGGCCCGCGAGGCGTTTCATGAGATCGCCGCCCTCGAAGAACTCCATCACGAGATACGCATGGTCCTCCGACTGGCCGTGGTCGTAGATGCGCGCGACGTGGCGGCTCTGGATGCGCTCGACCAGCGCGTATTCCTCCATGAAGCGCTGCAGCGCGGTCTTGTTCTTCAGCACTTCGCGCCGCAGGATCTTGACCACCAGCGGCTCATCCGAGCCGTCGCGAGCGGCGAGGTAGACGCGCGCCATGCCTCCCTCGCCGATCAGCCGCAGCACCTTGATGCCTGGGATGCGCACCTTTGCGCCGAGCGAATGCGACTCCATGCGCGCGGCGAGCTCGCGCGAGACGGTCCTTTCGCTTTCGGCGGCCGTCAGTTCATGCAGTGAGGTGAGCAGCCGTTCCCGCGTCAACTCCTGCTTGCGCTGGTAATCGTCGGCCCCCGCCTTCATCGCGCGCACGGCGATCGACTCGTTGCCCGCGCCGGTGAGGAACAGCACCTTCGGGCAATCCGAGCGCTGCTTGAGCTTGGTGAGCCATTCGAGGCCGTCGCCGCGACCCAGCATGTAGTCGAGGATCAGCGCCTGGTAGGAGCCGAGCGGGAAGTCGGCACCCGGTACGTCGCTCGCGAGCGGGTCCCACTCGTCTACCGCGGCGTCCTGCCAGCGCTGCTTGATGTAATGGCCGAGGAGGCTCCTCAGGTCCGGATCATCGTCGATGATCAGAACGCGCATTCGCTATTCGTACACGATCTCGACTTTGGCGAGGTAATCGGCGTACTCGCGGATACGCGCCTCGATGCCGGCGCGGTCGCCGCTGCGCGCCCCGTCCTCGATATGCTTCCCCAGCGTCGAGACAAGCGCGAAGCCGTAGGAGTTGCCCACGCCCTTCATGCGATGGCCGAGCTGGCGCAGCTGCTCGAAGTCGGCGGCGGCGAGCGCCACGCGCAACGTGTCGAGCTCTTTCTTGCGGTTGCTCATGAAGACCGGGATCAGGTCCTCGAGATCGCGGGCAACCGTTACCTTGTAGCTCGGCACGTCCATGCGCAGGGATTATAGGGGGGGACCCCGCCCGGCCGGTCAGGGATTGTCAGCGAGCGCGTCGCGCGCTCGCGGCAAATGCGGGTGCAGCGTGAGCGCAGCGGCGAAGGCGTAGCGCGCCTCGGCCGCAGCGCCTTCGCCGAGCAGGATCTCGGCGAAATGCAGCATCGCGGCGAAGTGCCGCGGCTCGAGCTCGAGCGTGCGCCGCAGGTCGTGCAGGCATTCGGCGTCGCGCCCGAGCAGGTAGTACAGCGTCGCTCTCTTGTGCCACGCCTCGGCATACCGAGGAGCGGCGCGCAGCAGCGCCGTGAGCCGGGTCTCGGCGATGTCGTAGCGCTTGGCGGCGATATCGCGCGTGGCGACATCGAGCACCGCGGCTGCAGCGCGATGCGGGTGATGCATCCATACGCCCCAGATGCGCTCCTCGGTGTCGCTCGCCTCGGGCGCCGTGCAGGCGGCAAGACGCCGGAACAGCTCGGCGAGCGCCGGCAGATCGCGGGCCGCGCGCCGCTCGCGGCGCGTGGCGATGAGATCGAGGATGCCGACTTCGGTCGCGTTCACTGCGGAGAGCTTAATGGAAATCGCGCGATTGCGTTGCCAGCGGCCCGAGCAGCGCGCTGTGATCGACGAGCCGCTGTGCGACCAAATGCACAACCTCGCCGTCACGCTCGATGCGGCCGTGCACGCCGAGAAGGCGCGCGCCGAGCAGCTCGCGGCGCTGGCGCTGCACCAGGTGATTCCATACCACCACGTTGACGTTGCCGTGCTCGTCTTCGAGCGTGACAAACACCACGCCGCTCGCGGTATCGGGGCGCTGCCTGCAAGTGACGAGCCCTGCGACCGAGGCCTGCGCGCCGTGCGGCAAATCACGCAGCGCCGCCGAGTCGATGAGCCGCAGGCGGCGCAATCGGTGGCGCAGCAGCGCGAGCGGATGCCGCCCGAGCGTCAGGCCAAGGCTCGCATAGTCGGCGACGATCTCCGCACCTTCGCCGGGCGCCGGCAGGTGCGGCAAGCTTTCACGCGGCGGCACATCCAGGGGCGCTCGGCGCGCCGCGCCCGCGGCGGCCCAGTGTGCGAGGCGTCGATGGCCGACGAGCGATTGCAGCGCCCCCGCTGCGGCGAGCGCGCGCAGGTCCTTGCGGTTGAGCCCGAGCTCATGCACCGACATATACGGCTTGGCGCTAGCAATGCGCTTGCCTGCGGCCTCCGTGAGCCCGCCGACCATGCGCAAGCCCAGGCGCAGCCCCGTGCCTTCGAGCGTGCAATCCCATTCGCTCGCATTGACATCCGGCGGCCGGATCTCGACCCCGTGGCGGCGCGCGTCCTGCACGAGCTGCGCGGGCGCATAGAAGCCCATCGGCTGGCTGTTGAGCAGCGCGGCGCAGAAAGCGGCCGGATGGTGGCATTTGAGCCATGACGACACATAGACCAGCAGCGCGAAGCTCGCGGCATGCGATTCCGGGAACCCGTATTCCCCGAAGCCCAGGATCTGGCGGTAGAGCGCATCGGCGAATTCGGCGCTGTAGCCGTGGCGCTGCATGCCCTCCTTCAGCTTGCCCTCGAAGTGTTCGAGTCCCCCGCGCTTCTTCCACGCCGCCATGGAGCGGCGCAAGCGGTCCGCTTCGCCCGGCGTGAAGCCCGCGGCAACCATGGCGAGCTGCATCACCTGCTCCTGGAAGATCGGCACGCCGAGCGTACGCCCGAGCACCTCTTGGACCGCCGCGCTCGGATACGTAATGGGTTCCTCGCCGCGCCGGCGGCGCAGGTACGGGTGCACCATCCCGCCCTGGATCGGACCGGGACGGACGATGGCGACCTCGATCACCAGGTCGTAATAATTTTCGGGCTTGAGGCGCGGCAGCATGCTCATCTGCGCGCGCGACTCGATCTGGAAGACGCCGACGGTGTCGGCTTTCTGGATCATCGCGTACACCGCCGGATCCTCGGTCGGCACGTCGTGCATCTTGCGGCCGATGAAATCGAGCGCGCGCCGGATCACGGACAGCATGCCGAGGCCGAGCACATCCACTTTCAGCAGGCCGAGCGCTTCGAGGTCGTCCTTGTCCCACTGAATGACCGTGCGCTCCGGCATCGCCGCGTTCTCGATCGGCACGAGCTCGGCAAGGGGTCCGCGCGAGATGACGAAACCGCCCGGGTGCTGCGAGAGGTGGCGCGGGAACCCGCGCAGCAGCTGCGCGAACTGCATCCATGTATTAGCCGCCGGGATGGGCCGGTCCCAGAAGGCAAAGCTCTTCGCCATCGCGTCCACCTCCTCGGGCGGCACGCCAAGCGCCTTGCCGACGTCGCGCACGGCGCTCTTCGGCCGATAGCAGATCACCGTGGCCGCAATGGCGGCACGGGCGCGGCTGTATTTACCGTAGACGTACTGGATCACCTCCTCGCGCCGCTGGTGCTCGAAATCGACGTCGATGTCGGGCGGCTCGTTGCGCTCGCGCGAGACGAAGCGCTCGAACAGCATGCTCATGCGCGCGGGATCGACTTCGGTGATGCCGAGCGCGTAGCACACCACGGAGTTCGCTGCGGAGCCGCGTCCCTGGCACAGGATGCCGCGCGAGCGGGCGTAGCGCACCAGGTCTTCGACTGTCAGGAAAAACGGCTCATAGCCGAGCTCGGCGATCAGCGTGAGCTCGTGGTCCGCGAGCTCACGCACCTTCGCCGGCACGCCGGCGGGAAAGCGCCATGCAAGCCCGTCGTCGGCGAGCTTGGCGAGCCAGCTCTTCGGGCTATGGCCGTCAGGCACCAGCTCCGCGGGGTACTCGTAGCGCAGCTCGTCCAGAGAAAAATGGCAGCGCTCGGCGATCGCCACGCTTTCGGCGAGCAATTCCGGCGGGTAAAGCTGCGCGAGCCGCATGCGCAGGCGCAGGCTGCGTTCGGCGTTCGGCAGCAGCGCCTGACCGCATTGCGCGAGGGGTTGGCCGAGGCGGATGGCGGTGAGGACATCGTGCAAGCGCTTGCGCGAGCGCACGTGCATGTGCACGTCGCCTGCCGCGGCGAGCGGCAGTCCGTATTGACGGCCGAGCTCGCGCAGGTGGCTGAGCTTCGCGCGGTCGTTCGGCCCGCAGTGCAGCTCGACGGCGAGCCAGGCGCGGCCGGGAAAGCGCTCGGCGAGCCATGCGCCGAATTCGGGGACGGAGCCCGAACTTCGGTCAGCTACACACGCAGGCAGTTCGGGCTCCGTCCCCGAATTCGGCACCCAAAGCGCGAGCGCGCCGCTCGGCGCAAGCACCTCGACGTCGGCGAGCGTGAGCGAATAAGTGCCTTTCTTGCTGCGCCGCCGCCCGGTAGTGATCAGCGCCGAAATAGCGCCATAGGAACGCCGATCGGTCGCGAGCAAAACCAGCTTGCTTCTTTCCACCGTAATTTGGGTGCCGTGGATCAGCGCAAGCCCGCATTCCTTGGCGGCGAAATGAGCACGCACGGCGCCCGCGAGCGAGCACTCGTCGGTCAGCGCGAGCGCCCGGTAGCCGAGCGCGTGCGAGCGCAGGACCAGCTCTTCCGGATGTGAGGCGCCACGCAGGAAGCTGAAATTGGAAAGCGCGTGCAGCTCGGCGTAATCAGGCAAAAAAGCCATGGATGTACCACGCTCCTTCTTCGCCGCATCTTTCCCGATAGACCCAGGCGACGCTGCGGCCGAGCTCGGCGACAAAGTAGTCGCGGCGCGTCTCGTCGCCGTCCCACCAGCCGCACGCAATGCGCTCCGGGCCGGCGATGAGCGCAAGCTCTGTCTCAGCGATGCGGCGCGGCGTGGCGAGCAGCCACGCCGGCCGCGGCCCGGGCTGCACGAAATCGTGCGCGTCCCAGTCGCCCGGCTCGACGCGCCGCCAGGCGTATTCCGGCCGGTGGTCCGGAAACGGCGTCACGCCATCGCCGGCATCGCGGCCAAGGCGCGCCTGCAGCCGCTCGACGAGCTCCGCCCACTGCTCCGCCTCGGCCGCGCGGTCGCCAAAGAGGCCGCGGCTTGGCGCGCCGAGCGGCGTGAAATCGCCAGCCTCGAGCGCGATGGCCTCTACCGGCTGCGTCAGGGCAAGCGCCGCCAGCTTTTCGCGCAGGAGCGTCGACAATCGCTCGGCGTCGCGGGCCGGAGAAGCAAGCTGCACTTGCACGGCACTGCGCGAGCGGTCGCGATGCACGAGCGACAGCGTGAATGCGCGCACCCCGGCCTGGCGTGCGGCAAGCAGGCCCGAGAGCTGCGCGAGCAGCCGGCGCGCGGCGAACAGCAGTGGCTCGGCATGCGCCACTTCCGCCGGCAGGTCGAGCGAGGCACTGAAGTGCTCCGGCGGCACAAAGAACCCGCGCGGCTCGGGCAAGCGCCCGAGCGCCTGGTCGAGCTCGTCGGTGAGCTGCGGGCCGCAGCGCGCGCCGAGGCCAGCGCGCGGCAGCGCGAGCAGCTCGCCGAGCGTCGAGATGCCGATGGCGCTGAAAAACGCGGTGTCGATGCGCAACACCTCGAGCGGTAATTCCTCCAAGGCAAGCCCACCGCCGCGGGCGCGCCACAGCGCCGCGCGCGCGCTCGGCGCCGTGGCGAGCGAAGCGCAGAGTCCAAGCTCGGCGCAGCCGCGCTCGAGCGTGGCGAGCAGCGCGTCAGGGCCGCCGAAGTAACACAGGCTGCCTTCGACCTCCAGCAGCAATGCGTCCGGCGCCTCGAGCGCGACCTTAGGCGTGAACTGGCAGGCCCAGGCGGCGAGCGCGGCGAGCATCGTCGCCGGCAGGCCGGGGAAGTGAAGCGCGGCCCAGAACATGGAACGGTCTTTCGAGCGGGAGCTTGAGCGGTGCGGCGAGCGGCGAGCCGCGCCGCTTCATGACGTGCACGGCAAGCGCCGTCCCCGCCGGCTCGAGCGCAAGGCGCAGGCAAGCCGGCGATGACTCAGCGCGGACGGCGAGCGGACGGAAAATGAACGCCACCGCGTGGCTCGTCTGCGCGGCGACTGCAAGGCGCTGTAGCTGGGCGTAGCTTGCTTTCGGCACCCAGGCAGCAAGCCCATGGCAGCTTCCCGCGCGCAGCGCCTGCTCCGTCGCCCACAGGGCGTCGCGCCGGACGCCCGGCTGCACGATCAGCAGATTTGCGAGATCGACGCCGCCGGCAGCCAGGGCGGGCGCATAGGGTACGTGCGGCGGCGCGATCCAGATGGCGCGCTTACCGGCGCTCGTAAGGCGGGCGAACGCTGGCAGAACGAGCGCGAGTTCGCCGATGCCCGTCTCGTCCACCAGGAATTCGGTCAATCCCTGGGAGGGCCAGCCGCCGCCCGGAATCGCGGCGTCGAGCGCGTCAAAGCCGCTCGGCAGCGCCTGGGCGCCTTGGGCGAGCGCGCCTCCGCGCCAGACCGGATGGCGCTGCAGGATCTGCTCGAGGGCGCCCATACTGTATTTTCATACAGTATGAAGCGGCTGACAAGCGCCTAGGCTCCGGTCTTCAGCCGCCGCAGCTGAGCCTGATAGGCGGACACGAAGTCGCGCCCGAACACCTTGTCGAAGTCTTCCTGCGCCTCGCGCGAAAGCTGTTGCTGGTAAGCGACGAACGCATCCCAGTACTTTGCCTTGCGCCCGCCCAGAGCAAAGCCGCCCGCGGACTTCTCGAATACTTTCTCGAGGTCCTGCGGATCCAGGCGCCGGAGCGCCCCGAGGATCGCGCCGCGCATGCCCGCGATAAGGGCGAGGTCGTGCGCGCGCAGGTCTTCGCAGGCATCGCCGATCGAGCGGATCGGATCGAGAAAGCCGTCGGTGCGCTCGCCAGGGTCGAGCAGGAACTGCATCGCCTCGTGCGCATCTGCCATCAGCTTGAGCGGATTGTTGTCGCGCGCTGCCACCATGGTGCGCTCATGGGCTTCGAACGCCTTGCGCATCTCGGCACGCGCGATGACGAGCATCATCAGTCCATCGATCGCCGCCCGCAACACAGCGCCGCAGTCGCGGAGCAGGCGCTCTGACTCCGCCGCCGAGAGCTCCTTGTGCGGCATGCCCGCGCCTTCGAGGAGCGCGCGCAGCGCCGCGTTCATTGACGCCGGCGCGGCTGCCGGCTTCGCTGCAACGGCTGGGGTCTTCTCCGCTGCCGGCGCCGGCGGCTTCACCGCGGAACCCGTGTACGTCGGCTCGGCGCCGACGTAGGTCGGCTCTTCCAGAAGGCCGTCCTCCGGCGGCGTCGCCGCCGCCGCGTCGCCGCCATCGCCGTCCTCGCCGAACATGCTGATGAGCGATTTCTTCGCGTCGTTGACCGGTGCGGGACTCGGCTTCTCGGGAAACAGCACCTGCACCTCGAACTCGCCCATCTCGAAGCTGTCGCCCGACTCGAGCGTCAGGCGAGTGGCGGATCCGTACCGACGCCCCTTCACCAACACCGGGTTCACCTTGGAAACGACCGACATCCAATAGGTGCCGTCTTCCTCGCTGAGCTCGACGTGTACGCGCGAGATGTGCTTCAGCGGATCTTCCAGGACCAGGCTGCAGGTGGCGTCGCGACCAATCGTGACCGGCAGCGCGTCGAATTCGCGCGTCTGGAAGAGCGTCGGGCGCCCGGCCTGCTTGGTGAAGATCTTGATGGTTACCGGCATGGCCTAAGCGGCATCCCAGCCGTGCTCGGGTGCGTGGGCTCTACAGCCGGTTCTTCGGCGCCGGCACGTCGCAGGTGCCGAGCGTGCGCGCGAAGTTGTACCACTTCAGTGCCTCGGCGTAATCGCGCGACACCCCGATCAGGCCCTTGTCATAGATATCGCCCAGCCGCTTGGCGGCGTCGCAGCTGCCGCCGCGCGCGGCGCTGATATAGGCCTTGACCGCTTCCTTGCCCTTGCCCTCGCCTTCAAGCCCCTGCGCTGCGTGCAGCGAGGCCGCGCCGCCGGGCGCGGCGCCGCTCGGCTGCTGCTGCTGGCGCAGCCTGTCGCTCTCCAGCGCCGCGAGTCGGTCGCGTTCGGCTTGCTCCGACGCCTTCGCCTCCGCCGCTTCACGCTTCGCCTTCTCGGCTTCGGCGAGCAGTTTCTGCCGCTCGGCTTCGAGCGCCGCGACGCGATCGCGCTCCGCCTTGGCCTTCGCTTCCTCAGCCTTCGCGAGCTTGACGTCTTCGGTTCTCTTCGTATCGGATTTCGCCCTGGCGTCCGCCGCAAGTTTCTCCTTCTCCGCCGTCTTCGACGCCTCGGCCTGTTTCCTCAGCTCGGTATCGCGCCGCGCAAGCTCCGCCGCCGCCTCCTTCTGCCGCGCGAGGTCCCCCGACTTCCTCGCCTCGGCTTCCGCAGCGCGCGCCTTCTCGAGCGCGATGCGCGCCTGCTCTTCCTTCTGCTTGGCTTGCGCAAGCTCCTCCGCCTTTTTCTTCGCGTCCTCGAGCTGCTTCTGCACGGCCGCGAGCTGTTGCTTGGTGCGCTCGTCGCTACCGCCCACGTAGTAAAGCGCAACGACCCCGATCGCAACCGCTACCAGGGCCACGAGCACGGCCACCTTGATTTGTTGCTTCCTGCCGCCGGGGGCGGATTCGGCTGCGGCGACGCGCTTCTTCAGCTCGGCCTCGCGGCGCGCGAACTCTTCGCGCGCCTTCTTCTCCGCCTCAGCGCGTTTCGCCTTCTCCTCGGCTTCGCGCTTCGCGCGCGCCTCGGTCTCGGCCCTGGCGCGGGCTTCTGCCTCCGCCTTGGCTTTCGCTTCGGCTTCGGCGCGTGCCTTGGCTTCGGCCTGCCGCTTCGCCTCGGCTTCGGTTTCGCGCTTCTTGTACTCGGCCTCGCGCCGCGCAAGCTCGGCAGCGGCCTCTTGCTTCGCCTTCTCCGCCTCCTTGCGCGCGTGCTCCGCTGCCTCCTGCCGCGCCTTCTCCGCCTCGCGCTTGGCCAGCTCTTGCGCTTCGAGGCGGGCTTTCTCGGCCGCCTCGCGCTTCGCCTCGGCTTCCGCCTCGCGCTTCTTGTACTCGGCTTCCTTGCGCGCCATCTCCGCCTCGAGGCGCGCTTTCTCCGCCTCGAGCTTCGCCTTCGCCTCGGCCTCGCGCTGCGCGGCCTCTTCCAGTTCCTTGCGCTCCTGCTCCCTCGCCTTGGCCGAGGATTCCTCGAGCGGCACGCCGCGCAGCTTCGCGATCTTGCGCTTGGCGAGCGCCGCGTAGATGCCGTTCGGGAACTGCTGGACGTAGAGCTCGAAATCGTCCGGATCGTTGCCGTCCTTGATCGCGCGCCAGAACTCGAGCTCGACTTCCTGGCTGTTGCCCTGTGTGCCGGTCGCCCCGGTACGCGTGGAGTCCTGCGCCGGCGCCTTGGCGACTGCGGGCGCCGGCTTGAGCGAGGAGAACTCGCTCGCGAGCACGCCCGCGACCGTCACATCGGAATCGTCTTCGGCAGACTTGCCCTCGAGCGCGCGCTTGAGCGCCACCGAAAGGTCGCGCGCCGACTGGAAGCGCTGGTCCGGGTTCTTGGCGAGTGCGCGATTCACCACTGAGTCGAACAGCGCCGTGACCGCGTTGTTGAGCGACGAAGGCAACGGCGGCTCTTCCTGGATGATCTTCTTCGCGATGGTCCAGGCGCCCGAGCCGGTGAACGGCTTCTCGCCGGTGAGAAACTGGTAGAGGATGATGCCGGCCGAGAAAACGTCGGTGCGCTTGTCGATGTTGCCGCCGGTAATCTGCTCCGGGGACATGTACGCCGGAGTTCCGACCATGGTCCCCGCCTGTGTACGCTCGACCGAAGTCTTGTCCGAATCGGTCACCCGCGCGACGCCGAAGTCGGTGAGCTTGGTGCGCGCCTGTGCGTCGAGCATCACGTTGGCCGGCTTGATGTCGCGGTGGATGATCCCGGCGTTGTGCGCGAAGTCGAGCGCATCGCACAGCTCGCACATGATGCGCACCGCCTCCTTCAGGTCGAAGCGCTCGCTCGCGTCGAAGAAGGTCTTGAGCTCCTTGCCCTTGATGAACTCCATGACGAGGTAAGCGATATCGCCTTCTTCGCCGAAGTCGTAGACCTGCACGATGTTGGGATGGTTGAGCCGCGCGACTGCCTGCGCCTCGCGCACGAAGCGCATCGAGTAATCCTTGGCCGTCTCCTCGTCGAGGTGGCTCTTGAGAATCGTCTTGATCGCCACGCGGCGGCCCAGGCGCGGGTCGACGCCTTCGTAGACGACACCCATCGCGCCCTTGCCGATCGTGCGCTCGATGTTGTATCGGCCAAGCGTTTTCAGTTCAGGAGCCGGCGCGGCCATGGCTCAAGACCTTGGTGCATCCCCTTGTTGTGTATTGCCTAATTATCTTTGCGGCGTCGACGGCCCACAAGGCAGTCCGTCGGGCAGTCTGACCGTCGGTCCAAGGTGAATTTGCACATCGTCGCGTTTTCTTCGCTTACTGCCCAGATCACATCACGCGGCGCGCGACCCCGCGTTTTCATAGCGACGCCGCTGCATGAGCGGCGATGGAACGCGCCGCGTGCGCGTTCATGCAGCGGTTCATCGCCTGACCCGCAAGCGTGCCGACGCAAGACTGCGAAAGTCTGCGAAAGTTGTAAGCAAGTGTTTTACGCGGGCGAACGCGAGCCGCTACGACTGCGCTCTGGGCTTGGGGGTCGGCTTGGACTTGCGCTTGGGCGCGGCCTTGGGGCGCGGCTTGGGCGTCGCCTGGAGCTTCTTTGGAGCCGCCTGAGGTCTTTGCTGCGTTGCAGAATCCGCTCTCTGCGCCACTACGGCCTCAGCGCCGCAGGCGAGCGCCGCGCCAAGCGCCACGGCCGCAGCGAGCCGCGACGCCCTGCACAGGCGTGTCATTCGCAGAAGAACTCGACGACGTCCGTCGCCGTGGCGCGCGACTGGCCGAAGGCGATCCAGCCGTGGCCGCGCAAGGTGAACTCCTCGCGCCGGAGCACGATCTCCTTGTCGCCTTCGATGGTGACGAAAGTGCCGTTCGCGCTGTGGTCGGTGAGGATGAACTTGTCGAGCCGCCGCTCGATCTTGCCGTGCGCGCGCGACGCCATGCGCTCCTTGATGATCACATCCGCCGAGGCGTCGCGCCCGAGGGCGACCGCCGGGCGTTCGCTGGAAAGCACCACCTCGCTTCCCTGCACCAGCAGCCGCAACTTCGTGTTCTTCGGCTTGTACACCGACTTCTGCGAAGCGAGCGTCGTCATGTCCTCGCTTTGCTGCCAGATCAGCTCGTAGACCTGGATCTCCTGGGCCTTGCCCTTCACCTGGATCGTGGTGATGGCGCGCGTCGCCGACTTCAGCATCGGCGACATCAGCATCACGGTGTCGCGCGCGGTGATGATCTGTCCCTTCGTCGCCACGCCGGCAAGCCGCGCGGCGAGATTAACCGCGTCGCCGAATACATCGCCGTCGCGCTCGACCACCGGGCCGTGATTGAAGCCGATGCGGATGCCGATCTGCGTATTGCCCACCGGCGGCAGCTCGGAGATCGCGCTCTGCATCTCGATCGCCGCGTCGGCCGCCTGGTCGGCGGTCGCGAACGCCGACATCACCTCGTCGCCGATCGTCTTGATGACGCGGCCCTTGGCGTTCACGGTCTTCTCGCGCATGAGGCTCACGCACTTCTCGATGGCGGCATGCGCGACGGCGTCGCCCGCCGTCTCGTAGAGCTTGGTGCTGCCGCTCACGTCGGCGAACAGCACCGAGATTTCGCTGACCTGCTCCGCCATCTACCCGAGCGCCTCCCTTTGGGAGTCATTCTACCGGGAAAAAAAATCGGGACGCTCTCGCGCCCCCACCCTCCTCTCACCGCTTCGCCTTAATTCTTGCAGGGGCGCGCCTCGCGGCTCTCCTCCAAGCAATCCGGAGTTGAAATGCCCGTTTCGTCGATGCGATGGTCCATCGGCGGCGTCGTGCCGACGTCGCCGGCGAAGCCGTAGTCGATCTGCTTCGCCACCGAGTCGGTCGACTGCGCATCCTTCAACGCCTGGGACGAGATCTGGCTCACCGTGGCACTGATCGATCCGACGATCGTGATGACCGTGCCGCATGCCGGTCCGCCGATGCACGCGCCGTTGAAGATGACGTTCGCGTTTGCGTTGGTCGTCTGGAAAAGCGCGGGCTGCGGCGCGCCGGTGAGGTTCCAGGTGTTCGCCGCGCCGGTCATCGTCAAGGTCGACGGCACAGACAGGTTCAACCCTGTTATGTCGACGGTGCTATTCAGCGTTGCGCCAGCACCGCCGGACGACAGCGTGCCGGTGACGTTGTTGCCGGCGACCGCAAGGTTGAACGTGCCTCCCGCCGCGTCGCTGATGTTTTCGAACGAGCTCCAGCCCAGGCCTGCGCTGCTTCCAGCGTTCTGCGACGTGAGGTTGTAGGTCGCGCCGCTGCCGGTGATCGTGTCGCTGTTGCCGCTGCCGGCTATGGACGCGATGCCAGTGCGCGTCCCCCCGACTCCCGTGGTCGTCCCGGCTGCGCCAGACAGGCTGGCCGTGACCGGGCTTGTGTAGCCCGCGTAGTTCATCGTTCCGTTCGTACCCGCGTTAAGGTTTCCGCTGATCGAGCCGTTGCCGCTACCGTGCATGTTGAAGGTGCCAGTGCCGAGGTCCGCGAGGTTGCCCATGCCAGCGAATGCGCCGGACAGATTCGTGACCGAGCCCGCATTCGGACCGTTCAGCGTCCATGTCGCACTCGTCGCCTGCAGCGTCCCCGTGCTGAGATCCGTCAGGTTTTCCATCGAGGTCCAACTCACCGCGCCGTTGTTTCCGGCGTTGGAACCGGTGACGGTGTAGGTCTGGCCAGCGCCCGTGATCGTGTCGCTTCCGGCGCTGCCAGTGACCGACGTGATGCCATTCCAGCCGGCCATGCCGGTGCTCGCACTACCGTTGAGGTTGAACGTTGTCGGAGTCGCGTAGCTCGCGTAGCTGATGCTGCCGCCCGCTGCAGTGAGGTTTCCGCTGACGCTCCCCGCGGCACCCATGTTGAACGTTGCGGCACCGCTGTCGGTGAGATTGCCGATGCCGGTGAAGCCACCGGGCAGCAATGTCGTTACGGTGCCCGCGTTCGCTCCGGTCAGGTTGTAGACCTGCCCGCCCGTGGTCGACACCGTGCCCGTGCCCGCATCGGCGATCTTCTCGAACGAAGTCCAGCTGATGCCGCCGCTGTTGCCTGCGTTCGCCGCTGTGAGGTTGTAGGTTCTGTTGGTGCCGGCCATCGTGTCGCTCGCGGCGCTTCCGCTAACCGTCGTCACGCCACTCCAAGTCGTGCCCACGCCCGTCGTGGTGCCCGCGGCATTGTTCAGATTGAAGGTCACCGCTGCGCCATAGGCACCGTAATCAAGCGTGGCGGTGTTCACTGAGCCGCTCACCGTGCCCGCGGTTCCCATGTGCAGCGCGCCGGCGTTGTTCATATTGACGTTGCCGCCAACCTGATTGCCGCCGCCTAGCGTCACCGAGCCGCCGAGCGTCGTCACGTTGCCCGACACGCCACCGGTGGTCGTGCCTGCCATGTTCACGCTCGCGGTACCGGAGTCGTTGATGTTCTCGAAGGCGCTCACCGCGACACCGCCCGCGCTGAACGCGCCCTTGGTCGTGGCATTGAACGCGTTGTACGTGGTCCCGTTGCCCGCAACCGTATCCCCGGCTGAAGCGCTGCCCGTCACCGTCGCGATGCCGCTCCAGGTGCCGCCAATGCCCGTGGTCTGGTTCGCACGCGCAGCCGCATCGAAGGTCACCGGACCGGCGATCCCGGCGGAGTAATCGAGCGTGCCGCCTATGGTCGTTACGTTGTTCGAAATACGCGCTGTGTTGCTCGTGAACTTGACCGTAGCCGCACCACTGTCGGTGAGATTGCCGATGCCGGTGAAGCCACCGGGCAGGAGCGTCGTCACGGTGCCCGCGTTTGCTCCGGTCAGGTTGTAGACCTGTCCGCCCGTGGTCGACACCGTGCCCGTGCCCGCATCGGCGATCTTCTCGAACGAAGTCCAGCTGATGCCGCCGCTGTTGCCTGCGTTCGCCGCTGTGAGGTTGTAGGTTCTGTTGGTGCCGGCCATCG
>DASSLQ010000007.1:0-5127 GCA_035689325.1 Burkholderiales bacterium | reverse complement strand
GCTGGGCATCCTCGGCGACGAGACCTACGACATCGAGGGCATCGAGGGCGCGCTGAAGCCGCAGCAGGATGTGGTGCTGGTGATCCACCGCAAGAACGGCGACACGCAGCGCGTGCCGGTGCTGCTGCGCATCGACACGCCGATCGAAGTCGACTACTACAACCACGGCGGCATCCTGCCGTTCGTCCTGCGCGAGCTCATGAGCCGCGCCGGCCCGGCAAAAGCCAAGGCCGC
This sequence comes from Burkholderiales bacterium, assembly GCA_035689325.1. Classification (GTDB taxonomy): domain Bacteria; phylum Pseudomonadota; class Gammaproteobacteria; order Burkholderiales; family SG8-39; genus SCGC-AG-212-J23. The sequence goes on along the minus strand of DASSLQ010000007.1, from coordinate 4,893 downwards.
TTAAGGCAATTCGGGGACGGAGCCCGAACCCGCTCCTGGAATGAGCGGGCTCCGTCCCCGGTCTCAAGCGCCTTGCGCCGCGTCGTGCGGCGCGCGGCCGGTCTCGATCATCGACTTCATGCGCATGAGGTCGGCGTCCATCTCGCTCTTCGGATCGGCGCCGAAGAGCGTCGCCACCGCGTGGCCGAGCGCGCCGCCCGGTGGAACGTAGCGCAGCAACACGCTGAGGCGCGTGCCCCCGTCCCGCGTAGGCTCGAAGCGCACGACGCCGTCGTGTTTCACCGCCGAGTCCGCCGTCGAGCGCCACTCCATGAGCGCGTTCGCCTCGCGGCGCACGACTTCGGAAGTCCATTCGACGTCGACGCCCGCCGGCCCGCGTACCACCCAATGCGAGCGATTGCCCGCGAGGTGAACATCGCGCACCCGGGACATGAAGTGGGGGAAGTTCTCGAAGTGCGACCAGAACTCGAACACCTTTTCGACCGGCGCGTTCACACAAATAGTTTTCTGCACTTCCATGCCGTGCGCCTCGCCAAGGCCGACAAGCGTCTGGAAGTCGAGGTTGGAGAGCGCGCGCATGACGAGCGCTGCGCCGGCGAGGCGTCCGAGCACGCCGCCGCGCATGAGCAGCCCGAGCCCGACGGCGCCGACCAGGACCCGGGCCGAGGGCGACCAGTTGTCCTGGAACAGCTCGAAGCGCTGGCCGCGCCGCGGCACGCCGCCCTGCAGCGACGAGACATTGCCCGGCTGCGCGTGCACCTCGAGCCGGTCGTCGACGCCGCGCGCGCCAGGCACGTGCTTCACCACGCCCAGAAGCGTCTGCGCTTCCGCCTCGAGGATGGGGCCGGCGAGCGTGACCACGCCGCCCGCGGTGGTCACTTCGATCGCGTGCGGGTGGGAGACATAGCGGCCCAGAATCGCGCGCACGCGGCCGACGAGCTTCTGGTCCGAGATGCCGTCCTCGCGCCGCAACAGACGCTGGCTCATCGCTTGCAGGCCTCGCACGCGATGGCGCGCATCGCGCGCGGTCACGTCGTAGGCGTCGCGCAGCCGGCGCCGCGCGTGCTCGAGCTTGTCGCGCGTGCGCGCCCGGCGACGCCGGCCGCTTTGCGGGTCCAGAAAGTACATCGCTAGTGCGCCGACTGCAACGCTCTTCAGAATCCGGTTCATTCAAGTCTCCTCGGCAAGAAACCTGCTAGGCGTCCTCGCATGACGACGACATGGATCGTGGCGGCCGACTCGAGCCGCGCGAGAATCTTGCAAGTTACGGACCGGGCGCGTCAGCTTGCCGAAGTCGATGACCTGCTCAATCCCGAGGGGCGCGTGCACGACCGCGAGCTCATTTCGGACGCGCATGCGCGCTTCAGCGGCCACGGCGGCGGCGGGCCCGGGTCGGACCGCGAGGAGATGAGCGCCACCGAGCACGCTACCGAGCTCTTCGCGAAGCGCGTCGGCGACTACCTCGAAAGCGCGCGCACCGCGCACCGCTACGACCGGCTGCACCTCATCGCGCCACCGAAGTTCCTCGGGCAGCTGCGCAAGGAGATCGGCAAGGAAGTGCAGAAGCTCGTCGCGCAGGAGCTGCCGAAAGACCTCTGCTGGCTCAACGCCCGCGACATCCAGGCGCACTACCTGGAGAAGTGCTAGCCGCCGAGCCCGGCCATATAGTCGGCCAGCACGTTGATGTCCGTGTCCGACAGGCCTTGGGCCGACTCCGACATCTTCCCGTCAAGGTCGCCGCGCTTGCCGTCTCTAAAACCACGCAATTGCGCGCGCAGATAGTCGTACTGCTGGCCCGCCAGGCGCGGCATCTGCTGCTGGCCGAGGAGCTGCGGGCCGTGGCATTGCGTGCAATGGAACTTCCGCGCGAGCTCCGGGCCCTGCTTTGCGTTCTCCGCGCTCGTTTTGTGCGCCGGCGGCGCGGGCTTCTGCGCGGCGAAATAGGCGGCGAGGTCGTTCATCTCCGTATTGGAGAGCGGCTTCGCCATCGGCGACATCTGCGGATCCTGGCGGCTGCCCGCGCGGAACATGTAGAGCGCGGTGGACAGGAACTGCGCCGGCTGCGCGGCGATCGAAGGCACCGCCGGGTTCGTGGAATTGCCGCCTTCGCCGTGGCACGCAGCGCAGACCGCGGCCTTCGCCTCGCCCGCCTTTGGGTCAGCAGCCGCCGCGGCGCCGGCGAGCACCAGCGCCGCAGCGCATGCCGCGAACCTCACTTCGCGTACGTGATCCGGTAAATGATCCCGTTCTGGTCGTCCGACACCAGCATCGAGCCGTCCTTCATCACCATCACGTCGTTCGGCCGGCCCCACATCGGAGGATCGGCCTTGGCGTCGAGCAGGAAGCCCGTCAGGAACGGCTCGTACTTCTTGACCTTGCCGCTGTCGTCCAGCACCACGCGCATGACGTTGTATCCCTGTTTCTCCGTCCGGTTCCACGAGCCGCGCAGCGCGATGAAGATGTTGTTCTGGTACTCGGCGGGGAACATCTTGCCGCTGTAGAAGCGCATGCCGATCGGCGCCACGTGCGCGCCCAGCTTGAGCACCGGCTTGTCGAACTCCTTGCAGGACCGGTGCTTGCCGAACTCCGGATCCGGCGTATCGCCCTGGTGACAGTACGGATATCCGAAGTTCATGCCCTTGTGCGAGACGCGGTGCAGCGTGTCGTTGGGCGAATTGTCGCCAAGCCAGTCGCGCCCATGGTTGGTGAACCAGAGCTCCTTGGTCTTCGGATTGAAATCCATGCCGACCGAGTTGCGCACGCCTTGCGCCACCGTCTCGAGCATGCCTTTCATGTCGACACGCATGACGGAAGCTTCCATGTACGTCGGCATGACGATGTTGCCCGGTGCGCCGATGTTGAAGTACAGCTTGCCGTCGGGCCCCAGCGCCAGGAACTTCCAGAAGTGCCCGGGCTGCTTGTTCGGGTCGAGGTTATCGACGATCACCTGCGGTTGCGGCGGATTGTCGAGATTGTTCTCGATGCCGTCGTAGCGCGTAATGCGGCCGCGCTCGGCGACGAACAGCGTGCCTTTGCTGAACACCAGGCCGTTCGGCGCGTCCAGCCCCTTGAGCAATACCTTCGCCTCGCGCTTGCCGCCCTTGTCGGTGACGGCGTAGACCTCGGTCAGCTGCCGCGTGCCGACGAACACCGTGCCTTTGTCGCCCTGCGCCATCGTGCGCGCGCCGGGCATGCCCTCGGCCCACACCTCGACCTTGAAGCCGGCCGGCACTTTCAGCTTGTCGACCGGCAGGTCCTTAGCTGCCTTGCCGGTCATCTCGATTGCGAACGGATGCAGCGTCGATTCCGACATCCCGGTCGGCTTGCCCTGTTGCCAGGAAGGCGGTGGTGAAGCGGCGGGTTTGTCCTGCGCCTGCGCGACGGTGAATGCGCCGAGAACGGCGGCAGCGAGTGCGGCTCTCATGGATTCTCTCCTCTGGGTTTGCGCCGCTATTAGAACTGAAGGCTTGCCTGGATTCCAGCGCTCATGTTGCGCCGCGGCGCGGGCTCGAAGTAGCGAAAATTGGTCTCGTTGACGATCACCGAGCCAACGTAGTTGCGATCGCCGACGTTGTCCACCCGTACGAACTCGCTGAGCCGCAGCCGCCCGCGCTGCTGCACGAGCCCGGCGGCGAGGTTCCAGACGGTGAACGGGTCGGCGAAATCGGTGTTGGGGTCGTTGACCGGGACGCTGGAGCGGTGGAGCACCTCCAGGGCGGCCTGGAAAGACGCGCGCCGATAGCGCAATTCACCATACCCCTGGTTCTTCGGCACGCCCGGGAGCGTCGTGCCCGCCGGCACCGTGACCTGCGCCGGCGTCGTGGTAATCGACGTAGTAAAGCTCTCGCGGAAGGTCGCGTTCAGAAAGGTGTACGCCCCGCGCAATTGCCACGGACCCTTGAGCAGCGTTTCGCCGCCGAGCTCGAAGCCTTTGCGGTCGGTGTGGCCGACGTTCTTGAAGGTGGCGCGACCGCCGCTGTTGCGATCGACCACGATCTCGTTCTGCGTCACGACGTCGAAGAGCGCCGCGTTCACCCGCCCCCAGCCCGCCGTCAGCGCCTTCACGCCGACCTCGGCATGCCGGCTGGTGCTCGCGTTGAGGTCGAAGTTGAGGCCGCTGCCGCTGTTGCGATAGGCGAGCTCGAGAAAAGTCGGTGTCTCGAAACCTCGCCCCACGTTGCCGTAGAGGCTAAGGCCCGGCGTGACACGGAAACTCACCCCAGCCGTTGGCGTGGTGGCGCTGTAAGTTCGGCTGCCGCTGTCGTCCGGATTGCCGGGCACGATGAAATAGTCCGTCGACTGAAAGGCGACCCGGCTGTAGCGCGCTCCGGCGAGCAGACTCCAGCGGTCCGTTGGCTTCCACTCGGCCTGCGCGTAGTAGCCGGTGCCGGTCACCGTGTTGTCCTCGTCGCGCTTGAGCGCGCCGATCACGCCGTTGTTGTTGATGAAGCCGCGGCGGCGCTCGTACATCACGTCGTATTCCGCGCCCGCCGCGAAGTCGACGGCGCCGAACGTGCGGAACCAGCGCAGCGCGCCGCCGCCGTAGTTGCGATCGAGGTCGACGATACCGCCCGAATGCGTCGGCCCGAGCTGCGTCACGAGCGGGATGGCGAGGTACTGCTGCACCGCGCGCTGGCCGACGTAGAGCATCCCTTCCACGCGCCCGCCGCCCAATCGCCCGCGCAGCGTGCCGCCGAGCTGGTCCTGCGAGACGCTCTTCTGCGTGTTGAACTGCGCGGCCTGCGGCGTGGCTTGCCGCGGGTCCTGCTCCATCTGCGCGCGCGTCAGGCCGAGCGGATCCTGCGTGTGCGGTTGGCGGATGCTGTTGGCGACGAGCGTAACTGGCCCGTCCCTGAGCTTCGCGTTGAAGAGGTCGCGCCGCACCCAGCTGTG
>DASSLQ010000006.1:0-35305 GCA_035689325.1 Burkholderiales bacterium | reverse complement strand
GCCGACGCCATCGAGCGCGCGAAATCGACCAGGCGCGAAGACATCATCAACGCCCTTGCCAGCTCGACCTGGGACAAGCACATCATGCCGTACGGGCCGACCAAGTTCGTGAACGGGCAGAACGCCGGCGCGCGGCCGCTGATGATGCAGGTGCTCAAGAACGACATCAAAGTCGTCCTGCCAAACACCTACGCCGAGAGCGAGCCCGCTTTCCCGTGGAAGGGCTGAGCGAGGATGGAGGGAGGCTTGTTCGAGCTTTCCATCCTGTGGCCGGCGCTCCTTAACGGCCTCACGACCGGAGCGGTCTATGCGCTGATCGCGCTCGGGCTGACGCTGATCTACGGCGTGCTGCACATCATCAACTTCGCGCACGGCGCGGCGTTGATGATGGCGCTGTACGGCGTGTACTTCCTGCAGCGCAGCTTCGGGCTCGATCCTTACGTGTCGCTGGTGGTGATGGTGCCCGCCATGTTCGCGGCGGGCTACCTCGCCTACCGCTACGTGATCGGCGTGGCGAGCCACGGGCGCGACGAGAACATCCTGCTCGTCACGCTCGGCGTCGCGATCGTGCTCGAGAACCTGGCGCTTTTCCTCTTCAAGTCCGATACGCGCACCATCGACACCGCTTATACCTTCACCACGGTGCCGATCGGCCCGGCGATGATCGCGCTGCCCAAGATCGTCGCGTTTTTCGGCGCCGCGGTCACGGCCGGCGTGCTGCTCGTCATCATGCGCACGACCGACCTCGGCCGCGCGATCCGCGCCTGCGCGAAGGAACGCCAGGGGGCGCGCCTCGCCGGCATCGACGTCGAGCATGTCTTCGCCATGAGCTTCGGCATCGGGCTCGCCTGCCTCGGCGCGGCGGCCTGCTTTCTTCTGCCCGCGTATTACGTGAACCCCATGGTGGGCAACGGCTTCGTGCTGATCGCCTTCACCATCGTGGTGCTGGGCGGCATGGGCAGCTTCGCCGGCGCGCTGCTCGGGGGACTCCTGATCGGCGTGGTCGAATCGATCGGCGGCCTGTGGCTCGGCGAGTCGCTCGGCCAGATCGGCATCTTCCTCATCTTCATCGCCGTGCTGCTGTTCCGGCCGCAGGGCCTCTTCGGAGTTCGTGCCTGAAAGAGCTCGCCGCCATCGCGCTCTTCGCCGTCGGCGTGGCACTGCTGCCGCTCTTCGTCACGTCGGGGTTCGTGCTGAATGCGGTGATCATGATGTTGTACACCGCGCTCCTCGGCCTTTCCTGGAACATCCTCGCCGGCTTCGGCGGCCAATTCTCCTTCGGCCATGCGGTGTTCTTCGGCACCGGCGCCTATGCGGCCGCGGTGCTGCAGGCGAAGCTCGGCTGGAACGCGTGGGCAACGCTGCCCGCGGCGCTCGCGCTCGGCGCGGCCGTCGGCGCCTTCATCGGCGCGCTTTCCTTCCGCTACGGGCTGCGCGGCTCGTACTTCGCGCTGGTCACGCTCGCTTTCGCCGAGGTGTTCCGGATCCTCGCGAACAACGTCGACTTCACCGGCGCCGGCGTCGGCATCATGGTGAGGCTCAACGCCGGCGCAGGGAATTTTCAGTTCGCGAGCAAGGCCGGTTATCTCTATGTGGTGCTCGCCTTTGCGCTGGCGGGGCTGGTCGTCTGCTGGTGGCTGAGAAACTCGCGCTACGGCGCCTGGCTGCAGGCCGTGCGCGACAACGAGGATTCGGCAAAGGCGCTGGGCGTCAACGTGTTCCGTATCAAGCTCGGTGCGATCGCGCTTTCCGGCGCCCTGATGGCTGCAGGCGGGGTGTTCTACGCGCAGTACTTCCAGTACATCGACCCGGGGCTTGCCTATGGACCGGGGGTGTCGATCGAGGCGCTGCTCGCCCCGATCGTCGGCGGGCTGGGCACGCTGTGGGGGCCGGTGCTCGGCGCCGTGCTGCTGCAAATCCTCGGCGAAGGCACACGCGGGCTGTTCGAGAACGCGCCGGGCGTGAGCCTGATGGTGTACGGCGCGCTCCTCGTGCTGATGGTCACGCTCATGCCGAGCGGCGTCCTCGGCGTGCTGCGGCGGCGCGCATGATCCTGCAGGCCGAAAACCTGTCGATCCGATTCGGCGGCCTCGCCGCGGTCGACGACGTGTCGCTCGCCGTGCCGAGCGGCAAGATCGTCGCGCTGATCGGACCGAACGGCGCCGGCAAGACCACGGTGTTCAATCTCATCTCCGGCTTCATTCGCCCCGACCGCGGCCGGGTGCGTTTTGACGGGCGCGACATCACGGGTATCTCGCCGCACCAGGCTTGCCGCCTCGGCATGGCGCGCACCTTCCAGATCGTGCAGCCGTTCGGCGCGCAGACCGTGCGCGAGAACATCGCCGTCGGCGCGCATCTGCGCCATCGCGTGCGCGCCGACGCCCTGCGCGCGGCGGAGCGCGTGGCCGAGCGCCTTGGCCTGGCGCCGCACCTCGACAAGCTGGCCGCCAATCTGACGATCGCGGGCCGCAAGCGCCTCGAGCTCGCCCGTGCGCTCGCGACCCAGCCGAAGCTCCTGCTGCTCGACGAGGTGCTCGCCGGCCTCAACCCGCGCGAGATCGACCAAGTGCTTCCCGTGATCCGCGGCATCCGCGACGGCGGCATCACCGTCCTCATGGTTGAGCACGTGCTGCGCGCGGTGATGAACCTTTCCGACGAGGCGTGGGTGCTCTCGAACGGCCGCCTCATCGCGCATGGCACGCCGCGCGAGGTGACCTCCGATCGCGCCGTGATCGAGGCCTATCTTGGCCACGGCACGGCGGCACGGATGAAGGCGGCCTATGCTTGAAGTGAAGGGGCTGCGCGGCGGCTACGGCCGCATCGAGGTGCTGCGCGGCATCGACGTCGCGGTGCGGCCGGCGGAATTGGTCGCGCTGCTCGGCTCCAATGGCGCCGGCAAGACCACCCTCAACAACACGCTCTCCGGTTTGCTGCCCGCGTTTTCGGGCAAAATCCGCTTCGCCGATGGCGACCTCACCGGCGCGCGCTACACCGAGATCGTCGCCGCCGGCCTGGTGCACGTCCCCGAAGGCCGCCGCGTGTTTCCCAACCTGACCGTGCAGGAGAACCTGGAGCTCGGCAGCTATCGTCGCGCGCGCCCGAAGCGCGCCGCCAACCTGGAGCGCGTGTTCACCGTCTTTCCGCGGCTCAAGGAGCGCGCCGCCCAGAGCGCCGGCACGCTCTCCGGCGGCGAGCAGCAGATGCTCGCCATCGGCCGCGGCCTGATGGCGGAGCCGCGCCTGCTGATCCTGGATGAGCCGTCGCTTGGCCTTTCGCCGGTCGCCGTCGAAGAGCTCTTCGCGCTAATCGGCCGGCTCAATCGCGAAGGACTGCCCATCCTGCTCGTCGAGCAGAATGTCGGCCAGTCCCTGGAGATCGCGCACCGCGCCTATGTGCTCGAGAACGGTGCCATCGTCTTCCAAGGCACGCCCGCGGAGCTGCTCGCCAATGCCGAGCTAAAGCGCGCGTATCTCGGCCTCTGACGATGGCGCAGACCCTTGCCCAGAAGCTCGTCGCCCGCGCCGCCGCCAGGTCCGCGGTGACACCCGGCGAGATCGTGACCTGCAAGGTCGATCTCGCCATGGTGCACGACTCGAGCGGCCCGCGGCGCCTGAAGCCCCGCCTCGAGCGCCTCGGCGCCAAGGTCTGGGACCGGTCCAAGGTCGTGGTCATCACCGATCACTATCTGCCGGCGTACGACGACGACAGCCGCAGGATCATCCAGATCGCGCGCGACTGGGTGAAGGAGGCCGGCATCGACGCCTTCTACGACGCGCAAGGCATCTGCCACGTCGTGCTGCCCGAGCGCGGGCACCTGCGTCCCGGCATGTTCGCCGTCGGCGGCGACAGCCATGCGCCCACCGGCGGCGCCTTTGCCGCGTATATGTTCGGCATCGGCGCGACCGAGATGCTCGGCGTGATGGTCACCGGCGAGATCTGGCTCAAGGTGCCGCACACGATCGCGATGGACTTCGACGGCGGCCTCGCCCCCGGCGTCGCGGCGAAGGACATCATGCTGTTCCTCATCGGCCGCTACGGCATGGACGGCGGCCAGTACCAGGCGGTCGAATACCGCGGCCCGGCCATCCGCGCACTGTCGATGCAGGAGCGCATGACCCTTTGCAACATGACCGCCGAGCTCGGCGGCCAGACGGGTCTCATCGCCTCGGATGATGTCACGCGCCAGTATTTGAAGCGCGATATCGAAATCTGGGACAGCGATCCGACCGCGCCGCTGCTCGCCCACCATCGCTTCAATGCGAGCGAGCTGGCACCGCAGGTCGCCGCGCCGCACAGCCCGGCGAATGCGAGGCCAGTCACAGACTTCCGCGAGAAGCTCGACCTCGCCTATATCGGCGCCTGCACGGGCGCGAAGCTGGACGATCTGCGAATGGCCGCCAAGGTGCTGAAGGGACGCAAGGCAAGGACGCGTCTGCTCGTGGCGCCCGCCAGCCTGCGCGACCAGCAGAGCGCGGAGCGCGAAGGCACGCTCGGCATCCTGCTCGACGCCGGCGCCGAGCTGCTCGCGAACTCCTGCGGCATGTGCGCAGGCTTCGGCCCGAACCTGCTCGTCGCCGGCAGCGTGACCATCTCGACCACGGCGCGCAACTTCAAGGGCCGGATGGGCGATCCGACGGCGCAGGTCTACCTCGCTTCGCCTTACACGGTGGCCGCCTCGGCCGCCGCCGGACGCATCACCGATCCGCGGGAGCTGCTCGCGTGAGGACCTGGGTCTTCGGCGACAACCTCGACACTGACGTCATCGCGCCCGGGCGCTACATGAAGTTCGGCATCGAGGAGATCGCACAGCACTGCCTCGAATCGGTGTCGCCGGCCTTCGCCCGGGAAGTGCAGCGCGGCGACATCGTCGTCGGCGGCCGTAACTTCGGCGCCGGGTCTTCGCGCGAGCAGGCGCCGGAAGCGCTGAAGCACCTCGGGGTCGCGCTGCTGATTGCCGAATCGTTCGCGGGGCTGTTCTATCGCAACGCCATCAACCTCGGCCTGCCGGCGATGGTCTGTGCGGGCGCCAAGCGCATCCGAGATGGCGATCAGCTTGTCGTCGACCTCGAGCGCGGCAAGGTGGAGAACCGCACCCGCGGCGAGACGCTCGACTGCGAGCCGATTCCCGCATTCCTCATGACCCTGATCCGCGACGGCGGGCTGCTGCCGCACCTGGAGAAGAAGCTTGCGCGAAAGGCTTAGCCGGGCGCCGCTCCTACTCGTGCCGGGCGTCTACGACGCGCTGACGGCGCTCCTTGCCGAGCAGGCGGGCTTCGAGGCCGTTTATCTCTCCGGCGCGGCGATCGCCTATACGCGCCTCGGCCGGCCGGACATCGGATTGGTCACCGCCAGCGAAGTCGCTGACACGCTTACGAACGTCAGCGAGCGCATCGCGCTGCCGATCATCGTCGACGCCGACACCGGATTCGGCAACGCGCTCAACGTCGCACGCACCGTGAAGCAGTTCGAGCGCGCCGGCGCGACGGTGATCCAGCTCGAGGATCAGGTAACGCCGAAGCGCTGCGGCCACCTCGATGGCAAGGCGCTCATCCCCGCCGCCGAGATGGTCGGCAAGCTGCGCGCCGCGCTGGATGCCCGTGCCAATGCGCTGATCATGGCACGCAGCGACGCCATAGCCGTGGAAGGTTTCGACGCTGCCATCGAGCGCGGCGAGCGCTATCTGGAAGCCGGCGTCGATGTGCTCTTCATCGAAGCGCCGCAAAGCGAGGCGCAGATGAAGGCGATCACGGCACGCTTCGCGAAGCGCGTGCCGCTGCTCGCCAACATGGTGGAAGGCGGCAAGACGCCGCTGCTCGACGCGCAAAGCCTCGAGGCGCTCGGCTATCGCATCGCCATCTTTCCCGGCGGGCTCGCACGCTTCCTGACGCGGGCGGCGCAGGATTACTTCGCGACGCTCAAGCGCGACGGCACCACTGCGGCGCTCCGCGAGCGCATGCTCGATTTCGAGGGGCTGAACCGCGTCATCGGCACGCCGCAAATGCTGGAGCTGGGCAAGCGTTACTCACCAGAGGAATGACATGACGAGCGGCAAAGAGTGGGACCTTCTCATCAAGAACGTGCGCGTCGTGCGTCCCGGCGAAAGCGCGCCGCGCGACGCCGACATCGCGGTGCGCGGCGGCAAATTCGCGCGCATCGCGCCGAACCTCGGCGCCGAGGCGAAGACGGTCCACGACGGCAAGGGGCGCCTCGCCTTCCCGGGTGTTGTGGACGCCCACATGCATACCGGCATCTACGCGCCGCTCGCCGAGGATGCAGTGAGCGAGAGCCGCGCGGCTGCACAGGGCGGCGTCACCTCGAGCCTCAACTACTTTCGCAGCGGCCAGTACTATCTGAACAAGGGCGGACCGTATCGCGACTTCTTCCCCGAAGTACTGCGCCTCTCCGAGGGGCGCTTTCACGTCGACTACGGCTATCACCTCGCGCCGATGGACTCGACGCACATCCGCGAGATTCCCGAGCTGGTCGAGCGCCACGGCGTGGCCTCGTTCAAGATCTTCATGTTCTACGGCTCGCATGGCCTGCACGGCCGCTCCGACAGCCAGCGCGATTTTCTCATGATCGGGCCGGAGGAGCGCTACGACTACGCGCACTTCGAGTTCATCATGCGCGGCGTGCAGGCGGCGCGCGAGCGCTTCCCCGGCAAGGCGGCGCAGATTTCGCTCTCACTGCATTGCGAGACGGCGGAGATCATGACCGCCTATACCAAGCGCGTGGAGACCGAAGGCAAGCTGCAGGGCCTCCCCGCGTATCACGCCGCGCGCCCGCCGCATTCGGAAGGCCTGGCGGTGTTCATCGCCTCGTATCTCGCGAACGAGACGGCGCTGCCGACGATCAACTTGCTGCACCTCTCTTCCCGCAAGGCGCTGGAGGCGGCGCTCAAGATGCAGGAGGTCTTCCCGCACATCGATTTCCGGCGCGAGGTGACGATCGGCCACCTGGTGCTCGACATCAATTCGAAGGCCGGCGTTCTCGCCAAGGTGAACCCGCCGATCCGCCCGCGGGAGGACCTCGAATATCTCTGGCAGCAACTGCTCGCCGGCAGGGTGGACTGGGTCGTCAGCGACCACGCCTGCTGTCGCCACGAGACCAAGGCGGCGAAGAACGCGCTCGGCAACATCTGGCTCGCGAAATCGGGCTTCGGCGGCACCGAGTACCTGCTGCCCGCGCTCGTCTCCGAAGGCACGAAGCGCGGCCTTGCTCCGAACCGCATCGCCGAGCTGACCAGCCGCAATCCGGCGCTACGTTTCGGCCTCAACTCGAAGGGCGACATCGCCGAAGGCAAGGACGCGGATCTCGTGCTGGTCGACCCGAAGGAGAACTGGACGATTCGCGCTCAGGATTCCGAGTCGACGCAGGGCTACACGCCGTTCGAGGGCATCGAGCTGTCGGCGCGCGTGAAGGCGACGTTCCTGCGCGGTGAGCTGGTCTGCGAGAACGGCAATGTAATCGGCAAGCCGCGGGGCCGCTACCTGCATCGGCCCACGGCTTGAAGGTCCCGGTCGTCATCGTCGGCGCCGGCGCGTGCGGGCTGACCGCGGCGCTCGCCGCGCGCGACGCGGGCGCGGAAGTCGTGGTGCTGGAGCGCGACGCGAGCCCGTCGGGCTCGACGGCGCTCTCTTCGGGGTTCATCCCGGCTGCGGGCACCCGCTATCAGCGCGCCGCCGGCATCGACGATTCGCCCGAGGTTTTCGCCGCGGACGTGATGCGCAAGAACCACAACCAAGCGGATGAGCGCATGGTGGCGACGGTCTGCCGCGCCATCGGCCCGACGCTCGAGTGGCTCGACGACCGGCATGGAGTGGACTTCGACGTGCTGCAGGGATTCGCGTATCCCGGCCACAGCCGGCTGCGCATGCACGCGGTCGCCGAGAAAACCGGCGAAGCGCTGATGGCCGCGTTGCTTCGCGCCTGCGCCGACGTGGACATCCTCACCTCCGCGCGCGTAACGGCCGTCGATCGCGAGCGCGTGCGCTTTGAGCGGCCGGACGGCAGCGCCGAGGAAGTCGAGCACGACGCGCTGGTCCTCGCCTGCTCGGGCTTCGGCGGCAACCAGGCAATGGTCGAACGCTACCTGCCCGAGATCTCTTCGGCGCTCTACTTCGGGCACGTCGGCAACCAGGGCGATGCAGTACGGTGGGGTACCGCACTCGGCGCAAAGGCGGCAGACATGACCGCGTACCAGGGGCACGGCTCGGTGGCGACGCCGCACGGCATCCTCATCACCTGGGCGCTGATGACCGAGGGCGGCCTCCAGGTGAACGAGAACGGCGAGCGCTTCTCCAACGAGCATCTCGGCTACTCGGAGCAATGCCTGCCGGTGCTCGAGCAGCCGGGGCGCGTCGCCTGGTGCATCTACGACGAACGGCTGCACCGCCTCGGGATGACTTTCCCGGACTATCGCGACGCGCATGCCGCCGGAGCGGTGAAGCCGGCGCCCAAACTCCCGAACCTCGATGCCACGCTCGCCAAGGTCGCGCGGTTCGCGGACGGCAGGGAAAAGGATCCATTCGGCCGTGACTTCACGACCAAGCCCAAGCTCGTGCCCCCGTATTACGCCGTCAAGGTGACGGGCGCGCTGTTCCACACACAAGGCGGGCTCGAAATCGACCAGCGGGCGCGCGTCGTGCCGCTTGCCAATCTCTTTGCCGGTGGCGGCGCGGCACGCGGACTTTCGGGCGCGCACGTCTGGGGCTATCTTTCGGGCAATGGCCTGCTCAGCGCAATCGGGCTCGGCGCAATCGCCGGGCGATCGGCTGCGCAGCATGCGCTACGCCATGGAAATCGTTGACGGCCTCGTCGGTGCAATCGGCAACACGCCGCTCATTCGCTTGCGCGGCCCATCGCAGCTCACCGGCTGCGAGATCCTCGGCAAAGCCGAGTTCCTGAATCCCGGCGGCTCGGTGAAGGATCGCGCCGGCCTCTACCTCATTCTCGACGCCGAAAAGCGCGGGGTGCTGAAGGCGGGCGGCCTCATCGTCGAAGGCACCGCCGGCAACACCGGCATCGGACTCGCGCTGGTCGGCAACGCGCGCGGCTATCGCACGCTCATCGTCATCCCGGACACGCAGAGCCAGGAGAAGAAGGACATGCTGCGCCTTTGCGGCGCGGAGCTGCGCGAGGTCCCCGCGGTGCCGTATAAGGACCCGAACAACTATGTGCACGTGTCCGAGCGCCTCGCAAAGGAGATGGGCGCGTTCTGGGCCAATCAGTGGGACAACACGGCGAACGCCGACGGTCACTATCGCAGCACGGGACCTGAGATCTGGCAGCAGACCGACGGCGAGGTGGATGGCTTCACCTGCGCTATCGGGACGGGAGGCACGCTCGGCGGTGTGAGCCGCTACCTGAAGGAGAAAAATCCCAAGGTCCGCATTGCCGCCGCCGATCCCCTCGGCGCGTCGATGTACAGCTGGTTCAAGCGCGGGGTGCTCAAGGCCGAAGGCTCATCGATCACCGAAGGCATCGGACTCGGCCGCGTAACCAAGAACGTGGCCGCGGCGGTCGTCGACGACGCCTACCAGATTCCGGATACCGAAGCCCTGCCCATCATCTTCGAGCTGGCGAAGCACGAAGGCCTGATCCTCGGCGGCTCGAGCGGCATCAACGTCGCGGGCGCGATGCGCCTGGCGCGCGATCTCGGCCCCGGCCACACGGTGGTGACGATCCTCGCCGACTCCGGAACGCGCTACCAGTCGAAGCTCTTCAATGGCGCGTTCCTCAGGCAGAAAGGCCTGCCGGTGCCCGACTGGCTCACCTGAGGTAAAGCTTGAACATCAACGCTGACTTCACCCGGCGCGCGGTAGTGCACGCGTCGCGCCTGACCTGGTCGCCTTCACCGATGCCGGGGGTCGAACGACGCATGCTCGATCGGATCGGCGGCGAAGTGGCAAGAGCGACTTCCATCGTGCGCTATGCAGCACGCAGCCGCTTTTCGCCTCACACGCACGATGGCGGCGAAGAGTTCCTGGTTCTCGAGGGCGTATTCCAGGACGAACACGGTGATTACCCCGTGGGAACGTACGTGCGTAACCCGCCGACCTCGCGCCACACGCCGGGCTCCGAATCCGGATGCATCATCTTCGTGAAGCTCTGGCAGTTCGACCCGCAGGACCGCACGAGCGTGCGTATCGAGACCGGCCTCAAGCCGATGCGCCTTTACTCCGATGCGCGCGAGGACGTGCGCCTCGAGCACTGGGCGGCGAACGCGAGCATCGCCCTCGATGCGCCGGGCGGCATCGAGCTTCTCGTTCTCGAGGGTGCGTTCGAGGAGCGCGGCAAGCGCTTCGAGGCTCAGTCATGGCTGCGGCTTCCCGTCGGCGATACTCTGCACGCCATCGCCGGCAAGGAGGGGGCGTGCGTCTGGCTGAAATCGGGCCACCTGCGCGACTTGCGCCAGACCCGGACCGCGAGCTTTGTGTTCAGCTAGGACCGGCGCCTTCCACTACCACCATGTGGAAGTCGCAGGCGCCGAGGCGATGTTTGCGTGCCTCCTGGTACTCCGGCGAGTTGTAGAACTTCTTCGCCGCTTCGACATTGGGGAATTCAGTGATCACGATGCGCTCGAACGGGATGTCGCCTTCGAGCGCGTGCTTCTTGCCGCCGCGCACGAGGAAGCGGCTGCCGTGCTTGGCGTTGGCCGGCCCCGCGCGCTTCGCGTACTCCTGATACTTCTCCGGGTTGGTGATATTGACCATGGCGATGATATAAGCCGGCATCGGTTTCTCCACGAGGGCTAAATGGACCTGCATCTGAAGAGTAAATCAGTCTTGGTCACCGGTGGCTCCAAAGGCATCGGCCTCGCCTGCGCCAAGGCGTTTGCAGCCGAAGGCTGCCGCATCCATCTCGCGGCGCGCAACCGCGAGCGGCTGGACGAGGCGGCGCGCTCACTCGGTGGCGCCACCATCCATGCGGTGGATCTGCGCGACGCCGCGGGCCTGCGCCAACTCGCGCGCGACTGCGCCGATGTCGACATCCTGGTGAACAACGCCGGCGACATCCCCGGCGGCACCATCGAAACGCTCGACGAGGCGAAATGGCGCCACGCCTGGGAGCTCAAGGTCTACGGCTTCATCAACCTCACGCGCGAGCTCTACCCGCGCATGAAGGCGCGCGGGAGCGGCGTCATCGTCAACGTCATCGGCATGGCGGGAGAGACGCATCCGTTCGAGTATGTCTGCGGCGCCACCGCCAACGCCGGCCTCGCCGCCTTCACCAAGGCCATGGGCAAGGGCTCGCGCGAGCACGGCGTGCGCGTCGTCGGCCTGCATCCGCCCTCGACGCGCACCGATCGCATCATCACGCTGATGAAGGCGTCGGCGAAGGCGAAGTGGGGCGACGAGAGCCGCTATGAAGAGCTGATGGGCAACGTGATCGAGCCCGAGCAGGTCGGCGACACCGTGTGCTTCCTCGCCTCGCCGCGTGCCGGGCAGCTCTCCGGGGTCGTGCTGAACCTCGGCGCGTGAAGAAGCTCCGCTGGGCGCTGGTCGCGCCCATCGCGGCCTGCATCATCCTCGCGCTCGCCTGGCAGCGTTCGCTCGGCTGGCTGCTGCTCGCGATCGTAACCGCGGCGCTGATCGCGGCGGTCTTCGCCGCCGTACATCACGCCGAGATCGTCGCTCACCGGGTCGGCGAGCCCTTCGGCACCCTGATCCTCGCGCTGGCGATCACGGTGATCGAGGTCGCGCTCATCGTGTCCATGATGCTGTCCGACGGCCCGGTAGTGCCCGAACTCGCGCGCGACACGCTGTTCGCGACCGTGATGATCGTTTGCAACGGCGTGGTGGGGCTATGCCTCCTGGTCGGCTCGTGGCGGCATCACGTCCTAGAGTTCCGTGTCGAGGGCACGAGCCCGGCGCTAGCGGTGCTGATAGCACTCAGCGCAATGACCCTCGTGCTTCCGAGCTTGACGGTCACCACGCCGGGGCCCGAGTACTCGACATCTCAGCTGATCTTCGCCGGCGTGATGTCGTTTGCGCTCTATGCGGTCTTTACCTTCGTGCAGACGGTGCGCCATCGCGACTACTTCCTGGCCGTCGGCGCCGCCAGCGAGGAGCACGCGCCTCCTCCCTCAGGTGCGGCAGCGCTGATCAGCCTCGCGCTGCTCGTGCTTTCGCTGATCGCGGTCGTCGGCCTTGCCAAGATGCTGTCGCCCGGAATACGCGCCGCCGTGGATGCGGCGTCCGCGCCGCCCGCGGTGGTCGGGGTAATCATCGCGTTACTGGTGCTGCTGCCCGAGACTTTCGCCGCGGTGCGCGCGGCGCTGCGCAACCGCATGCAGACGAGCCTCAACCTTGCGCTCGGCTCCGCACTCGCGAGCATCGGCCTCACCATTCCGGCGGTCGCCGCGGTAGCGATCTTGAGCGGCTTGCCGCTGGCGCTGGGCCTGGACGCCAAAGGAACGGCGCTGCTCGCCATCACGCTGCTCATCAGCACCACGACGCTGGCGACCGGGCGTGCAACGGTGCTACAAGGCGCGGTGCACCTCGTGCTCTTCGCTGCGTTCCTGTTCCTATCGATCGTTCCTTGACCTACTATGGTGGCAACAGGGAGGAGACCCATGAAGATGCTTGGCATAGCACTCGTACTGCTCACGCCGCTCGCGCAGGCGGCCGACATCGAGGCTGGCAAGGCCAAGGTCGCGACTGTCTGCGCGGCCTGCCACGGGGCCAACGGGGTGAGCGTAAGCGACATCATTCCGAATCTCGCTGCGCAGCGCGCGGGCTACATCGAGGCGCAGCTCAAGGCGTTCAAGGAAGGCACGCGCAGGCCGGCAGGACCTGTAAGCCCGACGGCGACGATGGCCGCGATCGCGGCGCAGCTCAGCGCTGACGACATCGCTAACGTCGCGGCTTATTTCTCCTCGCTGCCCGGCGCCGAGAAGGGCGCGAAGTCGGCGTTCCTGCCCAACGTTGCGAGGACGCACATCGCCTTCCCCGAGGGCTACAAGCAGAGCTTCACCCAATACCACACCATCGACTTCCCGGCGACCAAGCAGGTACGCCACTACTATGCCAACAAGACGGCGCTGGAGGCGGCGAAGCAAGGCAAGCCGATCCCTGACGGCGCGGTTATCTTCGTCGAGGTGTACACGGCGAAGCTGGACGCGAACAAGAACCCGATCACCGGCGCCGATGGCCACTACGCTCCGGAGAAGCTCGTGGCGTATACCGCGATGGCGACCGGCAAGGACTGGGGCAAGGATTTCCCCGAGATGCTGCGCAACGGCGACTGGAACTACGCGGTGTTCACGCCGGACAAGCAGCAGCGCGCCGGCGTCAACCAGGCCGAGTGCCTCGGCTGCCACAAGCCGCTCGACAAGGAGAGCTATCTCTTCACGCTCAAGCAGCTCGCCGCCGCAAACCGTTAGGCGCGCGCCGAGATGAGAAGAATAGGGTCCGTCCCTGTCTAAAGGGGTTTTTTGATCAGGCGCGCGAGCTCGCCGATGATGCCGCGGCGGAAGGCGAGCACGCAGACGACGAAGATCGCACCCTGCGCGATCGTGACCCAGAAGCCGAGCGTCGCGAGATAGTTTTCCATCGCCAGCACGACGAGCGCGCCCACCACCGGGCCGAAGATGGTGCCGAGGCCGCCGACGAGCGTCATCAGCACGACCTCGCCCGACATGCCCCAGTGGACGTTGTTCAGCGCGGCGAGCTGGAAAACCAGGGCGTTGGTCGCGCCCGCGAGGCCGGAGAGCGTCGCAGAGATGACGTACGCCGCGAGCTTGTAGCGGTCGACGTCGTAGCCGAGCGAGGTAGCGCGCGCCTCGTTCTCGCGGATCGCCTTCAGCACCTGGCCGAACGGCGAGTGGATCGTGCGGTAGATGAGCAGGAAACCGCCGAGGAAGACGACGAGCACCGTCGCGTACATGGTCCAGACGTTCGAGAGATCGACCAGGCCGAAGAGGTTGCCGCGCGGCACGGCCTGGATGCCGTCCTCGCCGCCGGTGAACGGCGCCTGCAGATAGAAGAAGTAGATCATCTGCGCGAGCGCGAGCGTGATCATCGCGAAGTAGATGCCTTGGCGCCGGATGGCGAGCAGCCCGGTGACGATGCCGAGCACGCAGGCTGCGGCGGTGCCCGCAAGGATCGCGAGCTCCGGCGTGAAGCCCCAGACCTTCGCCGCGTAGGCGCAGACGTAGCCCGCCGTGCCGAGGAACATCGCATGGCCGAAGGAGAGCAGGCCGACGAAGCCGATGAGCAGGTTGAAGGCGCACGCAAAGAGCGCGAAGCACATCACCTTCATCAGGAACACCGGATACATCGCGAGCGGCCCGAGCACGAAGAACGCGAGCATCACCGCAAGCGCGATGCGCTGCTGGCCGATCTCGGCCTTGCGCTGGGCCGGCAGCACGGCCGCCATCAGCGCTGCGTGCCGAAGAGGCCCGCCGGGCGGAACATCAGCACGATGGCCATGATGATGAAGATGACGGTGTTCGAGGCCTCCGGGTAGAAGACCTTCGTCAGTCCCTCGATGACGCCCAACCCGAAGCCGGTGACGATCGAGCCCATGATCGAGCCCATGCCGCCGATCACCACCACGGCGAACACGACGATGATGAGATCGGCCCCCATCAGCGGATTCACCGAGTAGATCGGAGCGGCCATCACGCCGGCAAGCGCCGCGAGACCGACCCCGAAGCCGTAGGTGAGCGTGATCATGCGTGGCACGTTGATGCCGAAGGCGCGCACCAGCTCCGGGTTCTCCGTCGCTGCGCGCAAATACGAGCCGAGCTTGGTTTTCTCGATCACGAACCAGGTGGAAAGGCATACGACGAGCGAGAACACGATCACCCAGGCCCGGTAATTCGGCAGGAACATGAAGCCGAGCCTCTGACCGCCGGTGAGCTGCGACGGGATCGAATACGGCAAGCCGGACGAGCCGTACTCGTTGCGGAACAGCCCCTGGACGATCAGCGCGAGGCCGAAGGTGAGCAGCAGCCCGTACAAGTGGTCGAGCTTGTAGAGCTGCTTGAGCATGGTGCGCTCGATGATCACGCCGAAGATGCCGACCGCGATCGGCGCGATCACGAGCGCCCACCAGTAGCCCATGCCCGCCTTGTTGAGCAGGAACCACGCGACGAAGGCGCCCATCATGTACTGGGCGCCGTGCGTGAAGTTGATGATGTTGAGCAGCCCGAAGATCACGGCGAGCCCGAGCGAGAGCAGCGCGTAGAACGAGCCGTTGATCAGCCCGATCAGGAGCTGGCCGAAAAGGGCCTGCGTCGGGACGCCGAAGATCTCCGTCATGCGGCGAAACGCCGTTCCCGCGCAAGCGGGAACCCAATATCGTCAAAAAGAAACCGGGCCCCCGCTTTCGCGGGGGCGACGTTTCCACGTCTTCTCATTTGACCAACGGGCAGCCGCCCTCTTTCTCCGGCCGGAACGCCTCCTCGGCGGGAATCGTGGCGCGGATCTTGTAGTAGTCCCACGGATACTTCGACTCCGAGGGCCTCTTCACCTCGACGAGGTAGGCATCGTGGATCTTGCGGCCGTCCTGGCGCACGCGGCCCTTGCCGAAGAGCGGATCGTCGGTCGGCATCTGCTTCATCTTGGCGATCACCTTCGGGCCATCGTCGCTCTTCAGCGCCTCGACCGCTTTGAGATAGTGCAGCACCGCCGAGTACACGCCCGCCTGCACCATCGTCGGCATGTTGCCCTTGTACTGCGGCGCGAACCGCTTGGCGAAGGCGCGCGACGCGTCGTTGCGATCCCAGTAGAAGGTCTCGGTGAAGATCAGGCCCTGCGCGGTCTTCAGTCCGAGGGCGTGGATGTCGGAGATGAACACCAGCATGCCGGCGAGGCCCTGGCCGCCTTCCACGAGGCCGAACTCGGAGGCCTGCTTGATCGAGTTGATCGTGTCGCCGCCGGCGTTCGCGAGCCCGATGATCTGTGCCTTGGAGCTCTGCGCCTGCAGCAGGAACGAGGAGAAGTCCTGCGCGTTCAGAGGATGGCGCACCTTGCCAAGTACCTTGCCGCCGTTCTTCACCACCACCTCCTCGGTGTCGCGCTCGAGCGCGTGGCCGAAGGCATAGTCGGCGGTGAGGAAGAACCACGTCTTGCCGCCGGTCTTGACGATGGCGCTGCCGGTGCCATGCGCCAGCATCCAGGTGTCGTAGGTCCAGTGGATGGTGTTCGGCGAGCACGCCTTGCCGGTGAGGTCGGAGGTCGCCGCGCCGGAAACGAGGAAGGCCTTGTTCTTCTCGCGCGTCACCTGGTTGATGGCGAGCGCCACCGACGAGGTGGGCACGTCGACGATCACGTCGACCTTGTCGACGTCGTACCACTGGCGCGCGATCGCCGAGCCGACTTCGGGCTTGTTCTGGTGGTCGGCCTGGATCACTTCCACCTTCATGCCTTTCTTCGCCGCGCCGAAGTCCTCGACCGCCATGCGCGCGGCGACCGCGGCACCCTGGCCCGAGATGTCGGCATAAAGGCTCGACTGGTCGTTCAGTACGCCGATCTTGATGACGCCATCCGAGATCTGCGCGTGTGCCGTGCCCACCGCCATGGCGACGGCGGCGGCAATTCCTAGTTTGCGAAACATGCTTCCTCCTGGGTTGAAATTCAGACTCCGAGGTAAGCGTGGACCTTGCCCATGCTCGCCTCCAACGCCGTGTTGGCAATCATGTCCACCACGCGCCCGTGATCGACCACGTAATAGCGGTCGGCGACGGTCTGCGCGAAGCGGAAGTTCTGCTCGACGAGCAGGATGGTAAAGCCTTCCTGCTTGAGCCGCGCGATGGTGCGGCCGATCTGCTGCACGATCACCGGCGCCAATCCCTCGGTCGGCTCGTCGAGCATCAGCAGGCGTGCCCCGGTGCGCAGGATGCGGCCGATCGCCAGCATCTGCTGCTCGCCCCCGGAGAGCTTGGTGCCCTGGCTCGCGAGGCGCTCGCGCAGGTTGGGGAAGAGCTCGTAGATCCGTTCGATCTGCAGCCCGCCGTCGCGCACCTTGGGGGGCAGCATCAGGTTTTCGTAGACGTTCAGGCTCGCGAAGATGCCGCGCTCCTCCGGGCAGAGCGCGATGCCAAGGCGCGCGATCGCGTTCGAGGGCAGGCGGATCGTCTCGCTACCCCCGAGCTTGATCGAGCCCTCGCGCCGTCCGACCATGCCCATGACCGATTTCAGCGTGGTGGTCTTGCCGGCGCCATTGCGCCCGAGCAGCGTCACCACCTCGCCTTCGCGCACGTCGAAGTCCATGCCGTGCAGGATGTGCGATTCGCCGTACCAGGCGTTCAGCCCGCGCACCTCGAGCAGGTTAGGCATGCCCCGCTCCCAGATAGGCCTCGACGACGCGGGAGTCCTTGGACACGGTGTTGTAGTCGCCCTCGGCCAGGATCTCGCCGCGCTGGAGCACGGTGATGCGGTCGGAGAGAGTCGACACCACCGAGAGATTGTGCTCGACCATCAGCACCGTGCGATTGGCGGACACGCGCTTGACGAGCGCCGTGATGCGCTCGACGTCGCCGTGCGTCATGCCCGCCGTCGGCTCATCGAGCAGCATCATCTCCGGGTCGAGCGCAAGCGTGGTGGCGATCTCGAGCGCGCGCTTGCGGCCGTAGGGCAGCTCCACCGCCACGCTATTCTCGAACTCGGCGAGGCCGACCGCGTCGATCAGCTGCCGCGCCGCGTCGTTCAGCTCATTGAGCACGCGCTCCGTGCGCCAGAAATCAAAAGAGTGGCCGCGCTTGCGCTGCAGCGCGATGCGCACGTTCTCGAGCACCGTCAGATGCGGAAACACCGCCGAGATCTGGAACGAGCGCACGAGGCCCATGCGCGCGATGGTCGCGGGGCGCGCACCGGTGATCTCGCCACCGTTGTAGAAAATCTGGCCGCGCGTCGGCACGAGGAAATGCGTGAGCAGGTTGAAGCAGGTCGTCTTTCCGGCGCCGTTCGGGCCGATGAGCGCGTGGATGCTGCCGCGCCGTACCTTCAGCGCGACGTCCTTGACGGCGACGAAACCCTTGAATTCCTTGGTGAGCCCGCGTGTCTCTAGGATGATGTCGTCGGCCAAGCAGCCTCCCCCTGCGGCGCCGCGCCACTATACATGCTTCAGTGCTTGGGCGGCGGACGCTTGCCGAGAAAGGCATCCATGCCCGAGCGGCCTTCCTCGTGCGCGAAGCTCGCGGAGATGACGCCGGAGGCGAGCTCGTAAGCCTTGGCGGCGCCGAGATCCAGCTGCTGATAGAACGCGCGCTTGCCTGCTGCCGTCTGCACCGGGGGCTTCTCGGCGATGATGCGCGCGAGCTCGTCAGTCTCGCGCTCGAGCGCGGCCGCCGTCGCCACGCGGTTCACGAGGCCCCATTCGAGCGCCGTGCGCGCATCGATCTGCTCGCCAGTGAGCAGCATCTCCATGGCGCGCTTGCGCGAGATGTTGCGGCCCACGGCGACGCCCGGCGTCGAGCAGAAGAATCCCCATGTCACGCCCGGCGTGGTGAATTTCGCCGTATCGGCGGCCACCGCGAGATCGCATTGCGCGACGAGCTGGCAGCCGGCCGCGGCAGCGACGCCCTGTACGCGCGCGATCACCGGCTGCGGCAGGGCGGTGATCGTCTGCATCGTGCGGCTGCATTTGGCGAAGAGCTGCTCGATCTTCGGCAGCTCCTCGAGCGCACGAATCTCCTTGATGTCATGGCCGGCGCTGAACGCGCGGCCGGTGGCTGCGAGGATCACCACGCGCACCCGTTTGTCGTCGGCGATGGCGTCGAACGCCTTCTGCAGCGCCTCGAGCATCCCGGTCGTGAGCAGGTTCATCTGTCCCGGCCGGTTCATGGTGAGCGTGCAGACGCCGTCGCGGTCCTCGCGCAGCAGGGTGGATTCTTCGGCCTTCGGGTTGGCGTTCATGTATCGATGGCGGTGGCCGATTTCGCGCGCTCGCGGAGCACGAACTTCTGGATCTTGCCGGTCGACGTTTTCGGCAGCTCGCCGAAGAGGACGGCGCGCGGTGCCTTGAAGCGCGCGAGATGCTGGCGGCAGAACTCGATCAGCTCGAAGCTGCTCACCGTCGCGCCCGGTTTCAGCTCTACGAAGGCGCACGGCGTCTCGCCCCACTTGGCGTCGGGCTTGGCGACCACCGCGGCGGCGAGCACTGCCGGATGGCGGTAAAGCACGTCTTCCACCTCCAGCGAGGAGATGTTTTCACCGCCGGAGATGATGATGTCCTTCGAGCGGTCGCGGATCTTCACATAGCCGTCGGGCTGCATCACGGCGAGGTCGCCCGAATGGAACCAGCCGCCCGCGAAGGCCTCGTCGGTCGCCTTCTTGTTCTTGAGGTAGCCCTTCATGGTGATGTTGCCGCGGAACATGATCTCGCCCATCGTCTCGCCGTCGGCGGGGACCGGCTGCATGGTCTCCGGGTCCATGACCGTCAGGCCCTCTTCCACGGTGTAGCGCACACCCTGACGGCCGTTCAAGCGGACCTGCTCACCAAGCGGCAATTGCGCCCACTCGGGGTGGCGCGCGCAGACTGTCGCCGGGCCGTAGGTCTCGGTGAGGCCGTAGACGTGCGTGATGTCGAAGCCCATCTTCGCCATGCCCTCGATCATCGAGGCGGGCGGGGCGGCGGCCGCGACGAGCGCGCTCACCTTGTGCTCGATGCCGCGCTTCAGTTCCTCGGCAGCGTTGATCAGCGTCTGGTGCACGATCGGCGCGCCGCAGTAGTGCGTGACGCGATGTTCCTTGATGAGCCGGAAGATGGCCGCCGCCTCGACCTTGCGCAGGCAGATGTTGGTGCCGGCATTGGCCGCCATGGTCCACGGGAAGCACCAGCCGTTGCAATGGAACATCGGCAGCGTCCAGAGGTACACCGAGTGGTGCGGCATGCCCCAGACCAGGATGTTGCCGACACCATTAAGGTACGCGCCGCGGTGGTGATACACCACGCCTTTGGGATTGCCCGTCGTGCCCGAGGTGTAGTTGAGCGAGATCGCCTCCCATTCGTCGGCGGGCCAGCGCCAGGCGAACTGCGGGTCGCCCTCGGCGAGCAGCTGCTCGTAAGTGAGTGCGCCGAGCCGCTTGCCGCCGGGGAACTCGGCATCGAGCGCGTCGATGACGGTGATCTTCTTCTTTACCAGCCGCAGCGCGCCTTCGACGATCGGCGCGAACTCGGGATCGCTGACGAGGAGCCGGGCTTCGCCGTGCTCGAGCATGAACGCGATCGCCTCCGCGTCCAGCCGGGTGTTCAGCGTATTGAGCGCCGCGCCGGTCATGGCGACGCCGAAATGGCACTCGTACATCGGCGGCGTGTTCGGCAGCATCGCGGCGACCGTGTCGCCCATGCCGATGCCGCGCTTCGCCAGCGCCGAGGCGAGGCGCCGGCAGCGCGCGTAGGTCTCGGCCCAGGTGTAGCGCTCGGCGCCGTGGATCACCGAAGCGCGGTCGGGATAGACGTAGGCGGCGCGCTCGAGGAACGAAAGCGGCGTGAGCGGCGCGTAGTTGGCGGCGTTCTTTTCCAGATTGTGATCGAAGATCGACGCGGCCATGGGCCAAGTATAGCGGTCCGGCGGTGGATGATTCACACGCGTGGTCGTCGAATGGCGGGCATGGAAAAGGACAACCTCAGGTCTGGCTTGCGGATGTTCGCCGCGGTGCTCGCGCTTAGCGGCAGGACCGCGCTACGGCGCACGATGCGCGATTGCCTGGGCATCATGGTGCTTTGCCTGCTCCTCGGTTACTGGAGCACGACCGTCGCGCCGCTGCCGGCATGGCTCACCACGGGCGCCGCCCTCGCGGCCTTGTGCGTGGCGCTCGTGTGTGCCGGCCGACTCGGCGTGCTCGAGTTCGCCCCCGAAGTGCTCGCCGGCGACGTCATCATTCCGCGCTCTCAGCGGGCCGGGCGCGAGATCAAACTGCTGCTGCCGCTGCAGTTCACCAACGCGGGCTCGGCCGACGGCATCATCGAATGGGTGGCGCTGCGCCTCACCATCGACGGCGACATCGAGCGCTCGGTGGTGCTGAGTCCCGTAGCCGAGGTAGACATGCAGCGCTTCATCCAGGCAAAGCGACGCCTGGACGAGCACAGCAACATCGAGGCTTTCACCGCGTTCGCGCTCGAGGCGAAGCGCGCGCTCGCCAAGTTCGTCCTGTTCGACGTCGCCGAGCGGGGCCGCACCCTGCCCCTGACGCTGCGTCCAGGGCACTACGCGTTCGAGCTCTTCGTGAAATCGACCGCGCACCGCAAGCCCAAGCTCGAGCGCTGTTTCGCGCACCAGATCGAGCGCAAGCACGTGGAGGAGAATGAAGCGGACGCCCCCGTGTACCTCATCAACTACGAGATCAACCTGCCGGGCGCGCGGCGCGAGCTCGCCGGCGCCGAGTGGATGCCGCGCGGCGCGCGCTACTCCAACTAGATCGAAATAGATCGGGGACGGAGCCCGAACTGATTCAGAGACAAAGCCAACCGAGTTCGGGCTCCGTCCCTGAATTAAGCGGCTAACAGCTTGCGCCAGAGGCTCGGCGCCTTGCGCTCCTTCTCCATAGCGTCGAGGTACTGCTCGTGCAGCGCCACTTCCTCGGGCAGCGCCGGCACGACGATGAGGTTAGAGAGATCGACCTGCATCAGCGCCGCCGCGGCCGCGGCCGCCGCAGGCGTCTCCAGCTCCATCACCAGGCTTTCCTGGCCGCGCGTCATGGCGAGGTAGCACTCGGCGAGGAGCCGCGCGTCGAGCAGCGCCCCGTGCACGGTGCGGTGGGCGTTGTCGATGAAATAGCGCTCGCAGAGCGCGTCGAGGGTGTTCTTCTTGCCCGGGTGCAGCTCGCGCGCATGAGCGAGCGTGTCGGTGACCCTGGCAACGTGATCCGCCAGCCGTCCGTGACCCGCCCGGCCGAGCTCGAGGTCGAGGAATTCCACGTCGAACTCGGCGTTGTGGATGATCACCTCGGCGCCGGCGATGAAGTCGAGGAATTCGCGTGCGACATCGGCGAACTTGGGCTTCGCACGCAGGTCTTCCAGGGTCAGGCCGTGCACGCGGGTGGCGCCGAGGTCGACGTCGCGCTCCGGATTGAGATAGGCGTGGAACTGCCGCTCGCTCAGGCGCCGCGAGAGGATCTCTACACAGCCGATTTCGATGATGCGGTCGCCGAGCTTGGCGTTGAGTCCCGTGGTTTCCGTGTCAAGGACGACCTGGCGCGTCATTGTTGTTGGGTATCCCCCGATTTGCGAGAGCGTCAGCGCGCTCGTTCTCCGGATGCCCGGCATGGCCGCGCACCCAATGCCACTCTACATCATGTCTGGCGGCGAGCTCTTCGAGCTTCTGCCAGAGGTCGACGTTTTTGACCGGCTTCTTGTCGGCGGTGCGCCAGCCGCGGCGCTTCCAGCCGTGGATCCAGCTCGAGATGCCCTTCTGCACGTAGAGCGAGTCGGTATATAGGCGCACGCGGCTCGGGCGCTTCAGCGCCTCGAGCGCGCGGATCACCGCCATCAGCTCCATGCGGTTGTTGGTGGTGTCGGCCTCGCCGCCGTAGATCTCTTTCTCCGCGCCTCTGGCACGCAGGATCGCACCCCAGCCGCCGGGACCGGGGTTGCCGCGACACGCGCCGTCGCTGTAGATCTCGACGACATCGTCAGCCGCCATGGTGGTTCTTGTGCGAGCGCTGCGACACAGGCGCGAGCGAGCGGCGCCGCGCGCGCTCCACGCGCCAGGCGGGCGTGACCACCCGCATGCCGTGCACGCGCTTCACGGCGCGAATCACATAGATGCCGCCGAGCACCGGCCACCAGCGTGCGCCCGCCTTCTCCATGAAGCGGAAGCGCTCCAGCCAGAGCTCTTGCCGGAAGGGCGGCGCATAGCAGCCGAACTTGCCGCCGTTGATCTCGAAACCCAGAACGCGCAGCCAGTCGC
The DNA here is from genome assembly GCA_035689325.1 of Burkholderiales bacterium. GTDB lineage: Bacteria > Pseudomonadota > Gammaproteobacteria > Burkholderiales > SG8-39 > SCGC-AG-212-J23. The sequence goes on along the minus strand of DASSLQ010000006.1, from coordinate 12,444 downwards.
GCAGGCGCAGGACGCCGATCATGTGCGCGTCCCAGGGCACCTCGGCGCGGTGGCGGCGCGATGTGAAAAGTTGCCGCAGCCGCCAGAGCGACGCCGTGTTGAAGCCGGAGATCACGATCTGGCCCTCCGGCATCAGGACGCGCTCGGCTTCGCGTAATACTTCGTGCGCATTGGGGTGGAACTCGAGCACATGCGGCAGCGCGACGAGATCGACGCTTTGCGAGGCGAGCGGCAATTGCAGCGGATCGGCGGCGATCGCCGCACCTGGCTCCAGGGCGAGCGAGAAGCGGAAACGAACGCGGTTCTGTCGCAGAAAATCGACCTCGGGTAGGCCGACCTGTACTGCCCGGAAACCGAACACATCATCGACAGCGCTGTCAAACTGGGCAAGCTCCCAGCCGAGGACATAGGCACCTTGGGGTGTGCCAAACCACCCGGAAAGAGACGAGCGCTCGCCGTTATACTTCTGCGCCCCGTTCTGCACGAAGGAATGACGCATCAACATGGAGATCGTGCCGGTCAAAGCGTTCAAAGACAACTACGTCTGGACGCTGCGCAACCAGGCGCATGCCGCGGTCGTCGACCCCGGCGAGGCGCGGCCGGTGCTCGACTATCTCGGGCGCGAGAACCTGACGCTCGCCGCGATCCTCGCCACGCACCATCACCCGGACCACGTCGGCGGCATCGCGCAGCTCGTGCAGCACTATCGCGTGCCGGTGTACGGGCCGCGCAACGAGCCGATTCCCACGCTGACCCGGCCGCTCGCTGAAGGCGATCGCATCAGCATCCCCGAGCTCGACGTGAGCTTCACGGTGCTCGACATTCCCGGCCACACGCGCGCGCACATTGCCTATTATGGGGCAGGCTCGCTTTTCTGCGGCGACACGCTCTTCGCCTGCGGCTGCGGGCGCCTCTTCGAAGGCACGGCCGAGCAGATGTACGCATCGCTCGCCAAGCTCGCCGCGCTGCCCGACGACACCAAGGTTTACTGTGGCCACGAATACACGCTCGCCAACATCGGCTTCGCCAAGGCCGTCGAGCCGCACAACCAGGCGCTAAGCGCCCGCGCGGCGCGTGACCAGCGCCTGCGCGATGCCGGCAAGCCGACCGTGCCGAGCACCCTGGCGGACGAAAAAGCGACCAATCCGTTCCTGCGCTGCCGCGAGCCTGCCGTAGTCGAGTCCGCCAACAAATATCTCGGCGCGCGCGTCGCCGACCCGGTGCGCGTGTTCGCCGCGATCCGCGACTGGAAGAACCGCTTTTGAGCCTGCGCGCGCTCCTTGCCGCGACGGCTGCGGCGCTCCTCGCCGCGTGCGGCTCGACGCCGCCCGCCGGCGACGAGGAGCCGGCCAACGCCCAGGAGGCAGGCGCGGCAGCGCCGAGCACACCCCCGCCCGCCCCCCAAGCCGCGGCGCCGGCCCCGGCGCCTGCCAAGGCGGCGGCGCCGAGCAACACGGCGTTCGACGGCGCGCGCACCACGGTCACGCCGCGCGAGCCGATCGCGCTCATCGATCGCACCATCGCGCCCGATGACCTGTGGCAGCGCGTGCGCCAGGGCTTCGCGATGCCCGACATCGACAACGCCCTGGTGCGCGAGAAGATGGCGTACTACGCGGCGCGGCCCGAATACCTGCAGCGCACCTTCAATCGCAGCCGCATGTATCTCTTCCATATCGTCGAGGAGCTCGAGAAGCGCGGCATGCCCACCGAGATCGCGCTCCTGCCGATGGTGGAGAGCGCGTTCAACCCGATGGCGTACTCGCGAGCGCATGCCTCGGGCATCTGGCAGTTCGTGCCCGGCACCGGCAAGCGCTGGGAGCTGCAGCAGAACTGGTGGTACGACGCCCGCCGCGACATCGTCGAATCGACCAATGCCGCGCTCGACTACCTGCAGTACCTCTACGAGATGTACGGCGACTGGCAGCTCGCCCTTGCCTCCTACAACTGGGGCGAGAACGCGGTTGCACGCGCCGTCGCCAAGAACCGCCGCGCGGGCAAGCCCACCGACTACGCTCACCTCAGCATGCCGCTCGAGACGCGCCACTACCTGCCGAAGCTGCAGGCGCTGAAGAACATCATCTCGAACCCCGATCCGCTCGGCATCGCGCTCGATCCGATCCCGAACCAGCCCTACTTCGCAACGTACACCAAGCTGCGCGACATCGACGTGACCCTCGCGGCGAAGCTCGCCGATATGTCGGTCGACCAGTTCATCGCGCTCAACCCGGGCTTCAGCCGGCCGCTGATCCGCGCGTCCGTCACGCCGCGCATCGTGCTGCCCGCTGACAAGGTCGACACCTTCCACGAGAACCTGCAGAAGCTCGACGAGCAGTCGCTCGTCTCGTGGAAGACCTACTACCCGAAGAAAGGCGAGAGCCTCGAGTCGATCGCCAAGAAGCACGGCATGACGGTCGCCCACCTGCGCGAGGTGAACGGCATCTCGCCGCGCTCGCGCAACGTGCCGAACATGCTGGTCGTGCCGGCGAGCAACCGCAGCGGCGTCGGCACGGCGAAGCTGCCGATCATGTATGCGCCGCCGATCCCGATCACTTACCGGCGGATCTACCACACGGTGAAGCCCGGCGAGACCCTCGCCTCGATCGCCAAGCGCTACCGCGTATCCGTGGCAGACATGCAGCGCTGGAACCCGAAGGGCGCGATCGTCGGGCAGCGCGTCACCATGGAAGTGCGTGCCGCCGCCAAGGGCAAGCCGCGCGCGCAGGCGAAGGCCAAGCGCCGCGCGTAGTAAACACAGCTGGCTTCGCCCTCCATGCGCCCGTAACGGGAGGACGCCACAATTGCGGCCATGGACCTGTCGGCGTCACGGCAGCACGGGTACCAGCTGCACGTCGAGCGGCTGCCGGACGGACGCCACCGGATCGCCATCGCGCCCGGACATGGCTCCCCGGACGCGGCGATGAGCTGGACGACGGCCTATCCGACCGAGCTCATCCTCGAGATCCACGCGCAAAAGCGCGCCTTCGTGTGCGACGAAATTCGGCGCGAGGAGGATCCGCACTACGTCGAGCGGGCGATCCGGCACGAAATGCTCGGCTACGTCGAGCCGGAGGCTTTCCGCGGCAAGCGCATCCTTGATTTCGGCTGCGGCGCGGGCGCTTCCGCGATTGTCATGAGCCGCGTCTTGCCGCCTTGCGAGATCGTCGGCGTGGAGCTCGAGGAGCGGCTCGTCAAGCTCGCGGCGTTGCGCGCGGCGTGCCTCGGCAGGCGCGCGCTGCGCTTCCTCGTCTCGCCGTCGGGCACGGCGCCGCCCGCGGGGCTGGGCGACTTCGACTACATCGTCCTGAGCGCCGTCTACGAGCACCTGCTTCCAACGGAACGCGGCGCGCTGCTGCCACGTCTGTGGCGGCATCTGCGGCCGGGCGGCGTTATCTTCATCAACCAGACACCGCACCGCTATTCGCCGATTGAGATCCATACCACCGGGTTGCCGCTGATCAATTACCTGCCCGACGCCGTCGCCTGCTGGGTAGCAAGGCGTTTTTCGCCGCGGCTCAAGGGCGACGAGGAATGGCCCGCGCTGCTGCGCGCGGGCGTGCGCGGCGCCACGGTCGGCGAGATCCTGCGCGCGCTGGGCGACGATGCCGAGCTCGTGCAGCCGCGGCGTGGCGACCACATCGACCTGTGGTACGGCAAGCTTTCATCCCGCCACCGCTGGCTGAAGGCAGCGATCTGGGCGGCACTCAAGGCGCTGAAGCCGCTCGCCGACGTTCACCTCGTGCCACAGTTGACGCTCGCCATCCGCAAGCCTGCCTGAACCGTTTCCTTTAGCATCGGGCCATGAACGCGCCCGCCGCGCCAGATTTCCTGACGTTGCAGGAGATCTACCACGCCGCGCGGCGCAACCTGCCGCCCGGGCCCTGGGCCTATCTCATGGGCGGCGCCGAGACCGAGACCACGGTGCTGCGCAATCGCCAGGCGCTCGACCAGCTCGCGTTCCGGCCGCGTGTGCTGCGCGACGTCAGCAGCATCGACAGCAGCGCGACGTTCCTCGGCAGGCGCGTGCGCCTGCCGGTGATGCTCGCGCCGATCGGCGGCCTCGAATCGATCGTCGAGGGCGGCGCGGCGGCCGCAGCGCGCGCGGCGGCGCAGTTCGGCGTGCCGCAAATGCTCTCCTCCGTCTGCCAGCCCGGCCTCGAACAGACGGCGAGCGCCGCCGACACCGTGCGCGTGTTCCAGCTTTACGTACGCGGCGATGATGCGTGGGTCGACGACTTCGTGTGCCGCGCAAAAGCGCACGGCTACTGCGCCTTCTGCCTCACCGTGGACGTGGCGATGTACAGCCGGCGCGAGCGCGATCTCATCGGCCGCTTCGTCAAGCCCTGGCGTGCGCGCGCTGCGCAAGGCGCGCGCTTCCAGTCCGCGCTCTCGTGGGACCACGTGAAACGCTTCAAGGACAAGCACGACGTACCGCTCATCATCAAGGGCATCGCCACGACCGAGGATGCGCTGCTCGCCGTCGAGCACGGTGTCGAGGTCGTCTACGTCTCCAATCACGGCGGGCGGCAGCTCGACCACGGTCTCGGCAGCGCCGCGGTGCTGCCCGAGATCGTGCAGGCGGTCGCCGGGCGCGCCGAGGTATGGATCGATGGCGGCTTCATGCGCGGCACCGATGTGGTGAAGGCGAGCGCGCTCGGCGCAAAAGCGGTTGGCATCGGCCGGCTCGCCGGGCTGGGACTCGCGGCTGCAGGCGTCGCCGGCCTGGTGCGCGCGCTCGAGATCCTCGAGGACGAGATCCGCACCTGCCTCGGGCTACTCGGCGTCACCTCCTATGCCGAGCTGACGCCCCGCCACCTCGCGCCCGCGCCGATGGTGCGGCTGCCGGATACCTTCAGCGCGTTCCCGCTGCCCGCGATCGACGCGCCGCCGATCGCCGAGTAGCTACGCGCCGAGTTGTGCGGCGAGGTCGTTGAAATTCTTGGCCGCGATATCGACCGCGCTCGGATCGGGCTCGAGGTCCGTCGTCTGCCCGGGACCGTGCTCCCGTGGCCGCGCGACGAACGCGGTCGCGAGGCCCGCGCTCTTCGCCGCCTTGAGGTCGTGGTTATGCGCCGCGACCATCAGCACGTTCGCCGGCGCCAGCGCGAGCGCCCGGCACGAGGCGAGATAAGTCTCCGGAGTGGGCTTGTACGCGCGCGCGATCTCGGCGCCGAGAATGCAGTCCCACGGCAGCCCGGCGCGCTTGGCCATGTCCACCATGAGCGCGATGTTGCCGTTGGAGCAAGGCGCGATGATGAACTTGCGCTTGAGCCGGGTGAGTCCCGCGACTGCATCGGGCCAGGGGTCGAGGCGATGCCAGGCGCGATTGAGGTGATCGACGTCCGCCTCCGAGAGCTTTTGCAGCGCGTAGCGCGCGACGAGCTTCATCAAGCTCTCGTGGTGCAGCACGTCGAGAATCACGAACGGCCGCCGTCCGGAGCGCACCTCTTCCATCGATGGCTGATAGAGCTTGCGCCATTCGACGGCGAATTCCACGGGGTCGACGCCGGTGATGCCCTTCTTCTGCGCGAGCGCGGCGAACTCGCGGCTGACACTCGTGCGCCAGTCCACCACCGTGCCGAAGACATCGAACAGGCACGCGCGGACGTCCAAGCGCGGGGCCGCTAGCTAAGCGCGCAGGATCCGGGGCCGCCCGGATGGCCGCAGGTGCCGCACGGCGCGGGCGCCGCGTCGTTCGTTTTCTGAGCGGCAAAGACCGAGAGCTTCTTCTCCAGCGCGGGGCTCGCGCAGCGCTCGCAACTCGGCGTGTCCGCGCCGCGCACCAGCGTCTCGAACTCGTGGCCGCAGGCGCGGCAAGCGTATTCGAAGATCGGCATGGCGTGATTCTACCCTCAGCCGCCGCTCGCCATCTTCTTCGCCATCTCGTCCATGCGCCGCTTCATCTCCTTGGGCGGCACGTCTTCCTTGTGCGTCGCGATGTACCAGACATGGCCGTACGGATCTTCTACCGTGCCGGCGCGATCGCCGTAGAACTTGTCCTCGATCGGCCGCGTGAGCTTGCCGCCGGCGGCGAGCGCCTTTTGCACGGTCGCGTCGACATCGCGTACGTAGAGGTGCAGCTGCACCGTCGTGCCGCCGCGTGCCGGCGGGCTGACGAAGCCTATGCTCGGCATTTCATCGGCGAGCATCACGTGCGAGTCGCCGATCATGATCTCCGCGTGCCCCACTTTTCCGTCCGGCATCGGCATGCGTAGCAGCTCTTTGGCGCCGAACGCGCGCTTGTAATAGTCGAGCGCCTGCGTCGCGTTCTGGACGCTGAGGTACGCAGTCACCGCGTGATAGCCCTTCGGGATCGGCGTCACGTTCTTCGCTTTGCGGACCGGCGCCCGCTTCTTCGTTTTCTTCGCCATCGTGTCTCCTCAGGAAATGCTCAGGAAATGCAGATGCGCTGCAGGCTGGCCTTGATGTCCTCCGGCAGCGGCACGCCTTTGCGCGCGGCGGTGTCGAAGCACACTTCGACGGTCTTCTGGGTCGCGCAGTGCGTCATCGAATCGGCCTCGAAGAGCCGCATCTCGTGCGCGAAGCTCTTGGTGCCGACGCGCGTCACCGCGCCGCGGACGAGGATCAGCTGCCCGGCGCAGATCTCGTGATGGAAATCGATGCTTAGCGTCGCCATCACGGTGCCATAGCCGCGCGCGCGGAATTCGGCAAGCGAAAAGCCCGCCATGCGCGGAAAGTGCCAGGCGGCATCGTCGAAGCACGCGGCGTAGTAGCGCACGTTCATGTGGCCGTAGATGTCGCACTGGGCGGGCATGACGATCGCCCGGTAGAGGTCGAACCACTGCTCCATGCCGGGCGCTTAGTGCTTCAGGAGCGAGAGCCGCTGCAGCTTCGTCGCGTACAGGTCGTGTTCGTTCGCGGTGGTGCTGTTTTCCAGCGCGGCTTCGAGCTCGGCGCGCGCGCGCGCGAGATTCCCGAGCCGGAACTCCGCCAGCCCGAGCCAGAAATGAAACTCGTGGTATTCCGGCTCGCGCGCCACTTCGCGCGCGAAGAGCGCGCGCGCCGCGGAAGTCGCCCGCTTCCATGGCGGCGAGCCCGCGGTGAAAGTAGTAGAACGGACCCGCGCCCTCGAGCTGCGCGAGCTGGCGCTCGGCGGCCGCGGCCTCCTCGCCACGCCCCTCACGCGCAAGCACCAGGCCGAGGTTCGCCCACGCGCGCGTGTTGTCGGGCTCGCGCGCGAGCACGCGCCTGAAGGCGCGCTCGGCGGCTGCAAGCTGGCCGTGCCGTATGTACAGCACGCCGAGGGTGTTGTACGCACCCATGAACGACGGATCCACGCGTATCGCCTCGCGCGCCCACCAATAGCCATCGTCGAGCCGGCCGCGCACCAGCGCCTCGGCCGCCCGATTGTTCATGAACATGGCGACGATGGTGGCCTCCTCGAGCGTGCGGGTACGCAGCCCGCGCAGCTCGCGCGCCGGAATGAAATCGATGGTGATCGTCTCGGCGGCGTCGTACAGGGTGCGCGGATCGGTGTCGCGCTTGCCCAGCGTCACATTGACGTGCCCGTTCAGGAAATAGATGTTGCCGTTGCGGCTCCACATGTCAGCGACCGAGGCCTGGTTGTACGTCACCTCCAGCCCCAGCTGCTTCGCGAGAGCCCCGGTCATGATGACGAGCGACAGGCAGTTGCCGCTGCGCGCGTCGAACGCCTCGGCGGCCGTGCGCGTGCGCGCGCTGTCGTACTCGAGCTTGAGCTGGCCCTGCGTCACCGCGTCGATCAGCGCCTGGCGTACGCCGTTGCCGCCGATCGTCAGCGGGAGCTGCTCGCGCAGGAAGCGCCGCATCGGATCGCTCACCGCAAAGATGTCCGCCCGGTTGATGCGCTCGGTCGGCGGCGCGAACAGCGCGTCCTGGAAGAGCTCTTCCGGCGCCGGCGCGAGCACCGGCTTCGCGGCGCAAGCCGAGAGGAGCAAGGCAGCGATCGCGGCGGCGGTACGCATGCGCTCTCCCACCTTATCAGGGGGACGAGGACAATTCCAGCACCGCGCGCGTCATGACCCGCACGCCGACGGCAATAGCAAGGTCGTTGCAGTCGTAGTTTGCACGATGGATCGCGGTGTCGAGGCCGTCGATCTTCGAGCCGATGCGCAGGTGCGCGGCCGGCACGCGCTCGGCGAACCAGGCGAAGTCCTCGCTGCCCATCGAGGGCTCCGGCAGCTCGTGGACATTCTCGGCGCCGAGCGTATCGCGCGCCGAGCCGAGCAGCCGCTCGAGCGTCGGCCTGTGGTTGCGCAGCGCCGGCGCGACGCGCTTCCAGTCGAGCGTGTAGTCGACGCGCATGCCGGTCTTGATGCCCTCGAGCATGCGGCGCATCGCCTGCTCGATCTTTTCCGCGAGGCCGGCCTCCATCGTGCGCACGATGCCCTTCAGCGTCGCCGTGCCGGCGATGATGTTGCGCGCCGTGCCCGCATGCAGTTCGCCGACGGTGACCACGGCCGGCGAGATCGGCTTGACCTCGCGGCTGACGATCGTCTGCACCTGGGAAACGAACTGCGCCGCGGCGGCGAGCGCGTCGATCCCCAGGTGCGGATGTGCGCCATGGCCTTCGCGGCCCTTGAGCGCGATGTCGAAGGCGTCGGCGGATGCCATCACGACCTCGGCGTTGTAGCCGACCTTGCCCGCTTCCACCGCCGGCCAGTTGTGATAGCCAAGCACGACGTCCATCCTTGGATCGTCGAGCACGCCGTCGGCGATCATCGCCTGGGCCCCGGAGAGCGTCTCCTCCGCGGGCTGGAAGATCAGCTTCACGCGCCCGGCGAGCTCGCTCTTCATTGCCGTGAGCGCCGCCGCCACGCCAAGCGCGATCACCGTGTGCACGTCGTGCCCGCAGGCGTGCATCTTCCCGGGCAGTTTCGACGCGAACGGCAGCCCGGTCTGCTCATGGATCGGCAGCGCGTCCATGTCGGCGCGGATACCGACGGTTTTCCCGGGCTTCGCGCCTTCGATCATCGCGACCACGCCGGTCTTGCCGACGCCGGTGCGGAACTTGACGCCGAGCCGCGTGAGAAAGGCGGCGACCGCTCTTGCGGTCTCGTGCTCCTCGAAGGCGAGCTCGGGGTGCTGGTGAAGCTGCCGCCGCAGCGCTACGAGTTCCCTGCTACGCGCCTCGACCAGCTTCGCGATGCGTCCGTTGATATCCACGCGACGTAATCGTACGCGACACTGTCATTTTCCGAGCGTCACCACCGTCCCGCGCAACGCCACGCCGGCCATGGTCGCGCCGGCGCCGCACATGTACTCCGTCGTGCTTTCGAACTTGTCGTTCTTGTACACGCTGTGGATGTTGATCACGGCGTTGCCGCCCTCGCGCTTCGCGCGATCCTGCAGCGACACGGCGGCGCTGATGAACGCGATGTCGCAGGCTTCCTGGTCGGTCTTGTTGAACGCGTTGGTCTTCTTGTTGGAAGTCCACTCGCCGATGGTCTTCGCCACCTTCACCTTCGACTGCTTGCCGAAGTAGAGCTTGATCTGCGGGTCGAGCTTCTCCTTGTAGTTCTGTCCCTTGGCGAGCGCGCCCTGGACCGGGAACTTGAGGCGATCATCGCGCGCAGCAGCGGGCAAGGCGATGGCGAGCGCGATCAGCAGAAGCAGACGGTTCATACATCCTCCCTTTCTTGTTGTTGGTTACGACAACGCTTCGCGATAGAACCCCAGCGCCTCGAGCACCGGTCGGTCGCTGATCGAGAAGACGATCGCGTCCTCCGCGCCGGTGTTGGCAAAGTTGTGCTCCGCCCATGAGGGCAACGCGATGATGTCGCCCTTCTCCCAGTCGAAGGTCTTGCCCTCGATGACGCTGCGGCCGCGGCCGCGCACGACATGGAACACGCTCGAGCCGGTGACGCGCTTCGCCTTGGTTTTCTCGCCCTTGCGGATCATCTGCACGCGGCACGACATGGTCGGCAGCACGGGTCCGCCGGTTTGCGCGTGCGTGTATTCGAGCGAGATGCCGTCATGCGGGCTGCCGTCGTGGTTGCGCAGGTCGTGCAGCGCTTCCAGCGTCTGTTCCCACGAGTAGAGCATGAGCGGCGAGAACAGCGGCCGCTCCTTTGTCCAGGTCGGCGTCAGCTTGCCGTGGCCGTAGAGCGCCTGCGAGCCGTTCACCGGCTTTCCGTGCGACGCCTTTATGTCCTTGTGCATTTCGAAGAACATCGCGTTCAGCGACTTGGTGAGCGGCACGTCGAGGCCGTCCATCCACACCACCGTCTCCTTGGTCTCGTTGCCGTGGTCGTGCCACTGCCAGCTCGGCGTGAGGATGAAGTCGCCGGGATGCATGATCACCTTCTCGCCTTCCACCGCCGTGTAGGCGCCGTCGCCTTCGATGATGAAGCGGATGGCGGCGGGCGAATGGCGATGCGCACGCGCCACCTCGCCCGGCAGCAGCACCTGCACCGCGGCGATCAGCGTGTTGGTGGTCGCCCATTGGCCGTTCAATCCCGGGTTGAAGAGCTGCATGGCGCGGCGCTCGTCGCCCACCGGCACGGCGGTGGCCGACTGCTTCACCACTTCCTTGAGCAGCGACCATTTCCACTGATAGGGAATGGCCTCCGGCCGCGGCTGCGGCGTCATCTGGCTCGCGATCTCCCACAGCCCCCACATGTGGCTCTGGTGGATGAGCTGATGGAATGCGTCTTCAGTCTTGTTCGGCGCGTTCATCCTTCGATTTTACGCTCCGGCCGGTTGCCCGCGCGGATCTTGGCCCACGCCGGATCGTGCAGCTCCAGCATGCGCAGCGCGGCCCGGTCACCGCGCGCGGCCGCGATGCGCAGCGCCGTGAGCGGCGCGAGCCGCTTGGTGAAGCGCGCCACCGCAAAGAGGTTGATGCCGATCAACGCGGCCGGCAGGAGCACCCGCTTGTATGTCAGCCAGGGAGCGAGCCCGAGCGCGGTCAAGCCGATGGCGGCGAGAACCGAGGAGCAGCCGCGCGCGAGCGCCGGATAAGTGAAATAGAACCGGTAGCGCTGCACGAGCGCGGCTTCTTCGTCGCTGAAGCGATACGGCGGCTCGGCTGCAGCCACGGGGCCCGACCCGGCCTGCGCCATGCGGCGCGCGAGCCACAGCTCGAACGTCGCCACGACGCCGATATAGACCCAGGCCATGGGGTCGGGGCTGAGCGCCGCCCAGCCGGCGAAAAGCAGCACCGCGAGGCTGCCGAGCGTGCCCAGTGCTATCGCGCTAGCGCGAGTGCAGCACCCGGATCTCGGTCCAGGTCGCTTCCTGCGCGCCGAGCGATTCGACGAGCGTGCGCCGCTGCCGGCTCGGCAGCAGGAATGGCAGCCAGCCGAGCGACGGATGGCGGAAAGAGATGAGCGTGCCGCCCGAGAACTGGTGGAGCTCGCTCGCGTAGCGCGGGTCGTGCAACGGCTGCACCTCCTGCAGCGGCGGCGGCTCCTGCGACACCGCGGGACTCATCTCCTCGCGGATCTCGGCGAGCGCGTGCATCAGCGCATCGATATGCTCGGCGCGCCACTCCTCGCGCCCCGGCAGGCTGAAGCGCGCCCGCGTCTTCGCTTGGTCCAGCCACTCGACCGCGATCAGGAACATGAGCCGCTCCTCGCTTTACCTCGGGCGGGAAATCTCGCACCATTTGCGCCCGCGGGTCAATCGCCAAAACGATGACAAGACTGTTCGCACTCCTCGCGCTTTGCTGCTCGCCGTTGCTCGCCGCGGCGCAGTCGTATCCGGCGAAGCCGATTACCCTCATCGTGCCGTTTCCGCCCGGCGGCTCTACCGACATCATCGGCCGCATCGCCGCGGACGGCATGGCGCGCGAGCTCGGCCAGCCCTTCGTTGTGGATAACCGTGGCGGCGCCGGCGGGGCGATCGGCGCCAAGGCGATCGCCGACGCCGCGCCCGACGGCTACACGCTCGGCATCGCCACCATCTCGACGCACGTCGTGAATCCCATCGTGCACAACGATCTGCGCTACGACCCGCTCGCCGATTTCACCTTCGTGAGCGAGATCGCCTCGGTGCCGAACGTCGTCTCGGTGCATCCCGCGGTGGCTGCCCGCACCCTGGGCGAGCTCGTCGCGCTCGCGAAGCAGCAGCCGGGCAAGCTCAACTTCGGCACGCCGGGCGTCGGCAGCCTCGGCCACCTGATCGGTGAAACCTTCAAGTACTCGGCAAAGATCGACATGACGCACGTGCCTTATCGCGGCGCCGGCCCGGCGCTCAACGACGCGCTCGCCGGCCAGGTGCAGGTGCTCTTCGACAACCTGCCCTCTTCGCTCCCGCATATCCAGGCGGGCAGGCTGCGCGCGCTGGCGGTCGCCGCCGAGAAGCGCGTCGCGAGCCTGCCCGATGTGCCCACGTTCGCCGAGGCGGGCCATCCGCTCGTCAACGATCCGTCGTGGTTCGGCCTCGTCGGCCCGGCGCGCCTTGCGCCGGAGATCGTCGCTCGCCTGCACGCGGCGCTCGTCGCGA
>DASSLQ010000005.1:0-15082 GCA_035689325.1 Burkholderiales bacterium | reverse complement strand
ATCACCTTCAGCTTGCCCGCGCCGACGAGCAGCGACACCGGGTGGCGCACCGAGTTCTTGCCGTCGTAGTAATCGGCCTGGATCGGCGTCATATGCCGAGATCCACGTTGAAGAGGTCGCCCATCTCCTGGCCGGTGGCGCCGACGCGTGGCAGCCGGCCGCTCGCCTGGTGCACGCTCTCCTCGTCGACGAGGATGGCGAGGCAGCCAAGGCGATAGCGCCGCGTGCGGATCACCGCCCACGGGATGAGCAGCCCGGCGCTCGCGATCACGGCGAGCACATTGCCGAGGTAGAGCTTCGTCAGCTTGATTGCGGAAAGCGTGCTCGCGAAGCGCACGCCCGGCGCGCTGGTGTGGTTCCAGACCAGGTTGGCGCTGCGCGCTTCGGCGTAGGCGTAGCCGACGATGTAGCCGGCATATACCGGGATCAGCGGTAGCAGAAAGAGCGCCGCGCCGTACTCTTCAGGCAGCTTGACGAAGGCGAGCAGCATGCCGGCGCCGAGCGCGCCGGGGAGCGCGACCGCCATGGTGATCAGGCCCGCCAGGAAATAGATCTTGAAGAACTGGCCGCCGCGCAGCTGGCAGGCGAATGGCGTCCTGCCGAAGGCGTGATTGGCGACAATGAACGACTTCATGCGCGCCATGAACCATGGCATCGCGAAGCCCAGCGTGACGACGAGCAGCCCGACCATTGCGGCGTAGGCACGCGCGGCCTTCGCCGTGCCGGCGACAAAATCGAAGCGCAGTCCCCGCCAGCCGGAATTGCGCGCGTTGAATTCCAGCGCTCGCACCGCGAGCCACGGCAGCATCACGATCGCGAGCCCCCAGAACACATAGCGCGAGGTGGGGAAGAGCTCGCCGAGCAGCGCGTACGCGACGAGCGCGATCACCGCGACGATCCGGCCTTTCAGCACCGCCTTGGGACTCGCGAAATAGTCGAACGTCGCGCCGTCGACGCGCGTGCTGCCGTAGAAGTAGCGCCGCTTCCTCACCTTGGCCCACGCCGAATAGATGCCGAGCGTGATCAGCGTGAAGAACAGATTGACGATCCAGATGCGGAAGTACTCGCCGGCCGAAGCGGTGAACTCCGGACGAATGACGCGAGCGTCTGGCGCAACCGCCGTTGTTGTTGTGATTTTGGCTTTCCCCCTGCAGGCGCGATCATGCCACGACCGCAAGAATCGGATTGGAGGCGCGAGCGTGGCCGCCTATTCTTTGCGCACTATGTCTCAGTTTCGCTTGCAGGGAATCAGCGAAGCGCTTGCCGCCGAGGTAAGAAGCAGCATGCGCTCGCCGCAGTACGGCCATCCGGCGCATCGAGAGCTCGCGCAGGGCTACGGCCCGTGCCGCGTCTGCCTGCGCACTTTCGCCGTCGGCGAGGAGGAGCGCATCCTCTTCACCTATCAGCCGTTCCTCGAGGCGGGCAGCCTGCCCGCGCCGGGCCCGGTGTTCATCCATGCGCGCGAGTGCGAGCGCTACGACGCGCCCGAGCTGCCGCCGGACTTTCGCGAGCTGCCGCTGGTGTTCGAGGCTTATCGTGCCGCCGGCGAGATGCTCGCGCGCGAGCGGGTCGGCGCCCGCAACCCTGACGAAGTGCTCGCGGCGCTATTGTGCGGCGGCGCCGACTATGTGCACATCCGCAACGCCGAGGTGGGATGCTTCATGGCCGCCGTGCGGCCTGCTTAGAACCAATAGTCCGCGACACATCGCCCATCTCGCGGCAGGTCCTCGAAGCTGTTGAGACCGTCGAAATGGTCGATGGGAAGCTTTGCCACAAGCTCGGGCTCGGTGAGCCGCACGTTGACCGCGATGCGACGCCGTCCGTCCTTGTCTGCCTGCAAGGCGCGCCAATAGGCCACGCAGCCGCACTCGGGACAGAAATGGAACTCGATGGCCTCGCCGCGGATGTAGGCTTTGGTCGGGCCGGCGAGCTTGATGCATTCGTTTTCGTAGTCGTAGGCCCACAGCACGCCATAGCGCCGGCACACCGTGCAATTGCACGCCGTGACCGAGTCCGGCATGCCTTCGAAGCGCCATCGGACAGCGCCGCAGTGGCAGGAACCTTCGAGCATTTCAGCCTCCGGCTGAGTACCAGTTCAACACGCGCAAGGCGCGCAGCGTGTTCCACCGGCTCGGCCGCCCCGCGCCCTCGTCCATCTCGACGGGCATCACGCCGGGGTGCTGCGCCTCGAGCGGCCAGCGGCCGTCGCTGTCGCACTTGGACGCGAGCAGCTCGATCGCCTCGGCCATGCGCTCGTCGGGCGCGACGCCCGCGCGGCGCAGGTAATCGAGCCCGCGCAGCACGTCGTAGTGCCACCACGTCGGGAAGGCGAAGCGGCTCCACGCCCCGCCGCCCTTGCGATCGCGCTCGATCACCTCGCCGGTCGAGCGCCGGCGGAAAAGGCGGCGCTCGAGGAGATACTCCTGCCCGCGCAGGCGCGCCATCCTTACCCGCGGAGCTTCGGCGCCGGCCGTTTCATGTTCGAGCAGCGCTTCCAGCACGCAGATCGTGGTGTTGAACGACGAGCGCGTCGAACCGTTCGCCGCCTCGCAGTTCCAGCCGCCGTCGGGCAACTGCTCGGCGAGCAGACGGTTGACGATGCCCCGGACGTCCTCGCCGAAGTACGCGCCTACCGCGCCGACCTGGCCATTGATGCAAGGCTCCACCTCGCCGGCGAAGAAGGCGTTGCGATCGCATTCCGGCGGGCCGCAATCCTTCCAGGTCACGCCGTCGCGCACTAGCCCTATTGCCCGTCGTGCGTGATCGCTCGCCGGATCGAGACCCAGGTCGCGCAGCAGCATGAGAACGTGCATCGTGGAGTTCCAGCCACGGTTCCACGCCGCGCCGCCCCAGCGGCCGTCGGACGCCTGAAGAGCGAGCAGCCGCGCGCCTGCACCTTCGGTGGCGACGCGCGCGCGCTCCGCGGCGACCTCATCCGCTGGCGCAGCGGTCAGGTCTCGCATCACCTGCCACCGGATCGAAGGGTCCGAATCAAGCAACCACGCTATAGCCGATTTCTCTATCTGCCGGTCTCCTGAGTCGGTGAAAGGAATGCTGGCCGCTGCTAGCGCGTGAGCATTGACGACGATGATCTACACACACTTGATGAACAAGGCGTGCGGAACGTCAGCGACCGCTCGACCGACGTCGCGCTAATCGCGTCTGCGATTGCGACGCTCGTACACGATCAACTGGACAAAAAGTCCCACGACGGTGATCGCGCCGAGCCCCATGAAGAACGCGCCCCAAGTCATGACGTTGCCTTCAGCTCACGAATCTTACGGTACGCGGCGTGGTTGAGCCATAGCAGCGAACCGGTTGCGGCCATCGCCATGACGCCGGCGACAACAAGCACCACGCGGTCCGCTTTCGTGTAGTTCTGCGAAAACCAGGCGATAAGCGGCGCATCGACGGCCGCCAATACGGCAAAGAGAACTTTCAGCCAACCGAGTTCTTCCTTGATGCTCTCGGCAGCGCTCTTGGCGCTCTCCATGCTGGAACAAACGCTCGTGCCGCGAGGGCGTTGACCTAAACGGCGATGGGAGCTTTGATGGCCGGATGCGGCTCGTAGCCCTCGAGCGTGAAGTCCTCGTACTGGAAGTCGAGCAGCTCGCGCCGCGCAGGGTTGAGACGCATGCGCGGAAACGGGCGCGGTGTGCGGCCGAGCTGCTCGCGCGCCTGCCCAAGATGATTGAGGTAGAGGTGCGCGTCGCCGAGCGTCAGGATGAATTCGCCGGGCTTGAGGTCGGTGACCTGCGCGACCATCAGCGTGAGCAGCGAATACGAGGCGATGTTGAACGGCACGCCGAGGAAGAGATCGGCGCTGCGCTGGTACATCTGGCAGGAGAGCCGACCGGCAGCCGCGTAGAACTGGAAGAGCGCGTGGCAGGGCGGCAGCGCCATCTTGTCGACATCCGCCGGGTTCCAGGCGCTGACGAGATGGCGGCGCGAGTCGGGGCGGCTGCGCAGGTTCTGGATCACCTGCGCGATCTGGTCGATCTCGCGGCCGTCGGGCGTGCGCCAGTGGCGCCACTGATAGCCGTACACGGGGCCGAGCTCGCCGCGCTCGTCCGCCCATTCGTCCCAGATCGTGACGCCGTGCTGCTGGAGCCACTTCACATTGGTCTCGCCGCGCAGGAACCAGAGCAGCTCGTAGATGATCGATTTCAGGTGCAGCTTCTTGGTCGTCAGCAGCGGAAAGCTGTCCGCGAGCGAAAAGCGCAGCTGCCGGCCGAAGACCGACAGCGTGCCGGTGCCGGTGCGGTCGGACTTGCGCGCGCCGCGTTCGAGCACCTCAGACAGCAGCTCGAGATATTGGCGCTCGCTCATGGATGAGAGTCAGAGCGTGATGGTGGCGGCGAGGTCGGCGGCGCTCTGGAAGCGATCTTCCGGCTCCTTGGCGAGCATGCGCTCGAGCAGCGGCTGGTGCATGGCGAGCGCCTCCGGCAGCTTCGGCACGGGCGCCATGACATGCATGCGCATCAGGTCCGCGGGCCCGGCCGTGTCGTAGATGCGCGTGCGCGTCAGCATCTCCCACAGGATGGCGCCGAGGCTGTAGATATCCGAGCGCGCATCGACCGTACGGCCGGTGCACTGCTCGGGGCTCATGTAGCGCGGCGTCGCGAGCAGGCGCTGCTGCCCTGTCAGCACGGAGTTGATGGCGAGATCCTTGGCGAGGCCGAAGTCGACGATGACCGGGCGGCCGTCGGCGCGGAACAGGATGTTGGCCGGCTTCATATCGCGGTGCACGATGCCGCGCGAATGGATCGCATCGAGCGCCCGGGCGACCTGGGCGGTGATACGCAGCGCTGCGCGCGGAGTGAGGCCCTCGTGGATGCGCGCTGCGAGCGTGCCCGAGGGCAGGTACTCCATCGCGATGTAGGGGTGCTCGCCGGCGAAACCCTGGTCGTAGATGCGCGCCACGTGCTCCATCTCGAGCTTGGCGAGCAGCTTGTATTCGCGCACGAAGCGCTCGAGGAACACCCTGTCCTGCCGCACGCGCGAGTCGAGCACCTTGAGGGCGACGCGCAGCCCGTCGTAGTCGCGCTCGGCGAGATAGACCTGGGCCTGCCCGCCTTCGCCGATGCGTTGCACCAGCGTGAAGCCGGGCACGAGGGGTTCTTTCATCAGGGCATATGTTGCCACGCTCAGCGCTTCACCCACAGGAATACCTCGGCGGAGCGGCGGCCGTCCCAGACGCTGCGCGTGCGCTCGGGGCGCCAGTCGCCCATGCGATGCCAGTGCGAGACGATGCGCGCGCCGGGCGCGAGCTCGCGCTGCAGGCGCGGCCGCAGCCTGAGATTCAGGTCGGGCGAGAGGAAAAGCGTCACCACGCTCGCCCCGGCGAGCTCCGTGTCGAGCAGATTTTCCTGGCGGAAGGCGATGCGCTCGAGGACGCCGGCGGCCGCGGCGTTGACGCGCGCCTCGCCGATGCGCTCCGGATCGATGTCGATGCACACCCCGCGCGCGCCGTAGCGGCGCGCCGCCTCGATGACGATGCGCCCGTCGCCGCAGCCCAGGTCGTAGACCACGTCCTGCGGGCCGACGGCGGCCAGCTCGAGCATGACCGCCACGACTTCAGGCGGCGAGGGCTCGTAGCGGACCTCTGGCCATGGCGCCTGCGCCGTCTGGCTGCAGGCGGCGAGGCACAGCGCGACGATCAGAGCACGCGTGCGAGGAATGTCGAGATGTCGGCGATTTCTGGCGCGCAGACCGAATGCGGCATGGGATAGTCGTGCCATTCGACCGCGTAGCCGAGCTTCTGCAGGTAATCCCGCGACGCCTGCGCGCGCTGCATGGGAATCAGGTCGTCGTAGCTGCCATGTGCCATGAAGATCGGCGTCTCGCGGTTCTGCGCCGCGCGCTCGGCGGCGAGCGTTCCGGCGAGGGGCAGATAGGTCGAGAGCGCCATCACGCCCGCAAGGCGCTCGGGGTAGCGCAGCGCGGTGAGCAGCACGATCGCGCCACCCTGCGAGAAGCCGGCAAGGACGATGCGATCGGCCGGCAGCCCCTGGGCGCGGATCAATTCCTCGGTGAGTTTCTGCGAAGCGCGCAGTCCGGCTTCATCTTCCGGGCCGCCACCCAGCTGCAGGATGTCGTACCACGCGCGCATGCGCATGCCCTGGTTGATGGTCACCGGGCGGACCGGCGCATGCGGAAAGACGAAGCGCACCGGTTTCGCGAGCTCGAGCTCCGGCACGATCGGCTCGAAGTCGTGGCCGTCGGCGCCCAAGCCGTGCAGCCAGATGACCGCTGCGTCCGGGTCCGGGCCGGTTTCGATCTGTATCGCGTCCATGCCTAGAGGATACGGCTGAACCACAGCGCCGAGAGACCGGCGCCGAGCACGAGCAGCGCCGCGGCTGCGGCGGCGAAGAAGGCGGTGAGCTCGGTCTCCTCGCGCGCAAGCGCAAACTTCGTCGTCAGGCTGTCGTAGATCGTCTTCAGCTCGGCGCCGCTTGAGGCGTTGAAGTACTCGGCGTTGGTGAGTTGCGCGATCGCCTTGAGCGTCTCCTCGTCGAACATCATGTAGATCGAATAGCCCTCGAAGGCCACCGGCCCGCCCTGCGAATTGCCGAAGCCGACCGTGTATACGCGCACGCCATGATCGGCGGCAAGGCGCGCCGCCTCCAGCGGATCGGGGCCGATCGTGCGGCGGCCATCGGTGAGCATGATGATCGCCGCGTTGGCGTTGGATCCCGGCGGCACCGGTCGGGCGTCGTTGCGCCGCGGCCGCGCGCCCGGCCCGAAAGACTCGACGTCGATGCCTTCGTTCGGATAGAGCGCGGCGAGCGCGACGATGATGCCGCTGCCGATCGGGGTATGCCGGTCGAGCTGCAGCCGGTCGATCGCAGCGACCAGCTCGTCGCGCTCGCGCGTCGGCTGCTGTATGAGCGCCGCGGTGCCCGCAAAGGACACGATGCCGATCTTCACGTCACCGGGGGGATCGCGCACGAACTCGCGCGCCGCGGCCTGCGCCGCGGCGATGCGCGAAGGCTGCACGTCGCTCGCGCGCATGCTGAGCGACACATCGATCACCAGGATAATGGTGCGGCTCGCCGAGGGCAGCGTGACGAGCGCCGTGGGCCGCGCGCTGGCCACCACCGTCATGACAAGAGCGCACGCATAGATCAGCGCCGGCAGATGCCGTCGCCAGCGGCTTGGCGTCGCTACCACGATGCCCGGCAGGCGCACCAATGGGCGGCGCAAGTAGATGAGCGCGAGGGCCGGCAGCGCCGCGAGCGCGAGCAACGCCTCGGGCCAGAGAAAGCTCACGTCGGCCGCTTGCGTAGGGCGGACTTCGGCCGGAAGGCCTTCACCACCGCGTCGTGCGTCTCGATGTACGGGCCGCCGATGAGATCGATGCAGTACGGCACGGCGGCGAAGATGCCGGGCAGCTCCGGCAGCCCCTGCAGCGTCTCGCGGATCGACTTCGGCTGGCCTGGGAGGTTGATGATCAGCGCTTGCTTGCGGATCACCGCCATCTGACGGGAAAGGATTGCGGTGGGCACAAACTTCAGGCTGATCGCGCGCATCTGCTCGCCGAAGCCCGGCATCACCTTGTCCGCCACGGCAAGCGTCGCCTCGGGCGTCACGTCGCGCGGCGCAGGACCGGTGCCGCCGGTGGTGAGCACGAGATGGCAGCCGCGCTCATCCACCAGCTCCTTCAGGGTGCGCTCGATCACCGGCTGCTCGTCCGCGATCAGCCGCGTCTCGTCGCGCCAGGCAGGCGCTGCGATCGCGCTCGTGAGCCACTCCTTCAGCGACGGAATCCCCTCGTCCTTATATACGCCGGCCGACGCCCTGTCGCTGATGGAGACGAGCCCGATGAGAAGTTCTTCACTCATTGGACGGCGAACACCTCCAGCTCGACCGCTGTGGCGCGGCGCGCGCCGCTCGCGACGCAGATGAGGCCGTTCAGCCAGCGATAGCGCTCGGCGCCCGTCTCGAAGCGCGGCGTGGTGCGCATGTAGTAGAGCGCGGCATCGACCGGCTCGCCCGCCATCAGGCGGCGCATGACGTCGGCGGGGCCGTGGCGGTAGCCGAAGTTGCGGACGTAGATAAGCGAGCGGTCGACGGTCTCCAGCGTGTAGCGCGCATCGAGCTCGGCGACGCCATCGGCGCGGATCACCTGCCAGTCGGCGCCGCCGGGCAGCACGCGGCCCGAGAGGCGCTCGCCGCGGAAGCTGCCGCCGGTGATGGGAATTACGCGGCGGCGGCCGCGCGGCGTGTCGCCGAGCTCCTGCGGCGGCGCGAGCGTGATCTCAGCCCTGAGCAGCGGTTCGAGTCTCAAGAGCCTTCAGCAACCGGAAGAGCTCGCGATAGGCGCGCGGCGGACGGCCCTCCTGCTGCTCGCGCCGCGCGTTGCGGATCAGGGTGCGCAGCGCCTGCAGGTCGGCGCCGGCGTGGCTCGCGACGTAATCGGTGAGCGCGCCGTCGTCGCCGATCAGGCGCTCGCGCAGCGCTTCGAGGCGCCGGTGGGCCGCGGCGGCCTGGGCCGACTGGCCGGCGAGCGCGTCGAGCCGGGCGCGGATCGGCTCCGCGTCGACCTCGCGCATCAGCCTGCCGATGTATTGCAGCTGGCGACGCTTGCCTTCGTGGCTGCGGATGCGCTTTGCTGCGCGCACTGCGGCGGCGAGCTCCTCGGGCAGCTCGAGCGCGTCAAGCTGCGCCTCGGCGAGCTCGACGAGCGCCACGCCGAGCGCCTGCAGCGCGTGCATCTCTTTCTTGCGCTGCGTCTTGCTGACCGGCTCATCATGCATCGCGGTTATCATAGCGCCCCCATGCCGAAGCGCCACGGTTTCACGTTCACGCCGCCTGCGCTTCGCGAGATGGCCGAGCAAGTGCTGGCGCGTGCAAAGCGTGCCGGCGCGAGCGGTTGTGACTGCGAAGTGTCCGAGGCCTACGGCCTCACCGTCACGGTGCGCAAGGGCAAGCCCGATACCATCGAGCACAACCGCGACCGCTCGCTCGGTGTCACGATCTATTTCGGCGAGCGGCCGAAGGTGCGGCGCGGGCACGCGAGCACCTCGGACCTCTCGGGCCCGGCGCTCGAGCAGACCGTGGATGCCGCGGCTGCGATTGCGCGGCATACGGCGGAAGATGATTGCGCCGGGCTGCCGGATCCTGAGCTGCTCGCGAAAGCGCCGCGCGACCTGGATTTATTCCATCCGTGGGAGCTCAGCACGGAAGAGGCGATCACCATGGCGAAGCGCTGCGAGGACGCGGCGTTCGCCACGGCGCCGGTGATCCGCAACTCGGAAGGCGCCACCGTCTCCACGCAGCAGTCCCAATTTGTGCTGGCCAACAGCCTCGGCTTCGTCGCCGGCTATCCCGGCTCGCGGCATTACCTCTCGTGCGCGGTGATCGCCGAGCACAAGGGCCTGATGCAGCGCGACGACTGGTATTCCAGCTCGCGCGTCCCGGCGCAGATCGCCGAGCCGCGCGCGCTCGGCCGCTACGCCGCGCAGCGCGCCGCCTCGCGCCTGGGCGCGCGCAAGATCGCTACCTGCCAGGCGCCGGTGCTTTTTGAAGCGCCGGTGGCGATCGGCCTCGTCGGCCACTTCGTTTCCGCGGTGAACGGCGGCAACCTCTACCGCAAGACGAGCTTCCTCGTCGACAGCCTGGGCGAGCAGGTCTTCGCACCGGGCGTGAACATCGAGGAGCGGCCCTTCGAGCCGCAGGGCGCGGCGAGCACGCCGTTCGACGACGAGGGCGTCGCCACGCGCGAGCGCTTCGTGGTGCGCGGCGGCGTGCTGCAGGGTTATTTCCTCGGCAGCTATGCCGCGCGCAAGCTCGGGCTTCAGACCACGGGGAATGCCGGCGGGCATCACAACCTGGTGCTGAAATCGAACGGCCCCGACTTCGCCGGCATGCTGCGCAAGATGGGACGCGGGCTGCTCGTCACCGAGCTCCTCGGCCACGGCATCAATCTCGTCACCGGCGACTACTCGCGCGGCGCGGCCGGCTACTGGGTGGACGGCGGCGAGATCCAGTTCCCGGTAGAGGAGATCACCATCGCCGGCAACCTGCGCGACATGTTCAAGGGGGTTGTCGCGGTGGGTAGCGATGTCCTCGTGCGCTCGGGACGCGCGAGCGGCTCGATCCTCATCGACAACCTGACCATCGCGGGTGAATAGAAGGGCCTGGCAGAAGTCGTCCCCGCGCAAGCGGGGACCCAGCGTTTTTTCGCAAAATCGTGGGTTCCCGCTTTCGCGGGAACGACGGTCCGCGCTTTCCTGGAGGCTGTATCGCCATGCGTCTAGTTCTTGCCTTTCTTCTTGCCGCCGCCGCGGCTACCGCTCAGGCGCAGGCGGGCACCCAGCAACCCGATGTCATCTTCGTACCCACGCCGCAGGACGTCGTCGACGCGATGCTGAAGCTCGCCGACGTGCGCGAGGGCGACGTGCTCTACGACCTCGGCTCGGGTGACGGGCGCATCCCGGTGACCGCCGCCAAGCAATACGGCATCCGCGCCTTCGGCATCGACATCGACCCGCAGCGCATCCGGGAGGCGAACGAGAACGCGCAGAAGGCGGGCGTCACGCACCTCGTGCAGTTCCGCCGCGAGGATCTATTCAAAGCCGACTTCCACGAGGCAAGCGTGGTGACGCTCTATCTGCTGCCGGATCTCAACGTGAAGCTGCGGCCGCGCCTGCTCGCCGAGCTCAAGCCCGGCACGCGCGTCGTGTCGCATCAGTTCGACATGGGGACGTGGAAGCCCGACAAGAAGGTCGAGCTCAGCGCGGGCCGGACTATCTACTTGTGGACGATCCCGCCGCGGAAGCAGCGCTAGCGAAGTGCGGGTCGTCGAGCGCGGCGAGGTAGGTGCCGATCGCGCCCCAGAACTCTTCCCGGTGCTCGAGGCCGGTGTGGCCGACGCCGGGCAGCAACACCGTCTTCACGCTCCCGCCCCAGCGCTGCGCGAGCGCGAGGCCGTTCTTCACCGGCGTGACGTCGTCTTTCTCGGCGAGCACAAAGAGCGCCGGTGCCGAGACCCGCGGTGCGATCAGCGCGGGGTTATAGCGGCTCTGCACCAGCCAGCCGAGCGGCAAGCCGTGCGTGAAGTGCTCTTCGCCGAGCGCCGCGGCGCTGTCGAACGGCGTGGCGAGGATTGCCGCGCGCACCTTGCGCGCCGAGGCCACCGCGATCGCGACATAGGAGCCCAGGCTGCGGCCGAGCACCACGATGTTGGCGGCGTCGATGTCGGGGCGCGCCGCCGCCCAGTCGTAGATGCGCTTCGCGTCGGCGAGCACCTTGCGCTCGGAGGGAGAGCCGCCGGAGAGGCCGAAGCCGCGGTAGTTGATCATCAGCCAGCCCCAGTGGCCGGCGGCGTGCGCACGCATCACGAACTCCGACACCTCCTGGCCGACGCCGCCGTACATGATCACCAGCGGATGCGGCGTGCCGGGGAGCCATTGCTCGGGACGCTTGAGCCAGCCGTGCAGCGTCACGCCATCGCTGGTCGGGACGCGCACTTCGACGACGTGGTTGGCGTGCGAGAGCGCCTGTGCGTCGGCCGCGTCGAGCGGGCGCGGGCGGAAGATGAGCGGCTCCTCCAGCGGCTCGAAGAGCGGCGCCATGCAGCCGGCAACGAAGAGGGCGGCTGCCACGGCCGTAGTGCAGACAAGGACGCCGCGCGAGCGCATTGCAGGTGAGACTGCGTGCGCTGAACGAGCGTTTCCGCGCTAGGCCAGGCAGCCTATGGACACTCGAACCCGCGAAACGGATCAGCTGGTGAAGTCGAGTCGCGTATTGAGCACGATGCCGTAGAGCGGAATCGGCGCCCGCTTGGTGAGCTCGAGTGGCGGCAGCTCCTCCGCGCCGAGCGCCTGCGCGGCGGAGCCGAGCGCCTTCATGAAGTCGAGCGACAGGATCACCTCGCCGGCGCGCGCCCGGTGCACGAGGCGCTCGCAGATGCTTACGCAATCGCCGAAGGCGACGAACTGCCGTGAGCCGATCGGACCAGCCATGCCGAACACTGCTTCGCCCGGATGCACGGCGCAGGACACCGCCGCCGCCAGGCCGTACTGCGTCTTCCATTGCTCGCCGAGCTGCCCGAACTCGCGCTGCAGGTCGCGCGCCGCCTTGAGCGCCCGTGCGGCGAACTCCGTGGGCTGCGTCGCGGCGAAGGCGGCGACCAGCGCATCGTTCTGCACCGAGAGCACCTTGCCCTTGTTCGCGGTGATCGCCATGGCGCAGAACGAGAAGAAGTCGTTCGCGAGCTCGAGCACCTTCTCGGGCGGCAGCACCTCGGAGAGCCGCGTGAAGTTGCGCAGCTCGGCGTAGAGGATCGCCGCCTGGCGCCGTTCAGCCTCGGGTGCCGGTGCCGCCATCGCCTGCCGCCGCTATGCCGTTCAAGTAGTGTTCCCAGACATGGAGATTGCGCTCGCATGCTGCCACGACCGCGTCCGCCATGTGCAGCTCGCGCGCAAATTTTTCCACGGCGCGCCAGCCGGTGTCCGAATGCTCGATGTCAGCTTCGGTATGCAGCTCGAAGAACTCCAGCTCCTCGTCGGCAAGCCGGAAGAGCTTCCCCCAGCGCCGGCGCTCGAGGCCGAACCAGCCGCGCTTGCGGAACTCGCCGCTGCCGTAGCCCGGCACGTTGGCACGCTCGGCGCAGGTGTTGGCGACGATGCCCTCGAGCCAGTGGCGGTTCGCCATCAGCCCTTCCCACGCCGCCCAGGCGAGCTCGGTGGAGGCGAGCGGCTTTGCCTTCCGGATCTCGGCGCGTTTCATGCCGATGCGCACGCCGAGGTCCTCCAATATCCCCCAGTGGGGGCGCCCGCCGCCGTGCGCGTGGTCGGCGATCACCTCCTCACTGCACGCCTGGATGATGCGCATGCGCGTGTCCCAGTCGGTGCAGTTGGTGGCGACCTTGAGCTTCAGCACGGAGTTGCGCTGGCGGGTATTCAGCCGGTGCTGCAGCACGAACATGCGCGCGCGGCCCTTGGTCATCGGCTCGTGGAACCAGCGGCAGCGGCGCACGAAGTCGTTCACCGCCCGGTCCATGCGCGCTACGACGCTCATCTGAATTCGGGGTCAGGGCAACAATTGTTCGTGGCGCATCGCGGCGCTTGCCGGCCGGTCATCCTGCCAGTTCCAGCGTCACGCGCTTGTTGCGCTTGCCCTCGGAGCGGATGCGCACCACCCGCAGGCCGCCGATCTCGGCGGTGTTCGCGACGTGCGTGCCGCCGCAGGCCTGGAGATCGATCCCCGGAATCTCGAGCAGCCGCACGCGGCCTTCGCCGCGCGGCGGTGCCACCGACATGGTCTTGACCAGCTCGGGATGCGCGTCGAGCTCGGCGTCGCTGATCCAGCGCACGCGCGTCTCGACCGCGCGTGCCACGAGCTCGCCCAATTGAGCCTCGATCTCGGGCGCGACGAGACGGCTCATGTCGACATCGAAATCGAGATGCGCCTTGTCTTCGCCGATGCGCCCGCCGGTCACCGGCGCCTTCACCACGGCGCCCAGCAGGTGCAGGGCCGTATGCAGCCGCATCAGCCGATGGCGCCGGTCCCAGTCGAGCTGGGCTTCGAGCTTGCTGCCGACGGCGGGCGCGGCGCCGGGCTCCAGGACGTGAAGCACGCTGTCGGGCGTGGCGCCTTTGCGCGTATCGAGCACGCGCCACGGCCCGAGGCGCCCGGTATCGCCGGCCTGGCCACCGCCGAGCGGATAGAACACCGTACGGTCGAGCTCGACTGTGTCGCCATGCACGACGGCGACGGTCGCTTCGCAGGCGCGCAGATATGGATCGTCGCGGAAGAGTAGCGCTGCCATTAATTACGACCCCGGGTCGGAATTCAGTGCAGCAGCGCGTAGAGCGCGGCGAAGAAGACGATAAGCGCGCCGCCGGCAAAGACCATGAGCTTGGTGTTCGAGACGTCGGGCAGGTCCGGGTCGCGCGGGATTGGCTTGCCGTGCTCGTCGTGCTCCTTTTCCTCGAGCGGCGGCTGCGTGACGACCGTGGTGTCCTCGGCGCTCGCCTGCGCCGCCCCGACCTTCTGGTTGAAGTTGCGGAAGAAGTCGTCGGCCACCTTCTTCGCCGCGGCGTCCACCAGGCGCGAGCCGATCTGCGCGAGCTTGCCGCCGACGCTCGCTCTTACGTCGTAGCTGAGCTTGGTCTTGTCGCTCTGCGGCGTAAGGCGCACCTGCGCGCCGCCCTTGGCGAAGCCGGCCGCGCCGCCCTGGCCCTCGAAGGCGATCGAATAGGAGTCGGGCGGCTTCACGTCCGAGAGCGTGAGCTTGCCCTTGAACTTCGCGCTCACCGGACCGACGCGCGCCACCATCAGCACCTGGTACTCGTTGTCGCCGGTGCGCTCGATCGACTCGCAGCCCGGGACGCTCGCCTTGAGCATTTGCGGATCGTTGAGCGCGTCCCAGACGACGCGTTGCGGAGCAGGGACGAGCTGCTCGCCGCTCATTTCCATGCGCGGTTCTCCCGGATAGGTTGGCTCAGGGTCCTCGCGAGCTCGACGAGGCTTTTCAGATTATGCACGGGCAGGAAGAGATCGACGTGCGGCAGCATTGCGCGCACGCCGGCGGGCCGCGCCTCGAACTTTTCGTAGCGCAGGAGGGGGTTGAGCCACACGAGATAGCGGCTGCTCTTGGCGAGGCGCTCCATCTCCTGCCCGAGGCCCTCGCCCGCCTCGCGGTCGAGGCCGTCCGAGACCAGCAGCACGCAGGCGTTCTGCCCGAGCACGCGGCGCGCCCACTTGAAGTTGAACTCGCGCAGCGAGTGCCCGATGCGCGTGCCGCCCGACCAGTCCTTGATCGCGTCGGCCACCTTGGCCATCGCCACGTCGACGTCGCGGTGGCGCAGCTGCCGCGTGATGTTGGTGAGCCGGGTGCCGAACACGAACACGGACACGCGATCGCGGTCGTTCGTGATGGCGTGCAGGAAGTGCAGGAACATGCGCGCGTAAGGGTTCATCGAGCCCGAGATGTCGCACAGCACGACGAGCGGCGGATGCAGCTCGCGCGGCGCGGCGCGCACCAGCGGGATCACGTCGCCGCCTTCGCGCAGGCTCTCCCGCAAGGTCTGCCTCAGGTTGATCGATTTTCCGTTTTTGGAGATTCTTTTTC
>DASSLQ010000004.1:0-45759 GCA_035689325.1 Burkholderiales bacterium | reverse complement strand
ATCTATCTCATCACCGCCGGGCTGCAGGGCGTGGTGCGCGAAGGCACCGCCCAGGGGCTGCGCAGCTTCCTGCCGGCGGAAGTCGGCGCGGCCGGCAAGACCGGCACCACCGACGAGCAGCGCGACGCCTGGTTCGCCGGCTTCACCGGCGATCACCTCGGCGTCGTCTGGATCGGCTACGACGACAACCGCGCCGCGCGGCTCCTCGGCGCCACGGCCGCGCTGCCCGTGTGGGGCGACATGATGTCGGCGCTCGCGCCGCAGCCGCTCGCGCTGCCCAAGCCCGACGCGATCGAGCAGGTGTGGATCGATCCGCAAACGAGCCTGCGCGGCGACAGCCAGTGCACGGGCGCGGTCGAGCTGCCGTTCATGCAAGGCTCGGCGCCACGCGAGCTCTCGCCGTGCGCGAGCCCTGCCGGCGCTGTGATCGACGCCGTCGACCACAGCGTGCAGAAGGCGAAAAGCTGGCTCGACCGGCTCTTCGGCCGATGAGACGCCTCGCCGCGCTCGTCACGCTCGCGCTTGCGGCCTGCGCCTCGCAGCAGCCAGCGCCGGTAGAAGGCACACCTCCGCCGGCCGTATCGGCGCCGCCGGTGGAACAACCGCCGCCCGTGCCGCCGCCGGCGCCGTCGGGAACGAGAGAGAGCGTGGCGATCGCGGGCCTTATGGACAGCGCGCGTACCGACGCCGCAGCCGGACGGCTCGCCGAGGCGGCGGCGACGCTCGAGCGCGCGCTGCGCATCGAGCCGCGCAATCCGCGCCTCTGGCAGGAGCTCGCGCGCGTGCGCCTGCAGCAGGGCGATTTCGCGCAAGCGGAGAGCACGGCGCAGCGCTCGAACTCCTGGGCCGGAAGCGACAGCGCCCTGCGCACGGAAAACGCGCGCATCATCGAGCAGGCGCGCGCCCAGCGGCGCTAGCAATTCGGGGACGGAGCCCGAATTAATTCAGGCTGCGTCCCCGAATTCCGGTGGCGCGCGCCGGTGCCAGTCGGTCTCCTGCTGGAAGCGGTGCCCCGCTGCCAGCAACGCGCCTTCGGCGAACGGACGCGCCACGAGTTGCAGGCCGATCGGCAGCCCGCGCCTATCGAAGCCGCACGGCACGACGAGCGCCGGCACGCCGAGGTAGTTCACCCAGCGCGTAAGGCGCGTCACTTCCGCCAGCCGCTTCGGCATCTCCGGGCCGCCGCGCGGCCCGGTCTCCTCGCGCGTCGGAATCGGCACCGGCACCGCCGGGCACAGATAGAGATCGGCCTGCGCGAGCGTCGTAGCCGTAAAGCGCTCGAGCCACATCGTGCGCAGCCTCAGCACCTCGAGATATTGCGCAGCGGGGATGGCGTAGCCGGCCTCGAGGCGCACGCGCACCGCCGACGAATAATCCTGCGAGCAGCTGCGCATCCATTGCGCGTGCTGCGCCGACGCCTCGGCTTGCATCACCGTAAGGCAATGCGCCGAGAGCAGCTCGAATTCCGGCGGAACGACTTCGCGCGCGTTGAAAAATCGCGCCGCCGCCAGCACCGCGGCCGCGACCTCGGGATGGGCATTGCGCTCGATCCAGCCACTGGAGACCGCAACCTTCAGCGCGCGGCGGCCGAGATCGACCTCGACCGGTGCGCGCGAGGTCAGCGGATCGCGCACATCGTGCCCGGCGATCGCCTGGAAGATGAGCGCACAGTCCTCGGCGCTGCGCGCGAGCGGCCCGATCGTGTCGAGCGAATGCGAGAGCGGCATGGCGCCATGGCGCGAGACGCGTCCCCAGGTGGTTTTCAGACCGGTCACGCCGCAGGCCGCAGCCGGCACGCGAACGGAGCCGCCGGTGTCCGAGCCGAGTGCGCCAAACACGAGCCGTGCGGCAACGGCCGCGCCCGAGCCGCTCGAGGATCCGCCGGTGATGCACTCGGGCTTCCAGGGATTGCAGCAGTCGCCCCAGTGCTCGTTGTGGCCGGTCGGGCCGTAGGCGAATTCCGCCATGTTGAGCGTGCCGATGTCGGCGGCGCCGGCGGCGTCGAGCCGCTCGAGCACCGCCGCCGTCAGCGGCGCAACCCAGCCTTTGCGGATCTTCGAGCCGCAGTTCGACACGCGGCCCGCGCGGTAGAACATGTCCTTGTGCGCGAGCGGGATGCCGGCAAGCGCGCCGCGATCGGTTCCCGCGAAGCGAACCTCGGTGGAGACGAAGGCGTTGAGGCGTGGCTGCCAGCGCTCGATGCGCTGGCGGCAGGACTGCAGGAGCTCGGTGGCCGAGAGCTCGCGCCGCTCCCGCCGCACGCGCGCTTCGGCAAGCGAGAGCGTCGCCGGCTCGCTCACTTGCCGCGTTCCCGCGCGAGGACGTAGCTCGTCGGATCGATGTCGAACGGCAGCTTGTCGCGCAACGGATCGGCGACGTTGAGCGCGTTCACGCCGGGCGCGAGGCGCTCGGCACGGCCCGGCGCGAGCGGCACGCCCTGCGCGGCGGCGAGCGCCTCGATCGTTTCGCTGGTGAGCGGTTTCATCGCCGCTATGATAAGCGCCGAGGAGGAACGCATGCCCCACGCCAGCGCCCGCGACGGCACCCGGCTCTATTACGAGGAAGCGGGCAGCGGTACGCCCGTGCTCTTCATCCACGAGTTCGCAGGCGACTACCGCAGCTGGGAGCCGCAGCTGCGGTTTTTCTCGCGCTATTTCCGCTGCATCGCGTACAACGCGCGCGGCTTTCCGCCCTCCGATGTTCCGGAAGATGCGGCGCGCTACTCGCAGGAGCACGCGCGCGACGACGCCATCGCCGTGCTCGATCATCTGCGCCTCGAGCGCGCGCACGTCGCCGGGCTGTCGATGGGTGGCTTCGCCGCCCTGCACGTAGGCATTACCTATCCGCAGCGCGCACGTTCGCTGGTCGTGGCGGGCTGCGGCTATGGCGCCGAGCCGGAGAAGAAAGAGAAGTTCCGCGCCGAGTGCGAAGCGGCCGCGGCCTCATTCGAGGCGAACTGGGCCGAGGCGGCGCGCAAGTACGCGCTCGGTCCGACGCGCGTGCAGTTCCAGAACAAGGATCCGCGCGGCTGGGCGGAGTTCGCGCGCGAGCTCGCCGGGCACTCGCCGCGCGGCCAGGCACTCACCATGCGCGGCGTGCAGATGAAACGGCCCTCGCTCTACGAGCTGACCGGTGCGATGCAGAAGATCGAGGTTCCCACGCTCATCGTCACCGGTGACGAGGACGACCCCTGCCTCGAGCCCGGGCTCTTGATGAAGCGCCACATCCGCACCGCGGGCCTGGTCGTGCTGCCGTGGTCCGGGCACACGATCAACATCGAGGAGCCGGAGCCTTTCAACCGTGCGCTCCTCGAGTTCTTCACGCGCGTCGACGAAGGGCGCGCCGCGCCGCGCGATCCGCGCTCGCTCGCGAGCGGTATCCTCGGCTACGCAAAGAAGTGAGACCCGCACCAAACCAAAATCAGGGACAGACCACGATTGTTCTGATCCTGGTGGGAGACGACCATGAACGTTGATTGGCCGCGCGACGACTACTCGCGGGTGCCGTACCGCCTGCACCACGACCCGGAAATCTACGAGCTCGAGATGGAGCGCATCTTCCGCGGGCCGACGTGGAACTACCTGTGCCTGGAGGCAGAGCTGCCGAAGCCGCACGACTTCCGCACCACCTGGGTCGGCGATACGCCGGTGATCGTCTCGCGGGACAAGAAAGGCGACCTGCACGCCTTCGTCAACCGATGTTCCCACCGCGGCGCGATGATCGTGCGCGAGCTCGCCGGCAATGCCGAGCGCCTGGTCTGCCTTGACCACCGTTGGTGCTACTCGAACGCCGGCGAGCTGACCGGCCTGCCCTTCCGGCAGGGGCTGAAAGGCGAAGGCGGGATGCCGGCGGACTTCGACATGCGCGCGGTCTCGCCGCGCAAGCTGCTCGTACGGTCGCTGAACGGCGTCGTCTTCGGCACGTTCTCGGACAAGAGCGAGCCGCTCGAGCAATACCTGGGCGAATTTGGCGTTGGCATGGTGAAGCGCTTCTTCCCGCGGCCGGTGAAGGTCCTCGGCTACTCGCGCCAGCGCATCCACGGCAACTGGAAGCTCTACGCGGAGAACCTGCGCGACACCTACCACGCGAGCCTGCTGCACGAGTTCTTCGTCACCTACGGCGTCGACCGCGCCACGCAGAAGGGCGGCGTGAAGATGGACGAGCGGCATCGGCACAACATGAACCACGCCTATGCCGCGAGCGACTCGCAGGAGGAAGCGAAGCAGGCGTACGCAGACACCGCGGCACGCCTCGACCGCATGCGGCTGCGCGATACCAAGCTGCTGCAGTTCAGGAACGAATTTCCCGACGGCATGAACCTGGCGGCGCCGGTCTTCTTTCCCAACGCGCTGCTCATCCAGATCAACAACACCATCGGCACGCGCCAGATCCGGCCGAAGAGCGTCGACGCGCACGAGGTGTTCCAGACGCTCTACGCGTTCGTCGACGACGACGAGGAAACGGTGCGCCATCGGCTGCTCTCTGCGAACCTCGTGGGCCCCGCGGGCTTCGTCAGCATGGAGGACGGCGAGGCGATCGAGGTGATCCAGAAAGCGACCAAGAGCGCAGGCAACGCCTGCGCGGTGATCGAGATGGGCGGGCGCGGGCCGGTGTGCGACCTCGCGCACCGCGTCACCGAGTCGCCGATCCGCGGCTTCTGGTCCTACTGGGCCGAACTGATGGGCGTCGAAGCGCCCGGAGGAATCCGGTGAAGCTCGAGCGGCTCGCTTACGACCCGGGCGAAGAAGAAGAGGACGACGACGAAGAGGAACGGGAAGAGGAAGGCGAACGGGAAGAGGAAGACGAAGAGGACGAGGACGAGGAAGAAGAATGGAACGTGTAGCGCTCAGCGAGCTCATGGCCGAGTACGGCATGGCGCTCGACGAGGACCGGCTCGAGGAGTGGGTCGAGCTCTTCGAGGAGCAGTGCGACTACCGCGTCGTCACGCGCGAGAACGTCGAGCTGGGGCTGCCGAACGTGCTCATGTGGTGCGATAACAAGGACATGCTGCGCGACCGCGTCGAGTCCTACCGCCACGTTAACGAGTACAACCCGCACTACGACCGCCACGTGATCGGTCCGCTGCGCATCCTGGCCGCGCAGGACGGCGCCGCGACGTTCGAGGCTAGCTACAGCCTTTTCCAGACAGACCTGGAAGGAAACTCGCGCCTCTTCAGCGTGGGACGCTATCGCGTCGAGGCGGTGCTGCGCGACGGCGCCGCGCGGCTCAAGTCGGTGCAGGTGATCGCCGACACCGGAACCATTCCATCGCTCTTGGCAACACCCAT
This sequence comes from Burkholderiales bacterium, assembly GCA_035689325.1. Lineage (GTDB taxonomy): Bacteria > Pseudomonadota > Gammaproteobacteria > Burkholderiales > SG8-39 > SCGC-AG-212-J23. The sequence goes on along the minus strand of DASSLQ010000004.1, from coordinate 40,471 downwards.
CTGAAAATCAGATGGCGTTGTATCCGCCGTCGACGAGCAGGTTCGCGCCGGTCATGAAGCTCGACGCGTCGGCGGCAAGGAAGAGCGCCGCAGCGGCAATCTCCTCGGGCTGGCCGAGGCGGTTCAGCAAGTGCTTCGGCCCGAGCACCGCGCGTGCCTTCTCCATCGTGCCGAAGCGCAGCATGCGCTCGGTCTCCACCGCGCCGGGCGAGAGCGTATTGACGCGGATCTTCTGCGCCGCGTGGTCGCTCGCCATTGCCTTGGCCATAGTGATGAGCGCGCCCTTGGTCGCGCAATAAGCGACGCGCCCCGGCGTGCCGACGGTGCCGAGCTGCGAGGCGATGTGAATGATCGAGCCGCCACCCGCGCGCACGATGTGCGGGATCGCCCAGCGGCTCATGAGATAGGCGCCGCCCACGTTGACCGCGAAGACGCGGTTCCATGCCGCGAGATCGAGATCCGTGACCGACGCTGTCGGATCGCGCGTCGCCGCGGCGTTGACGAGGATGTGCAGGCCGCCGAAGGCGCCCGCCGCGCGCTCCACCGCGGCGCGCGTCTCAGCCTCCGATGCGACGTCGCACGCGATGGCCAGATCGGCCTTGATCCTGGCCGCGTCGAGATCGACGCCCGCAACCTTGGCGCCCGCGTCGCGGAACGCGCGCACAATGGCGCCGCCGATGCCGCCCGCCGCGCCGGTGACGATCGCAGCTTTACCGTCCAACCTGTAGTTGTTCATAGGCCGCCTCTCATTGCGAAAAAAATGGTGACTGTCACCATTTATCCGCGTCTGCCCAGGTACGCTTCCTTCACGCGCGGGTCCTGCTTCAGCGCGGCACAGCTCGCTTGCGCGATGATGCGCCCGGTCTGCAGCACGTAGCCGCGGCTCGCCGTCTCGAGCGCATAGCGCGCGTTCTGCTCGACGAGCAGGATGCTCGTGCCGGCCGCGTTCGCCGCGCGGATGCTGCGGAAGATGTCCTGCACGACGAGCGGCGCGAGGCCGAGCGAGGGCTCGTCCATGCAGAGGAGCTGCGGCTCGGACATGAGCGCCCGCGCGAGCGCCAGCATCTGCTGCTCGCCGCCCGAAAGCGTGCCGGCGGCTTGCGCGGCGCGCTCGCGCAGGCGGGGGAACATCTCCATCGCGCGCTCGAGCAGCGACTCGAGCTTCGCGCGGCTGCCGCGGTATTTGAAGCCGCCCATCTCGAGGTTCTCGCGCACGCTGAGCGCCGGGAACACGCGCCGGCCTTCCGGCACGAGCGCGATGCCGGCGCGCGCGCGCTCGTGTGCCGGCAGGCGCGTGACGTCCTGGCCGCGGAAGACGATGTGTCCTTTGCGCGGGCGCATGACGCCCGCCACGGCACGCAGCGTGGTCGTCTTGCCGGCGCCGTTTGCGCCGATCAGCGTGACGATCTCGCCCTCGCCCACGCTGAACGTGACGTCGCGGCACGCCGGCACCTCGCCATAGGCAAGCTCCAGCCCTTCGGCCTCAAGCAGCAAACTCGCCTCCCAGATACGCCTCGATGACCGCCGGGCTCATCTGCACTTCGCGCGGCGTGCCTTCGTAAAGCGCCACGCCGTGATCCATCACCAAGACACGCTCGGCGACGTTCATGACGAGATCCATGTTGTGCTCCACCACCAACAGCGTGATGCCGCGCCGGCTGATGTCCACCAGCCGCTGGAGCAGGAACTCGACCTCGGCCGCATTGAGGCCCGCGGCGGGCTCATCGAGCATGAAGAGCTGCGGCCGCGTCGCCAGCGCGCGTGCGATCTCGAGCATGCGCTGCTGGCCGTAGGGCAGCGCGCCCGCGCGCTCGTCGGCCCGCGCGCCCAGGCCGACGAAGTCGAGGAGCGCGCGCGCTTCAGCATCGAAGCGGCCGCTCGCGGGCCGCACGAAGTACTGCCAGAACGGCGCGTCCTGGTGAATGTGGAATCCGGCGCGTACGTTCTCGAGCAGCGTGAGCTGCTTGAAGAGCCGGATCTTCTGGAAGGTGCGCGCGATGCCGAGGCGCACGCGGCGATACGCCGGCAGGCCGATGAGACTCGCACCCTGGAAGCTGAGCGTTCCGGCATCCGGCTGGTAGATCCCCGACAGCAGGTTAAGGAGCGTCGACTTGCCCGCGCCGTTCGGGCCGATGAGCGCGAAGATCGACTTCTCGCGCACGGCGAGCGACACCTCGTGCACCGCGCGCACGCCGCCGAAGCTCTTGGTCAGCGCGCGCGCCTGAAGCATGAGGCGATGCCGCCCGGCATGAAGAGCACGGCCAGCGTGAGCGCGACGCCGTAGATCATGAGCCGCAGCTCGCCGAACCCGCGCAGGAGCTCGGGCAGGAAAGTGAGCACGACGGCGCCGATCACCGGCCCGATCATGGTGCCAATGCCGCCGACAATGACCATCGCGAGCATGGTGAATGACTCGACGATGTTGAACGCATCGGGCACCAGCGTCCCCACGAAACCAGGGTAGAAGCACCCGGCCAATCCCGCGATCGCAGCGCCTAGGCCGAATGCGAATGCTTTCCAGATCGCGCCGTTGACGCCGAGGGCGGAAGCCGAGACCTCGTCTTCGCGAATCGCGCGCAGCGTATCGCCGACCGGCGAGCGCACCAGGTTCTCCATCGCGAAGTAGACGACAAGCGCGATCGCCGCGATCAGGTAGAAGAGCGCGACGGTGCTCCTCACCGGCGGCAGGATGCCGTAGATGCCGCGTACGCCCTCGGTGACGCTCTCCCAGTTGACCAGCACCTGGTAGGTGATGACGGCGAAGCCGAGCGACGCGATGGCGAGATAGTGGCCGCGCAGCCGCACCGCGAAGGCGGCGAGCGCGAGGCCGAGGAAGCCTGCCGCGATGATCGCGGCCGGAGCGGCGAGCCAGAAATTCCAGTGGTAGGTCTTGACGAGAATGGTGCTGACGTACGCGCCGATCGCGAAAAAGGCGGATTGGCCAAGGTTGAGCTGGCCGGTGTAGCCCATCACCAAGTTAAGCGCGAGCGCGAGAAGCACGTTCATCGCGCACAGCACGAGGATGCCGCGCCAATACGCCGTACTGATGAGCCACGGCAACGCCGCGATCAGCACGACGACGACGGCGAACCAGAGCGCGCGCTTCAGACGTTCTCCTCCTTACGCTCGGCGATCAGACCGGTCGGGCGCACGACGAGCATTGCGAGCAGCAGGATGAAGACCACGAGGTCAATCAGCCCGGAGCCGAGATACTGCACCGTGAACGCCTCGATGACGCCGACCAGGATGCCGGCGATGATCGTGCCCTGCAGGTTGCCGAAGCCGCCGATGATGACGATGGCGAACGCCTTGACGATGACGGAGGCGCCGGCGAACGGCGACAGCACCAGCACCGGGCCGAGCAGCGCGCCCGCCATGCCGGCGAGCGCGGAAGCGATGACGATCGTCAGTCCGATAAGCAGGCCCTGGTTGATGCCCATCAGGCCCGCGGTCTCGCGATCCTGCGCGACGGCGCGCAGCGCCTTGCCGAGGAATGTGTAGCGCAGGAAGGCATACAAGGCGGCGATGGCCGCCGCCGAGACCAGCACGACGAGCAGGCTCTGCGCGCTGAAAAAGATGCGCCCGAAGCGCAGCGTCTCGCGCGCGAACGGCGAGTCGAACTGGTAGGGGATCGGGCCGAAGAGCGCGAGCTGGGCATTTTCCAAGAGCACGGAGACGCCGATCGTGGCGATGAGCGGGCGCAGCTCGTCGCCGCGCTCGCGCAGCGGCGCGAACACCGCCGCGTTCACCGCGAGGCCGAGGAGCGCGCCGATGCCGAAGGCGGCGACGATGGAAAAGAGGTAAGCGGCCGTGTCCGGCAGGCCGAGCACCTTGGTCGCGAGCCGCGTGGCGGTGAAAAAGGCGGTGAAGGCGCCGACGGTGACGAAGTCGGCGTGCGCGAAGTTGATCTGGTTCAGCACGCCGTAGATGAGCGTGAGGCCGAGCGCCACCATCACGTACAGGCAGCCGAGGTACACGCCGTTCAGCGACTGCTGAACGACGAGCGCCGCCAGGTCGCTCATCTAAGGGCGCGCGTTACTGCGCTACTGCCAGTTCAGCGCCTTCCAGGAGAGATCCTTCTGTGTCTCCACGAAATGCACGACCGAGAGGTCCGACGTCTGGCCCTTGGCGTCGAACGTGATGCGCCCGGTCGTGACCTCGACATCCTTGAACTTGGAGAAGGCCGCGCGGATTGATTCCGAGTCGTGCGCGCCGCGGCGCACGGCTTCGGCGATGAGCATGATCGCGTCGTAGGCGTGCGCATTGATGTGCGTCGGCACCTTGTCCTGGCCGTACCTCGCCTTGAACGCGCTTACGAAGTCCTGCACCACTTTGCGCTTCTCGGTCGGGTCGAACTGCACGATGCGCACATAGCCGATGGAAGCCTCGCCCGCCTTCTGGTCGTAGCCATACGGCAGCCAGATCGAGCCCATCTGCACGCCGCTGCCGCCGCCGCCCTTCACGACCTTCGCCTGCGCGAGCGCCTGCGAGAGCCGCACCTGCTGGCCCTCGAGCGCGAACGTGGGCAGCACGTCCACCTTGCCAAGCGAGGCGATGCGCGTCGCAATGGCGGTGAAGTCGTTCACGTCGCGGCCGAAGTCGATGGTGGCAAGCACCTTGCCGCCGGAAGCTTCGAACGGCTTCTTGAAGCCTTCGGCATTGTCGTTCCCCGCGTTGGTCTTCTCGTGCAGGATCACCGCGGTGCGCGCCTTGAGGACGTTGTGCGCGACCTTGACGAGCGGCGCGCTCTGCTGCTCGGCGTTCGGGAAGATGCGGAACGTGTACTTGTAGCCCGACTCGGTGAGCTTCATCGTCACCGAGCCGACGTTGAGCTGGACGACTTTCGCCTCGTTCAGGATCGGCGCGATGGCGAGCGACGCATCGGAGCATTCCTCGCCGATCACGATATGCGGCTTGAACTGGTCGAGCAGCCGCTTGACGACGTTCGTGGCCTGCAGCGGGCTGCACGCCGAGTCCTCGTACTGCACCAGCAGCTTGTAGCCGTTTACGGTGCCCTTCAGCTGCTCGAGCGCGAGCTCGATCCCCTCCTTGTCCATCACGCCGAAGTACGAGCCCGGACCCGAAATCGGCATGGCAACGCCGATGCGCACCACGCGCTCCTGCGCGGACGCGACTGCGGTCGCAAGCACGATGACGACGCCAAGCGCAAGCCTGCTGATGTGTTTCATAGCTCCCCCTCCTGTGGGTTGCGGCGAATGTACTACAGGAAATTGGGAAAAACGAAATGCGTTAGCATTTGCGGCTTCGCGCATGAGCTACCTCGTCGGCATCGACATCGGCGGCACCTTCACCGACTGCGCCATCGTCGATCGCGCGGGCAAGCTGCTCACCACCAAGGTGCCCTCCACGCCGCCCGATTTCGCGCGCGGCATGATGGAGGCGCTCGGCGCCGGCGCCGAGGCGCTCGGCCTCTCGCTGGATGACTTTTGCCGCGACATCGCCTTCCTCTCGCACGGCACCACCGTCGGCACCAACACCATCATCCAGAAGCGCGGCGCCAAGGTCGGCCTCATCACCACCAAGGGGCACGAGGACGCGATCCACATCATGCGCGGCTCGCGCGGCTACGGCGGGCGCGACATCCGCAAGGTGGTGCACTTCCCGGAAACCTCGAAGCCGGCGCCGATCGTGCCCAAGCGCCTGATCCGCGGCGTCTCGGAACGCGTCGACTGCTTTGGCGAGGTGGTCGTGCGCCTGAACGAGCAGGAAGCGCAGGCCGCCATCGGCGACCTGGTCGCGCAAGGCGTCGAAGCCATCGCCATCTGCTTCCTCTGGTCCTTCCGCAACCCGGCGCACGAGAACCGCGTCAAGGCGCTGGTGCAGGCGATCGCGCCGAAGGTCTTCGTCACCACCTCGTTCGAGATCGCGCCGAAATGGGGCGAGTACGAGCGCGTCACGGCCACCGCGCTCAACGCCTACCTCGGGCCGATCATGGGCGGCTACCTGCAGCGGCTGGACGGTTCGCTGCGCGAGCTCGGCTACCGGCACGGGCTGCAGATCACGCAATGCGGCGGCGGCACGGTACCGGTGGCGCGCGCGGGCGAAGCGCCGCTCCTGACGCTCGACTCAGGCCCCGTGTCGGGCGTCACCGCATCGATGTTCCTCGGCGCCGCGATGGGCGCGAAGAACGTGATCACGACCGACATGGGCGGCACGTCGTTCGACGTCTCGATCATCTACCAAGGCAAGCCCGCCTACTCGTTCATCAGCAATACCGACCAGTACGAATATTTCCTGCCGAAGGTGGACCTGCAGGCGATCGGCGCCGGCGGCGGCAGCCTCGCGCGCGTGCAGCCGGAGAAGCGCACCATGACCGTCGGCCCCGACAGCGCCGGCGCCTTTCCCGGCCCGGTGTGCTACTCGCGCGGCGGCACGGTGCCGACGGTGACCGATGCGCAGCTCGTGCTCGGCTATCTCGATCCGGACAACTTCGCCGGCGGCCGCATGAAGCTCGATCGGCAGGCGGCCGTGGACGCCATTGGCGCGCTGGGCGCCCAGATCGGGATGAATGCGATCGAGTGCGCGGCGGGCGTCTGCCGCATCGTCGAGTTGCAGATGGCCGACATCATCCGCAAGGTGACGGTGGAGAAAGGCTACGATCCGCGCGACTTCATGCTGTTCGCGTTCGGCGGCGCCGGGCCGGCGCATGCGGGCGTGTTCGCGCGCGAGCTCGGCGTGCGCAAGGTCATCATCCCGCAGCGCAAGGCCGCTTCCACCTGGTGCGCGTTCGGCGCCGCCGCGGCCGACGTGCTGCATATCTTCGAGCACACCGAGATCATGCCGACGCCGGTGCCGGCGAAGCGCATCAACGACGCACTCACCACGCTCGAGCGCAACGCCAAGGCACTGATGGCGCAGGAAGGCATCGCAGCCGGGCGCCAGCGCTACGAGTTCTCGCTCGACGTGCGGCACAAGGGTCAGATCAACGAGGTCGAGATCACGCTGCCGTGGGCGCGGCTGCCGAACGATTACGAGGCTGACCTGAGAAAATTGTTCGTCGCGCGCTACGAGCAGCTCTACGGCCGCGGCTCGGCGCTGCCGGGCGCACAGCTCGAGATCGTGGTCTGCCGGTTGCGTGCCAAGGCGCTCACGCCGCAGCCGAAGCTGGTGCGTGCGAAGAAATCGAGCGCGCGCATACCGAAAGCGGCGCTGCGGCGCAAGCGCGAGATCTATTGGCCCGACCTCGGCAAGCGCCGCACGACGCCGGTCTATGACGGCGAGCTGCTCCTCGCCGGCAACAAGATCGCGGGACCCGCGATCGTCGAGACCGCCGACACCACCGTGGTGGTGCAGCCGCGCACGCGGCTGCGCGTGGACGAACTGGGCAACTTCGAGCTGACATTCGCATGAGCGACACCTGCACCGTCGAAGCTGGATTGCTGAAAAAGAAGACCTGCGGCCAGCCGGCCGTGGGCAAATGCGCGAACTGCGAGCAGCCGCTGTGTGCAAAGCACCGCGTGCCGCGGATGTCCGCCGGCAAGAAAACGCTGCTCTGCCCCGAGTGCGCCCGCGCCTGGAAGGCAAGCGAGAAGACGCTCGGCGAGCTGCCCTCGACGCCGGCGAGCATGCTGCCGCCGCAGGAAGAGAAGAAGCCGACCGCCGCGCCCGCGCCCGCGGCCAGACCCGCGCCGGCGGCGAGCGCACCGAAGAAGCCCGAGCCGCCGCCGGTTGAGCCGAGCGGTCCGCTCGAGTTCACGCCGGAGCCCAAGAAACCCGACGACAAGAAATGAACGCGCCGCTCAAAAAGCTCTCGGAGCTCGCCGGCGTGGTCTTCGACGGCAAACGCACGGGCTACGTGCCGCCGAAGAAACTGCGCATCGCGGAGAAGCTGCGGCTGCACCGGCAGGCGAAGAAGAGCATCGACCCCGTGACCTTCGAGGTCGTGCGCCATGCGCTCTGGAACGTGAACGAGGAGCACGGCGCGACGATCCAGCGGCTCTCGGGCTCGCCGGTGGCGATGTATGCGCTCGATCTCAACCCGTCGATCCTCACCGAGGACGCCGAGTTCGTCTACTTCGGCCCGTACATGCAGTACATGTCCGGCGTCACCGACACGCAGGTGAAGTGGACGCTCGAGAACCGAGCCGACAATCCGGGCATCAATGACGGCGACATGTTCCTCGCCAACGACCCCTGGGTCGGCGCCGCGCACCAGATGGACGTGATGCTCCTTTGCCCGGTGTTCTGGAAGGGCGAGCTCTTCTGCTGGGTGACCAACTGCCTGCACCAGTACGATATCGGCGGCATCACGCCCGGCAGCTTCTGTCCCTCAGCGCGCGACGCCTTCGACGAAGGCATCCTGATCCCGCCGGTGAAGATCGTCGAGAAGAACGAGATCCGGCGCGACATCGAGGAGATCTATCTGCGCTCGTCGCGCAAGCCGAGCGCCGTGGCGCTGGACTTTCGCGCGCAGCTCGCCGGCAACATGACGGCGCGCGATCGCGTCATCGCGCTGATCGGCCGCTATGGCGCGGACACGGTCAAGGGCGTGATGAAGAAGATCATCGACGATGGCGAGCGCGCGTTCCTGAAGAAGCTGGCGCTCCTGCCCGACGGCGTCTGGCGCGATCGCACCTACGTCGAGTGCTGCCGGCCGGGCGACCGCCAGGTGCATCGCGTGGTGCTGACGCTGAAGAAGCAGCGAAACGGCCTCGTGTTCGAGAACGAGGGCACCGATCCGCAGGCGGGCGGGATTAACGCCACCTACTCCGGCTGGCGCGGCGCCATCATGGTGGCGCTGAACGAGCTCATGTGCTGGGAGCAGTACTACGCGGTGGGCGGCGCGCTGCGCCACGTGGAATTCAATCCGACGCCCGGCACGCTCAACTGCGCCGACTTTCCCGCGTCGGTGTCGACCGCGCCGGTGCAGTGCATGGAGATCTCGCTCTACCCGGCCTACAACGTGCTCTCGAAGATGATCTACCCGGCGCCCGAGCTGCGGCGCGACGTGATGTGCATCGGCGGCACGAGCCAGTGGCCGGCGACCATCTTCCGCGGCATCGACCAGTGGGGCGAGCGCTACGGTTACCTGCTGGTCGATCCGATCGGCGGCGCGATCGGCGCCTTCTCGCACGCCGACGGCATCTCTACCGGCGGCCAGGCGCGCACGCCGATCTGCAAGCTGCCAAACGTAGAGCACACCGAGCAGTCGTTCCCTGTCCTGTTCCTGTACCGCAAGGAGATCGCCGATTCCGGCGGCGCCGGCAAGTTCCGCGGCGGGCTCTCGGCCGAGTCGTGCTTCATCCCGCACGGCACGGACCAGATCACGCACGACACGCTTTCCTCCGGCAACGCGATTCCGACCTCCACCGGCATGATGGGCGGCTATCCGGGCGCGGTGAACCGATACCGCTTCACGCGCGGTAGCGACATCGCCGAGCGCATGCAGCGCGCGGAGCTGCCGGCGGACATCGCGGAGCTGAAAGGCCGCGAAGAAACGCTCCAGCTCCGGCAGCAGGACTTCGTGCAGAACCCGGCGGACGTCTACGCCGTGCTCTGGTCCGCTGCCGGCGGCTACGGCGATCCGCTGGAGCGCGATCCGGCGCGCGTGGCGGCGGACGTGGCGAACGGCGACGTCAGCGAGAAGGCGGCGCTCGAGATCTACGGCGTCGTGCCGGGCGACGAGGCGGCGACCAAGCGCCGGCGGCACGAGCTGCGCGCGCGGCGCGTGCAGGGGCAAACCGATCCGAAGACGATCCGCAAGCTGGAAGGCAAAGCCCTGTTCCTCGCCACCGAGGGCCTTGCGGTCTACGATAACAAGCACCACGGCTGTGCGAAATGCGCACAGGATCTCGGCCCGGTCAGTCACAACTACAAGTCCTATTGCGTGAGGAACGACCTGCCGATCCAGGCCGCGAATCCGATCGTGGGCGATCCGGCGCGCTTCATCGATCCGCTGCCGCACTTCCGCCAGTTCTGCTGCCCGAACTGCGGCCTGCTGATCGAGAACGAGATCGCCGTTTCCGACGATCCCCTGATTCGCGACGTCGAGATCCTTTCAGGCTGAATGAGCTTCGCGAGCGTCACCTACCAGGAAGCGATGCGCCGTGCGCGCGACATCGTGCCGACGCTCGCCGAGCGCGCGCAGAAGTGCGAGGACGCGCGCGTGCTGCTGCCGGAGAACGAGAAGCTGCTGCACGAGACGGGGCTCTTGCGCTATCACCAGCCCAGGCGCTACGGCGGCATGGAGCTGCCGTATATCGCGGTCGTCGACATCGTCGCCGAGCTCGCGCGCGGCTGCCCCTCGACCGCGTGGAACGTCGGCAACCTCGGCTGCCATCACTGGATCCTCGGCTACTACGAGCCCGAGACGCAGGACGAAGTCTGGAACGCGAACCCCGACGTGCTGATCGCTTCCTCCATCGCGCTCGCCGCCGGCCGCGGCAAGCGCGTGCCCGGCGGCTTCGAGGTGAGCGGCCGCTGGCCGTTCTCCTCCGGCGTCGACAACTGCGACTGGAACATGCTGGCGGTCACGGTGTACGGCGAGGACGAGAAGACGGCCGTCGACTGGCGCCTTTGCATGGTGCCGAAGAGCGATTACCGCATCATCGACACCTGGTACGCGATGGGAATGATCGGCACCGGCTCGAAGGACATCGAGGTGAAGGAGATCTTCGTCCCCGAGCGGCGCGCGCTCGAGCTCACCAGGTGCCGCGGCGGGCTCGCGCATCCCGGCGGCAAGGTGAACGGCGGCCCGCTGTTTCGCATCCCGATCGTCGCTTCGGCCGGGCACCCGCTTTCCGCCACGGCGCTCGGCGCAGCCGAAGGGGCGCTCGAGCACGTGGTAAAGGCGTTCTCGAAGCGAGTGGGAACCTATACCGGGGCCAAGGTGAGCGACTTCCAGGCGGTACAGATCAAGATCGCGCGAGCCCGCGCGCTGGTCGACGCCGCGCGCTATCTGATGCGCGAGTCGGCGATCGCCTTCGATCGCTACGCAGAGCGCAACGAGGTGCCCGAGCTGGACACCAAGCTGCGGCTGCGGATCCAGAATACGCTCGCGGTGATGCAGTCGCGCGAAGCGGTCGAGACGCTCTGGTCCTGCTACGGCGCAAACGGCATCTATACGCGCGATCCGCTGCAGCGGTTCCTGCGCGACACGCAGGCGATCAACCAGCACTTCTCGTTCAACTTCGACATCGCCGGCGCGGCCTACGGCACCGTGGCGATGGGCGGCAAGTACGCCAACCCGACGATGTAGCGATGCAGGACCTGGTCACCAACTTCGGCTACGTCGCCATCTTCATCGGCACTTTCCTCGAAGGCGAGACGGTGCTCGCGCTCGGCGGCGTGGCGGCGGCCTACGGCTACCTCTCGCTCACCGGCGTCATCGCCGTGGCGGTCGTCGGCGGCTTCCTCGGCGACCAGGCGTGCTTTTTCATCGGCCGGCGCTACGGGCCGCGCGTGCTGGCGCGCTTTCCCTCGCTCGCGGCGAAGGCGCCGCGCGTGCAGGCGATCCTGCGCCGCTGGGACGCGGCGGCGGTGATCGTGCTGCGCTTCTGCTACGGGCTGCGCATTGCCGGCCCGATCATGATCGGCTCGTGCGGCATCTCGCCGTGGCGTCTCGCGCTCTTCAACTTCATCGGCGTGCTGATCTGGGCCCCGATCGTCGCGAGCGTCGGCTATCTCGCGTGGTACGCCGTCGAGGCGTGGATCGGACATCTGAAGCACGCGCAGATCGTGATCGTCATGGTGCTGGTGCTGGCGTGCGTGATCGCCTGGTTCGCCCTGCAATGGCGGCGACGCTAACTCCAGCACCGCGCTACCGCTTCCTGCCGGCGATGGGCTCGCGCGGCTATCACGTGCTGCTCGCCCTCGTCGCCATCTTCATCCTCGGCCCGCTCGGCGGCATCGCCGCGGCGTACATGAATTTCTCGCTCGGCTTCTTCATCGGCGGCCAGGTGCTCGCGGGCATCCTCGGCAGCGTGGTGACCTTCGGCTACGGCGCCGAAGGCAAGCATGGCGCGAACTACATGCAGTCGATGGCGGCCTCGGTGGCCGGCATGGCGGCGATGGGCGTACTGATCCAGGCGATGATCTGGCTCGGACTCGCCGAGCCGCCGACCTGGCAGCTGGTCGCGTATTTCCTCTGCATCGGCATGTTCGGCGTGGGCCTCGGCATGCTCTACACGCCGCTGGTCGTCGACCGCATGCAGCTCAAGTACCCCTCGGGCCTGGCGGTGGCGAACATCCTGCGCGCGCTCTCCGATGCAGCGCTGCTGCGCCGCTCGATCTCGCGCCTCGGCGCGGGCCTCGGGCTCGGCGCGGGAATCACGCTGGCCGCGGAAAAGGCGGGCGTGGCCTTCATCGGCGCGATCGGCTTCTCGGCGTCGAATTTCGGCGCGGGCATGATCGTCGGCGCCCGCATCGGCGTGCCGGCGATCGTAGTCGGCCTGATCGGGCTTGCGCTCACGCCCTGGCTGCGCGAGGCCGGTCTCCTCGGGCCGCACGATCCGTGGCGCAAGGTCGGCTTCCTGATCTCGCTCGGCACGATCCTGGGGGCAGCTATCGTCGACCTGACGGTGGTGGCGCGGGAGGCCCTGGCCCGCCATCGCTCCACGGCCACGGCGCCGGCCACCGCGGTCGAAGAGTGGAAGCGGGTCGACACGAGCAAGCTGGTATGGTGGTCGGTGTTCTGGGCGATCGCGGTCGTGGCGGTGTCGGCCAGCATGGGAGTTCCGGTCGGCTACGCGCTGCTCGGCATCGGCCTCGCCTGCGTCTTCGTCCTGATCAACGGCATCAGCATCGGCATCTCCGACTCCAATCCGATCTCCTCGGCGTTCGTCGTCGGCGTGACGGTGATGGCACTCGCCGGACTTACCGATCCCGCGATCGGACTCATCGCGGGTTCAATCCTCCTCGTGAGCACGGTCGTTGGCGGCGACATGCAGCAGGACCGCTCGACCGGCTGGCGCCTGGGCACGAACCGCATCATCCAGTTCCGCTATCAGGTGATCGGCATCCTGATGGGCGCGGTGTTCGCGGTGGTGATCACGAAGCTGTTCCTCGCCGCGTACCCCGTGCTCAAGGTCGACACCTTCCTGCATCCCGAGATGAGGACCGGCAACTGGCAGAGCGCGATGACCTACAAGTTCGCCGGCGTGCTGCGCGGCCTCGCCTCGAGCGAGAGCACCACCCTCGAGCTGATGGGCCTCGGCATCGCCATCGGGCTCGTCATCCAGCTCGCGCGGCTCGCGCTGAAGCGCAGCCGCGCGTACCAGGCGTGGAAGGAGCGCAGCGCCGCGACCAAGACCGCCGACTTCGTGCTCGACACCATCATCCTGCCCGGGCCCTACGCCTCCAGCCTCGGCGGCTTCGTCGAGTTTCCGACCGCGCTGTGGTATGGCCTCGGCGGCGTGTTCTCCTCCCTCTGGAACGCAGCCGCGCAACGCTTCGGCAAGCGCCAGGACGATCTCCAGCCGGCCGACATGGACAGCACGTCGCTCGTCGGCGGCGGCCTGATCGCCGGCGAAGCGATCGCGTTCCTCACCCTCGGCATCATCGGCCTGCTCTCGCTTACAAGATGAGTCCATTTCGCGAAAAGTACCTGCGCTACGAAGAGCTGACGCGCGTGCTGCAGGACTGGGCACGAGAGCATCCGGATTTGGTGCGCATCAAGAGCATCGGCAAGAGCGCCGAAGGCCGCGAGCTCTGGCTCGCCGAGATCGGCCGCGAGCCCGACCGGCGGCGCGCCGCGGCGTGGATCGACGGCAACATGCATGCGGTGGAGCTCTGCGGCTCGAGCGTCGCGCTCGCCATCGCCGAGGACGTGATCGCGCTGCAGCGGGGCGAGGACCGGCACCAGCTGCCCGCGCACGTGCGCGAGCGGCTGAAAGGCATCCTCTTCTATGTGCTGCCGCGCATGTCGCCGGACGGCGCGGAGGCCGTGCTACGCGACGGGCGCTACGTACGCTCCAATCCGCGCGACCGGCGCGAGCACGCGCCCGTGCCGCGCTGGGTGGCGCGCGACGTCGACGGCGACGGCGTCGTGCTCTCGCTCAGGCGCGAGGATCCGTCCGGCGAGTTCGTCGAGGACCGCGAGCTGCCGGGCGTCATGCTGCCGCGACGGCTGGAAGACACGGGGCCGTTCTACAAGGTGTGGCCGGAAGGCACGATCGAGAACTACGACGGCGTGCATGTCCCCGACCCGCATTTCCTCTCCGACAACGACATCGATCTCAACCGCAATTTCCCGTACGCCTGGAAGCCGGAGCCCGAGCAGGTCGGCGCCGGCCCGTACGGCGCGAGCGAGCCCGAGTCGCGCGCGGTGATCGACTGGGCGACGGCGCATCCCAATATCTTCTCCTGGCTCAACCTTCACACCTTCGGCGGCGTCTACATCCGCCCGCTCGGCGACGCGCCCGACAAGAAGATGAACCAGGAAGATCTCGCGATCTATCGCCAGATCGAGGAATGGGGCGAGAAGCTCGGCGGCTACCCGATGGTGAGCGGTTTCGAGGAGTTCATCTACGAGCCGGAGAAGCCGATCCACGGCGACATCACCGACTTCATCTACTACACGCGCGGCACGATCGCCTACGCCTGCGAGCTCTGGGACCTGTTCGCGCGGCTGGGCATCGAGCGTAAGAAGCCCTTTGTCGAGCACTACAGCCGGCTCACGCGCGACAACCTGCTGGCGCTCGCCAAGTTCGACCGCGAGAAGAACAGCGGCCGCATCTTCCGCGGCTGGAAGCGCTTCCGCCATCCGCAGCTTGGCGACGTGGAGATCGGCGGCACCGTGTCGACCGTCGGCCTGAACAACCCGCCCTACGAAATGCTCGCCGACGTCTGCCAGCGCCAGGCGGCGATGTACCTGCGCGTAGCGGCGATGGCGCCGGCGCTCGAAATGCAGGCGCGCTATGCCAACGGCCGCATCGAAGTGGAGGTCGCGAACGCGGGTTATCTGCCGACGTACGTGCTCGATTCGGCGAAGAAGCTCGCGCTGGATGCGCGCGTGTTCGTCGAAGTCGAGCCGCTCGGCGGCTGCAGCATCGATCCGCGCGATGCGCGCACCGAGGTCGGCCACCTCGAAGGCTGGGGCCGCGGCCTCTACAACGAGTACATCTTCTATCAGAGGAGCCGCGGCAGCGTGTCGCGCCGCGCCGTCTCCATTCCCGTGCAGGGTCGCGGCAAGGTTCGCGTGCGCGCCAGGGGCCTGCGCGTCGGCGAGATCATCCAGGAAATCAGCGTCGGCTAATTCGGGGACGGAGCCCGAACCCTCCCGCCCTCGGCGCATATGAGTGGCGGAACGCGATTACGTCGCAGCGGCAGCGGAGCAGTCGCCCGCCTCAGCGCGCGCTGGTGCGCGACGCTTACGCTTCGGCGCTGCGCGCTTGCCTCAGCGCGCCACACCGCGGACGTTAGAATTGCATTAGGTAAGCGGACGTCGATCGCGTGCAACGAGAAATCAACGTCGCGGAGGGCCTATGAATGCCGAGAAGATCAAAGTTCGCGTGACCGAGACCGGCCAAACCGTGGATGTCACGGTTCTCAGCAAGCGGGTTGAACGAATTGAGGTTGTTCTCGGCGAAGGAGTGCACAGCGTCAGGTGTGCACTGACTCCGACGCGCACCGGGCAGGCCTACGTTGGCAGCGTAATGGGGCGCGAGATCGTTTACGAACGGCCCCGCGAGCAAGTTCAGCGTGATATCGAACGGCTCAATCCCACTATGCGCAAAAACAATCGTTGGTAATCGGCGCGCAGACAATGCATCTAAGGCCAGGGAGCGACAACATGCGAGGTCCCGATTAACCGCTCGCATCGATTTCCAATTGGGGCTTCGTCCCCGAATTACCGGCGTATAGTTTCCGTGCACCTTCCGAGGAGGAGGCAGCATGGAAAAGTTCGTAGCGGCAGCGGGTAACGGACTGCTCGATCGCCGCGCGTTCCTGCGCGGCGGCGCCGCGCTCGCCGCGGCGATGACAGGCTATGCGGCGAAGGCCGAGCCGCTGGCGGAGCCGCCCTGGGGTAAAGAGCCCGGCGAGTTGGTGCCGCCGTACGGCGCGCCCTCGAAGTTCGAGAAGGCCGCGGTGCGCACGCTCAGCAACCCGAAGGGCGAGCCGCGCACGCAGCACGCGCGCACGCCGCATCACCTGCTGCAGGGCACCGCGACGCCGAACGGCCTGCACTTCACCATCTCGCACGCGGGCAATCCGGACATCGAGCCGGACAAGCACCGCCTCGCAATCCATGGCCTGGTGAAGCGGCCGCTCGTCTTCACGCTCGATGCGCTCGCGCGTTATCCGATGGTGTCGCGCTTTACCTTCGTCGAGTGCGGCGGGAACAGCGCGCCGCTCTTCTCACCCGAGCCGATCCAGGCGACCGCGCAGGCGCTGCACGGGCTCGCCTCCTGTGCCGAGTGGACCGGCGTAAAGCTCGCGACGCTGCTCGAAGAGACCGGGGTCGATCCGAAAGCGAAGTGGGTGATCGCCGAAGGCGCCGATGCGCCGCACCTAAGCCGCAGCTTCCCGGTGACCAAGGCGCTCGACGACGCGATGATCGCGCTCTACCAGAACGGCGAGCGCGTGATGCCGGGCCAGGGCTATCCGATGCGGCTGCTGCTCCCGGGATGGGAAGGCAACATGAATGTGAAATGGGTGCGGCGGCTCGAGCTCGCAGAGCTGCCGGCGATGAGCTACTACGAAGCGCGCACCTACGCGCCGATCCTGCCGAACGGCAAGGCCTACCGCTTCTACTTCATTCAGGAAGTGAAATCGTTCATCACCCGTCCTTCCATCGGTTACGCCATGAAAGGCGCAGGCTTCTACGAGATTTCCGGCATCGCCTACTCCGGCAACGGACGGATCACGAAGGTGATGGTGTCCGCCGACGGCGGCAAGAGCTGGGCGGAAGCGGCGCTGCAGGAGCCGGTGATGAGCAAGTGCTTCACGCGCTTTCGCATCCCGTGGAACTGGAACGGCGGCCCCGCGGTGCTGCAAAGCCGCGCCTGGGATGACCAGGGCAACGCGCAGCCGACGCGCGCCGAGATCATCGCCGTGCGCGGCCAGGCCGCGCGCGTGCCGCCGGCAACCGGCTTTCCGAGCCAGCACTACAACGGCATCACGAGCTGGGCGATCGACGCGAAAGGAGACGTGCGCCATGTCTACGCGTAGCCTCCTTGCGCTGCTGCTCGTCTCCGGCCCGGCGCTCGCCGCGGGGCCGAATCTCGGCCAGCCGCTCACGCACACCGACATCACAGCCTGGGAGATCCACGTCTATCCCGACGGCAAAGGCCTGCCGCCCGGCAGCGGCACCATGGCGCAGGGCGCGCCGATCTTCGCGCAGAAGTGCGCGCACTGCCACGGCGAGGGCGCGAAGGGCGGCGTCCACGCCGCGCTGGTCGGCGCGCCGCCGATCAAAAGCATCGACGCGCCGAAGACCATCGCCAACTTCTGGCCCTACTCGACCACGATCTTCGACTTCATCCGCCGCGCGATGCCGTGGCAGGCGCCGCGCACGCTGACCGATGACGAGGTCTATGCGCTGACGGCGTACATCCTCGCGCTGAACAAGATCATCGGCGAGAACGAGGTGATGAACGCGCAGACGCTGCCCAAGGTGAAGATGCCGAACCGGGACGGCTTCATCCCGCGCTTCCCCGACAAGCTGCCGCCGGGCCCCGGGCGCGAGATGTAGCGCTCGATCGTCGAAATCTGGGTTCCCGCTTGCGCGGGAACGACAACTCAGTTGGGCTGCCGGAAGCTGGTCCTGGAGTAGCCGATCGCCCAGCCGGCGAGGTATTCGGACTCGGCCGGCCGCACGCCGTAGCGCGGGCACTGGTCGTTGTAGTGCTCGATCTGGGGCCGCCGCCCCAGGGTCGCGTCGCGCTCGCCGAGCGCATACCAGTCGCCTGTGCGGCAATCGCTCTCGGCGGCTGCGCAGCCCCCGACCAACAGGCACGTCAGAGCCAGGAAACGCATGCCCGGTTAACAAATGCCCGCGTAGGAAATTCCGACAGCATTTCGTAAGTGGCCCTCCGGTAGTCTCCGGCTCCATGCCCACTCCCTACAAGGAAATGAAGCCCAAGCAGAAGGTGCTCTTCGTGCTTAAGCTCGCGATCTGCATCGTCACCTTCGGCATGGCCTTCCCCAACGTGATGAGCGACTAGGTGACCCCGGGGGCGTGAATCGGGGTAGGATTGCCCGCCACGCAATCCCACTCCCGAGGAGGAGTTCCCATGAGCCGTCGCCGCTCGTTCACCCGTCGTCGCTTTCTCGCCGGAACCGCCGCCGCGTCCGCGGCGGCAATCGGCTTTCCATACATCCGTACCTCGCACGCCGCCGGCAGCCTGACTCTCGGCTTCTGGGACCACTGGGTGCCCGGGGCCAACGACACGCTGACCAAGCTGTGCATGGACTGGGGCAAGAAGGAAAAGGTCGACGTCAAGATCGACTACATCACCTCGCAGGGCAACAAGATCATGATGACGGCGACCGCCGAGTCGCAGGCGCGCTCGGGCCACGACATCCTGCAGCAGCTCGCCTGGTATCCGCGCTCGCTCGAGAAAAGCCTCGAGCCCGTCGATGACGTGATGAACGCGCTCATCAAAGCGAATGGCCCGGTCGATCCGGCGATGGAGTACCTCGGCAAGTCGCACGGCCACTGGATCGGCGTGCCGGCGGTGACCGGCACACAGGTGAAGCCGCCGTGCGCACGGCTCGATCTCTTCAAGCAGCACGCCGCAATCGACCTGCAGGCCTGGTACCCGCCGAACAAGCCGCCGACGAAAGAGGCGGATAACTGGACCTGGGACACGATGCTGAAGGCGGCCGAGAAGCTGCAGAAGGCCGGCAACCCGATCGGCCTCGGCCTCGGGCAGACCACCGACTCGGTCGACTGGGTCGGCGCCATGTTCGCGTCCTACGGCGCGCAGCTCGTCGACGCGAAGGGCAACATCACGGTGAAGTCCGACGCGGTGAAGCAGGTCCTCGAGTACTCGCAGCAGCTCGTGAAGTTCATGCCGGGCGACGTCTTCGCCTGGGATGACGCTTCGAACAACAAGTACCTGATCTCCGGCCAGGGGTCGATGATCATGAACCCGCCCTCGGCCTACGCGGTGGCGAAGCGCGACAACCCCAAGGTCGCGGCGCAGCTCTGGACCTTCGAGATGCCGAAAGGCCCGAAGGGCCGCTTCGCGCCCTACCTGCCGTTCATCTGGGGTACCTGGAAGTTCTCGAAGAACAAGAGCGCGGCGAAGAGCCTGCTCGCGCATCTCTTGCAGCGCTCGAGCGTCGAGCAGCTCGTCAACGCGAGCATCGGCTACGACATTCCGTCGTTCGCGAGCATGCGCAACTTCAAGGTCTGGCAACAGGTCGAGCCACCGGTGGGCACGGTCTCCCACTACCCGCCGCAGAAGGACCAGGTTGTCTGGATGGCCTGCAGCCCGGCGCCGACCGGCATCGCACAGCAGATGTACGTGCAGGCGATCATGACCAAGATGATCGCCAAGTGCACGCAGGGCGGCGAGTCGATCGACGCCACGATCGGCTGGGCGGCTTCCGAGCTCGAAGGCTACATGCGCTCCTAGGCGGGAGCCGATGGCCGCCGTCCTCCCGGGTCAGCCGCAGCTCGCCGCGCGTCGCGGCGGGCTGCGGCGCCTCGCGCGCCGCAGGTCGACGATCGCGTTCCTGATGGCGCTGCCGCTGATGGCGCTGATTGCGGCGCTGGTCGTCTATCCCGCGTTCTACTCGCTGTACCTCGCGATGCTGAACAAGTCGCTCGAGCACTTCGTCGGGCTCGCCAACTTCAGCTTCCTCTTCAAGCGCGATCTCTTCTGGATGGTGGTCAAGCAGTCGGTGATCTTCGCCGTCAGCGCGGTGGTGTTCAAGGCGCTGATCGGCTTCGTCGTCGCGCACTTCGTGCACAACGTACCCACCAAGGGGCAGCGCAAGTGGCGCGGCATGCTGCTCATCCCGTGGGTGATTCCGCCGGCGATGAGCACCCTCGGCTGGTTCTGGCTGTTCGATCCGTCCTACAGCGCCTTCAACTGGATCTTCACGCGCACCGGCCTGCCGGCGATCAACTGGCTCGGCGATCCGTATTGGGCGCGCTTTTCCGTCATCCTGGTCAACGTCTGGTACGGCGCGCCTTTCTTCCTGATCATGTACCTCGCGGCGCTGAAGTCCGTGCCGGAGCAGCTCTACGAGGCCGCCGCCATCGACGGCGCGAACTGGTGGCAGAAGATCTGGTACGTGACGCTGCCGATGATGCGCAACATCATCTCGATCACGGCGCTGTTCTCGCTCATCGTCACGTTCGCGAACTTCGACATCGTGCGCATCCTCACCTCCGGCGGGCCGATCGACCAGACGCACATCTTCGCCACCTGGGCGTTCAAGCTCGGCATCGAGGGCGGCGACATCTCGCTCGGCGCCTGCGTCTCGCTCTTCATGTTCCCGATCCTCGCCATCGCCGCGGTCTTCATCCTGCGCGACATCAACCGCCGCGGCACGGAGACCTGAGCGTGGCCGCCGTCGTCGGCACCGGGCAGGCGGAGCACGCGGCGCTGCGCCAGGGCAGCATGCGGCGCGACCGGCGCCGCGCGCTCTACTGGTCGTACTTCTTCCTCGTGCTGTTCGCGGTCTTCTTCCTCACGCCGCCGATCTACATGTTCATCACGTCGCTCAAGTCGAGCGCGGAGGTCGGGGCGGTGACCAACCCCTGGTGGGTCTACCAGCCGACGCTCGAGAATTACTTCGCCCTGCTGACCTCCGGCCAGTACCTGACCTTCTTCCGCAATTCGGCCATCGTCTCGCTCGCGGTCGTGACGATCACGATGCTCATCAGCATCCCCGCCGCGTTCGCGCTTTCGCGCATGCGCTTCTGGGGCTCGGCGGCGCTCGGCACCGGGGTGTTCCTGACCTATCTGATCCCCGAGACGCTGCTCTTCATCCCGCTCTTCAAGATCTTCGCCTTCATCCAGGACTGGACCGGCATCGAGCTGATGAACCACTACTGGGTGCTGATCGTGATCTACCCGACGCTCACGGTGCCCTTCTGCACCTGGATCATGATCGGCTACTTCGCGAGCATTCCGAAGGAGCTCGACGAGGCGGCGCTGATCGACGGCGCGGGCTACCTGCAGACGCTCACCAAGATCTTCATCCCGGTCGCGCTCCCGGGCATCATCGCCGCGACAATCTTCGCCTTCACCGTGTCGTGGGCCGACTTCCTCTACCCGATGGCCTTCACCACCTCCGCCGACCAGCTCGTGCTTCCGGCCGGCATCGTCACGACGCTCATCCGCGGCGACGTCTACGCCTGGGGCCAGATCATGACCGCGGCGCTCCTCGGCGCGCTGCCGCCGCTGCTCATCTACGCGTTCCTGATGGACTACTACATCGCCGGCCTGACCGCCGGCGCCACCAAGGGATAACTCGATGTCGCAGGTCAACTTGCGCAGGCTGGTCAAGCACTACGACGGCACGCCCGCGGTGCGCGGCATCGACCTCGACATCCCGGACAAGCAATTCGTCGTGCTGGTCGGTCCCTCGGGCTGCGGCAAGACGACGACGCTGCGCATGATCGCGGGCCTCGAGGACGTGACCGACGGCGAGGTGGTGATCGGCGACGCGGTGGTGAACGACGTGCCGCCGAAGGACCGTGACATTGCGATGGTGTTCCAGAACTACGCGCTCTACCCGCACATGACGGTGCACGAGAACATGTCGTTCGGCCTGCGGCTGAAGAAGCTGCCGAAGGACGAGATCGCGCGGCGCGTCAACAACGCCGCGCGCATCCTCGGCCTCAGCGAGCTCCTCAACCGCAAGCCCAAGCAGCTCTCCGGCGGCCAGCGCCAGCGCGTGGCGATGGGGCGCGCGATCGTGCGCGACCCGAAGGTGTTCCTGTTCGACGAGCCGCTCTCCAACCTCGACGCGAAGCTGCGCGTGCAGATGCGCACCGAGATCAAGAAGATCCACCAGAAGGTGCGCACCACGACCGTCTACGTCACGCACGACCAGATCGAAGCGATGACGCTCGCCGACCGCGTCGTGGTGATGAACGCGGGGCTGATCGAGCAGGTCGGCACGCCGCACGAGCTCTACCACTCGCCGGCGACGCTGTTCGTCGCCGGGTTCATCGGCTCGCCGGCGATGAACATCATGCGCTGCGGCCTGGAGGAGACGGCCGGCGCGCTGCGCCTGCGGCTGCATGGCGACATCTCGCTCCCAGTGCCGCAGGAACGCGTCGCGCGCTACCGGGCACATGCCGGCAAAGAAAGACTGCTCCTCGGCCTGCGCCCGGAACATCTCACCGAGATGCGCAGCCACACGCTGCCCGGCCAGTCGGCGGTCGATGTCTCGGTGGAGGTCACCGAGCCGATGGGCATGGAGACGCTCGTCTTCTTCAGCCTGAACGGCGCCGAGGTGTGCGCGCGCACCGACCCGACGGCGGATCTCCAGGCTGGCAAACGCGCGCAGCTGCTCGCCGATCTGCGCTACATGCACCTGATCGACGAGGCGAGCGGCCGCGTGCTCTAGACACGCGGCCCATTCGCATCATCGCTTAAGGAGCGCTGGCGCTTCTGGTCGCTGAAGCCGACGAGAGTTAGTATCGAGGCTCGAAACAAACCATAGGGAGGAGAAATCATGGGCAGGATTGCCTTCGTTGCCGTCCTCGCGTCCCTAGCGCCGTTCTCGGTTGGAATCGCCGCAGGCACCGATGTCCGGCTGACGAACGATTGCCATCCCGATGCGAACTGCGGCGCCGGCTACGTCAGCGCCTACACGCTCGCCACCGGGAAGCCGTACACAGACCAGACGCTCGACGAGTGCACGATCTCCAAGGGTCGCCAGAACGAGCCCGCCGTTGCCGTGAATCCGCGCAACACGCGCGTGCTGCTCGCCAGCTCGAACGATTACTGCGGGGTCTACAACCGCGGCGCACTGGCGGGAGCCGTGGGGCCAATCTGGCTCGGCTACTACCGTTCGCTCGACGGCGGCTTGAACTGGGCCAGCTCGCTCGTACCGGGTTATCCGGACGACACCTCGCCGTACGCCGCACTCTCGCAGGCGAGAACGGCGAGCGCCGGCGACCCGGTGATCGCATGGGACAACCACGGCCGCGTGTTCTTCGGCTCGGAGAGCTCGGGCGATCCGGCGGGCACCAAGAAGACGTTCGGCGACCTCTTCGTCGCGCGATTCCGCAACCCCGGCGGCGCGGACGCTCCCGACACAACCCAGGACGGTCTCGAGTACTACGGGACGACAGTCGTCGCAACCGGCTCGTCGGCACCCAACTTGCTGGGCAAATTCAACGATAAGACTGCGATCGAAGTCGACCGTACCGGAGGATCCTGCGACGGCAACGTCTACTTTTCGTGGTCACGCTTCAACGGCAACGGTGCGAACGCGATCTACTTCTCGCGCTCGACCGACCACGGGGTCACCTTCAGCGCGCCGATGAAGCTCACGTCGGGGTCGTTCAAGAGCCTTCAGAACCCGGACATCGCCGTAACAGCAAACGGCCACGTTTACGTCACCTTCCGGACGTTCACGGGCCCAGGCCCATCCAGTGATGGCGTTGGGGTTGCGAAATCGACCGACTGCGGAAAAACATTCTCGCCGGCGCAGCTGGTCGCCAACCTCGTGCCGTCAGATGCGGAGGACGTCTCCGCCCCGCAACCGATACCGACGCCCCAGTCCCAGCCCGACGATCCGCTATTCGGCGAAGACGCCATTGCCGCCGGCGGCTCGGCCCGCGACTGCGGCGACTTCGCCGACGCGTGTGCCTCCGGGTACACGTTCTTCCGCCGTGACACGCAGGTCCGCTCGACGGCCGATCAGCTCGATAAAGCCCACGAGTGGGTGTACGTGGTCTATGACGCGACGAAGCCGGGCACGCAGGCTCCGACCGGTACGACCTACGGCACGGTCGGTTCTGGTACCGGCGGCCAGGCCGCGACCTTCTTCCTGCGCTACGACGGCGCCACCGGGGCGTCCACGACGCCGAAGCTCATCGACAACCAGTCGACGGGGCACCAGGTGTTCCCCGACATCTCGGCCGACGGCGGCGTCCTGCACGCGATCTGGTGGGATAGCCGGAACGACGCGTGCTACAGCATCACGCGCCCGATCGGCAACTGCGCCGACGGCAGGAATGTTCCGTCGCTGGACGTGTTCGCGTCGAGCTCGACGGACGCCGGCGCGACCTGGAGCAGGTCATCGCGCTTGAGCAACGTCACGACGAACCCGAACTATGAGCAGTTCGACAATCGCGCAGTGCCGTTCGCAGGCGACTACCTCTGGGTGACCTCGCTGGGGAGCGTCGCTTACGCGGTCTGGACGGACTGGCGCAATACGGTGCAGGGCATCGACCCGCGCGAGGCGCCGGAGGACCAGGACGCGGGCACGTCCGATGTTCTCCAGTGCCGAGTCGTCCTGACGTCTACGGACAACAAGGGCAACACGATCAAAAGCTGGAGCGGCGATCGCTGTCCGCACGCGGGCGGCATCGATCAGAACATCTACGGCAACGCGGCACCGTAGAAGACGCAACTTTCCTAGAACGAGGGACGCGGAGGGAAAGAGGCGGGTCGCCGACACTACGACCCACCTCGCATTCCCGTCGCAGAGCCTGCCGCGATGTGCTTGCAACTGCGCCGCGCGCTGTACAAGGCGATGGCCATTGCGGTCGCGTGCCTCGCTTTCAGCGCGTTCGCCGCCGATCCGAAGCCGCCGGCGAAGATGGACGAGCCGATGGCCGGGAAGATGCGCAAGCCCGGCATGAAGCAGAGCGACGTGAAGAAAGAGGCTCAGAAGAAGAGCCGCGCGATGAAGCCGAAGATCGAAAAGGAAGAGAAGGAGATGCCGCACGCGCCCAAGTAGCGGCGGCGGGATTCAGTGCCGCTTGAAGTCCACGCACATGCTGGGCGGTCCGATCCAGCTTTGATCGACGACCCTGCCGTCGGCGAACACCAACGTGCGCTCGCAGCGCGCCGGCGGCTCGGGCGAGCCAACCGGCGTGCTCATGCCGACGCCCACGCCGGTGGATCCACCGCCACCGATCCTCATGCCCCCTATGCCGATGCCGACGCTCGAGCTCGGCTGCGCATAGGACTCGGTGACCCAGGTGTACCAATAGCGGCCGTCGGTCGTCGTCGTGCTGCGCGCGGGCGCGCCCCAGGCGCGCAGCACATCCTCGTAGCTCGCGCCCTGCCAGGAGTCGCGCGCCTTGTTGACATCCTCGACCGTGGCGGTGGCGCAGGCGCCCAGCGCGAGCGCGAGCGCCATCGCTGCAAGGCTCGGCGTCGTCGTCCTCATAACCGTAGGGTACCTCATCGGCAGACGAACTATTTCGGCTGCGTCCCCGAATCGAGGCGCGTCGCTTTCCAGAATCCCGAGAAGCTGCCCTTCGCATCGCCGGACATCTCGGCGCCGTGCACGCGCCCGGTGTAGTCGCCGCTTCCGGCGACGGTAAAGCGGATGCGCTCGCCGCTAAGGCGCCCGGTGACGCCGGTCTTGCGCCCGCCCGGCGGGGTAAGCGTGCCGCTGATGCGCTGCGCGTCCTGCGCGAGCTCGAGATCGCCGATCGGCAGGTGCCACCTCCCGGCGACTTTTGCCGGCACGAGGTAGAGGAGCGCCGTGCACCAGCTTGCGCAGGCGTCGCCGAGCTCGGAGAACGTCTCCTCGTCCCAGCCCTCGATGCGATAGGTGTTGACGACGATGCGCGTGCCGGGCGCGAGCTCCAGGAACTTGGGCGTGAGCCGCCGCAGGTTGGCCGGCAGCAGGAAAAGCGCGAGCACGGTCGCCTGCGAGAAGTCGGCCTGGAACATGTCGCCCTGCACGAACTGCGCGCGCTCGGCGACGCCCGCCGCCGCGGCATTGCGCCGCGCCAGCGCCACCATGTCCGGCTCGTATTCGATGCCGATGGCGCGCGCGCCACGCTTCGCGGCCGCGATCACCATGCGCCCGTCGCCCGAGCCAAGGTCGACGACGACGTCGCGCTCGGTGACGTTCGCGAGATTGAGCATGGTTTCGACGAGCGCCGGCCGCGTCGGCACCCAGACGACGTCCTTCCCCGGCTGGCCCTCGTAGGGCTCATAGGTTTGCGCGCCGGCGGCGGCGACGACAAAGCAAAGCACGAGCGGCAGCAATCGCGGCATGGGTAAAATCATAGCGACTGAGGAGACCGCCATGCCTATCACCGAACTGAATCACTTCCTGCTCGTCGCCAAGGATCTCGAGCGCACCAAGGACTTCTACTGCCGCGTGCTCGGCATGCAGGTGGACCGCGAGCGGCCGGATTTCGGCTTTCCGGGCTACTGGCTGAAGGCGAACGGCGAGACCTGCGTGCACCTCGCCTGGCAGGCGCCGAACCAGATCCGCGACAAGTTCCTCCTGAAGAAGCACCCGAAAGGCACCACCGGCTCCGGCGCCGTCGACCACATCGCCTTTCTTGCCAAGAATGCGCCGGAGGTGCGCGACCGCATCCAGCAGAACAAGGTTGAGATGCACTACCGCAGCTTCCCGGATGCCAAGCCGCCGCTCTTCCAGATCTTCCTAAAGGATCCGGACGACGTGACGATCGAGCTCAACTTCCTCGGCGAGAAGATCGACGAGAGCCAGTGGCAGGGCGGCGCCTCGGCGATGTCGCTCAAGAAGGAGCCGGGCAAGAAGACCAGGATCGCGCAGCCCTAGCACGTGCGCGGCGTCGTTTTCCTCGGCGATCGCCGGGTCGAGCTGCGCAGCTTTCCCGATCCCACGCCCGGCGAGGGCGAGGTGGTGATCGAGATGAAAGCCTCCGGCATGTGCGGCTCGGACCTCAAGTTCTATCGCTCGCCGCCGGGCGCCGCGCAGGCCGCGCTTGGACTGGGCGGCAATGCCGAGCCCTTCATCGCCGGGCATGAGCCCTGCGGCGTCATCGTCGCGCGCGGCGCGGGCGTCGCGGAGCGCGAGGCGCCCATCGGCCAGCGCGTCATGGATCACCACTATGCAGGCTGCGGCGCCTGCGCGCATTGCCGCACCGGCTGGTCGCAGCTTTGCCGCGCGGGCATCACCGTCTACGGCGTCACCGCGCATGGCGGACACGCCGACTACCTCAAGGTACCGGTGCGCACGCTGGTGCCGCTTCCCGAGGAGCTTTCCTTCGCCGAAGGCGCCGCGGTCGCCTGCGGCACCGGCACCGCCTATGGCGCGCTCAGGCGCATGCGCATCGCCGGCGGCGACACGCTCGCCGTGTTCGGCCAGGGCCCGGTCGGGCTGTCCGCAACTGTGCTCGGCGCCGCCATGGGTGCGCGCGTCATCGCGGTGGAGACCTCTGCCGAGCGAATGAAATTGGCGGAGGCGTTCGGGGCCGACGCCGTCATCGACGCCGGCAACGAAGATCCGGTTTCGGCGCTGCGCGAGCTCACGCGCGGCGCGGGCGTCGATCTCGCGCTCGACTGCACGGGCGCGGCTGCAGCACGGCGTGCGGCCGTGCGCTGCGTGAGAACCTGGGGGACCGCGTGCTATGTCGGCGAAGGCGGCGACGTGACGCTGGAGGTGAGCCCCGATCTCTTGCGCCGGCAGGTGACGCTGATCGGCTCGTGGACCTTCAGCGCAATGGGCATGCAGGAGTGTGCGGAGTTCATCGCCAAGAACAGGATTCCGCTCGAGCGCATCTTCTCGCATCGCTGGCGGCTCGAACAGGCGGACGAAGCCTATCGTCTCTTCGACCAGCAGGCGAGCGGCAAAGGCGTCTTCCTCCTGTGACGGTCAAGCTGAACCATACGATCGTCAACGTGCGCGACAAGCGCGAATCGGCGGATTTCTTCACCGCGCTCTTCGCCCTGCCCAAGGCAAAGCCGTTCGGCTCGTACTTCCTCACCGTGCCGCTCGACAACGACGTGACGCTCGATTTCTGCGACGCCGATTACGAGGTGGAGAAGCAGCACTATGCGTTTCTCGTGAGCGAAAAGGAGTTCGACGCCATCTTCGGCCGCATCAAGGAGCGCGGGCTCGATTACTGGGCCGATCCGGCGAAGCGCGAGAAAGGCAAGATCAATCGCCATGACGGCGGGCGCGGCGTGTACTTCGAGGAGCCGGGCGGCCACTTCCTCGAGATCATCACCGTGCCCTACGGCGGATGGCCGAAGCGATGATCTTGAATTCGGCGCCAGGGTCACAATAATGAACGCACCGCTCCTCTTTCAGCCGATCGAGCTGCGCGGCGTCAAGGTGCGCAACCGCATCGTGGTGTCGCCGATGTGCCAGTACTCGGCGCGCGACGGCCATGTGACCGACTGGCACCTGGTGCACCTCGGCAAGTTCGCGCAGGGCGGCGCCGGCATCGTGTTCGTCGAGGCGACCGCGGTGGAGGCGCGCGGCCGCATCACGCACGGCGATACCGGCATCTGGGACGACGCGCACATCCCTGGACTCGCGCGCATCGCCGAATTTGTCCGCTCGCAAGGCGCAACGCCCGCGATCCAGCTCGCGCACGCGGGACGCAAGGCGAGCATGGCGCGGCCGTGGTACGGCAATGCGCCGCTGACGGACGCGGATGTCGCGCGGGGCGACAACGCCTGGGAAATCGTCGGGCCGACGAGCGCGCCGCTGGGCGAGGGCTGGCTCAGGCCGCGGCCGATCGGCGAGCGCGACCAAGAGACGCTCCTCGACGCCTATCGCGCCGCGGTGCGCCGGGCGGTCGCGGCGCGGTTCGAGGTGCTCGAGGTCCATGCCGCGCACGGCTATCTGCTGCACAGCTTCCTCTCGCCGATTTCGAATCACGGCTCGCGCGAAGGGCGCATGCGTTTTCCGCTGCGCGTAGTGCGCGCGGTGCGCGAGGCCTGGCCTGCCGAGCGGCCACTTTTCGTGCGCGTCTCGTCGATCGACGATGTCGATGGCGGCTGGACGATCGAAGACACGGTCGCTTTTGCGCGCGAGCTGAAAGCGAGCGGCGTGGACGTGGTGGACTGCTCATCGGGCGGCATCCTCGGCTCGGCGACTGCGGCGACCAAGTACACGCTGCCGCGGGTGCCGGGCTTCCAGCTGCCCTTCGCCGAGCGCGTGCGCAAGGAAGCGGGAGTGAAGACGATGGCCGTCGGCCTGATCATTACCGCCCAGCAGGCCGAGGAGGCGCTCGCCGCCGGGCGCGCGGACCTCATCGCCATCGCGCGCGAAGCGCTCTACGACCCGAACTGGCCGCACCACGCGGCGCAGGCGCTCGGCGCCGATCCGCAGATGGAGCGCTGGCCGGTGCAATATGGCTGGTGGCTGACGCGCCGCGAGAGCCTGCTGCGCAAGCTCGGCATTCGCCGCTGACTACATCGGAATGGTGTCGTCCACGTGCGGCGCACGCCACTTGCGGGTGTGCTGCGAGCGGAACACCTCGCCGGCCTCGCGCTGTGCCGCCTTCATCTCGCCGAAGAGCTCGTTCATGCGGCGCAGCCGCTGCACCAGCACCTTCATCACGTGGCGGGCGAACTCCGGCTTCTCGCGTACCAGGAGATCGAACTCGGCCCGTCCGATCGGCAGCACGCGGCAGGGCTCGACGGCGACGACGGTGGCGCTGCGCGGCAGGTCGTCGACCAGCGCCATCTCGCCGAGCAGCGTCCCCGGGCCCGCCACCTCCACCACGTGCCCGGCCACAACGATGCGCGCGCTGCCTTCCAGGAGCACGAACATCGGGCCCACCGCATCGTTCTCGTTGAAGAGTACGGCACCGGGCTCGAGCGTGTGCGTGTTGCGCGCGTGCAGGAAATGGTAGACGAGGTTCATGGCGGCGAAGAAAAAGGGGCGGGTCGCCCCGCCCCGTAGAGGGCGACCGCTTGCATCAGGTTTGGCTGGTGCAGACGAGGTCGCGGGTAAACCATGGAGTCAGGCGCTTTCATCGGTGGCTTTGCGCTCGCGGACGAAGTTGAAGTGCTGGATCGCGGCGCCGACGCCGAAGCGGCCGACCAGGCGCTCGACGCGCACGACGCGCGCGCGGCACTCCATGCGCAGCGGCGCGCCCTCCACCGGCGCGAACTGCACTGTGAAGCGCAGATCGCTTCCCTTCCTGAACGGCACTGCAGTCTCGAAATAGATTCCAGAGGCGCTGACGTTGCGCGCGCGCGCGCTGCCGCCATCGAGCTCGACGGCGAGATCGCTTTCGAAGCGTGGTTCGCGGCGTCCCGGCAACACGGTTCCCCGGCACTCGTTCGTGCGTTTAATGGTGAGCGCGCGCGCCCCCCTGCGCGCGGTCGCCGCGTACCTTTTCTCCTGTGACGGTTGTCATGCCGCCGTCAAGCAGGAAGCGGCTTTATCGAATGGCGCTGGGCAAACACGTAGAGCTCGAGGCGGTTGGGCACGCCCAGCTTGTCGTAGATGCGGCTCAAGTGATTGCGCAGCGTGTGCTCGCCGATATGCAAGCGTCCGGCGAGCCGGCGGTTGTCCGCCCCGGGATCGGCAACCAACTGCCCGATGATGTCGCGCTCGCGCGCGGTAAGCGCGGCGATGCGGCGGTCCTCGGCGTCGGCCGCAGTGCCGTGCTTGCGGCTCGAGAGCTCGATGAAGATGCGGCCGGTGGTCAAACGGTCGAGCCACAGCTCGCCGCGATGCACCTTCTCGATCGCACGGAGCAGCGTCTCGGCAGGCTCTTCCTTCTGCACGAGACCGGAGGCGCCGCGCAGAATTGACTGCTCACGCGCCCGGCTGTCGCGCATGCCGGTCCAGACGAGCACCCGCGTGCCGCCCCCGTTCACCAGCACGGGGATGATTTCACAGGCGTTTTCGCCGCCGAGGTCGAGATCGAGCACCACGACGTCGGGCGAGATGCGGCTGGCGAGCTCGATGGCGGCAGCGCAGCTCGTCGCCTTGCCGACGACCTCCATGCGCGGCCGGTCTCCATCGATGAGCTTCTCGAGTCCCCAGAGCACGCTGCGGTGGTCGTCGACCAGCATGACGCGGATCGGCTTGCTCGGCTGCACCGTGACACTCCCCCCCGGCGCATATTCCCCGGGCCGGCGGGGATTCACATCAATCAAACGATGGAGTAACGTGGCCGGTCATGGGAGCGGAGGGGGACCGCTTGCCGCCGCAGTTCCTTGGTGCCGAATCGGTGGATGCCCGCATGGTGGCGCTCATGCGCAGCATGCTCGCCGTTTCGGCGCTCGACATCTTCGTCTTCGATCCGTTCCAGCCGTCCCACTTCAGCACGGCCATCTACGTGGCGCTGCTTTGCTACGGACTCTACAGCGTCGCGCTGTGCATCGCCATCACGGGCGGCCGCATGCCGCTGCCGCCGCGCTCGCATCACTGGATCGATGCAGCGGCCGGCGTGCTCCTGGTGGCGCTCGCCCAGGGCGTGACCGACATGTTCTTCTTTTTCTTCTTTTTCGCGATCCTTGTCGCATCGTTCTCGCGCGGCTTCGGCGAGGGCCTCACCCTCACCGCGATCTCGGTGGCCCTCTTGGTCGCAATCTTCCTCTACGGCGTGAAGCCGGGGGTCGGGTTCGACTTCGACGACCTGGTAACGCGGCCGGTGTTCCTGCTCGTGCTGGGTTACATGACCGCCTACTGGGGCGGCAAGGAGCTGCTCATGCGGCGGCGCCTGAGGCTGCTGCGCGACCTCGCCGCCGTGGCGAATCCGCGCCTGGGGATCGACCACGCGCGCGACCAAGGGCTGCTGCGAATGCTCGAGGCCTTCGACGTCAGCTCCTGCGTACTGGTTTCCCCGCGCGGGACGAGCAACGAGCTCGTCATGTACCGGCTCGATGCCGGCGGACGCCGGGCGCTGCCGCAGCCCTTGACCGCTGAAGCCGCCGAGGCGCTGCTCGGCCTGCCGATCGGTTTCTCGACTGCCTGGCATCGGGGCAAGGCGCTCGCGACCCCGGAGCTCACGCTGCAGTGCGAGCGCCTTGCCAACCTGCTCGAGGCCGAGTTCTATGCCACGGTGCCGTACGAGCCGCGCGAGGGTTCGCGCGGGCGACTCTACCTGCTCGCCGCGCGCCGGCTTTCCGACGCGGATGCCGAGTTCCTGCGCCAAGTGGTGGACCAGATCGCCGCCGTGGCGGACAAGCTCGCTCTCATGGAGGCGATCATGGCCGGCGCGGCGCAGCTCGAGAGGAGCCGCATTTCGCGCGACATCCACGACACCACGCTGCAGCCCTACATCGGACTCAAGCTCGGGCTGGAAGCGCTGCAGCGGCGCCTCGAGCGCAGCTCGCGCGTGAGGAAGCAACTCGACGAGCTCGTCGAGATGTCGCGGCTCGTGGTGCACGACCTGCGCGCCTACGTCGCGCGGCTGCGCCGCGAGGCGGCGGCGGGCGAGGCGACCAGCCAGCCCGCGGAGCACCTGATGGCGGGACTGCACGAGCACCTCCAGCGCTACCGCAATTTCTTCGGCATCGAAGTGGAGCTGCGCTCCGACAAGAGCTCCGCGCTCACCGACCGCGTCGCCGCCGAGGCTTACCAGATCGTCTGCGAGGGGCTCTCCAACATCCATCGCCACACGCCGGCCAAGCGGGCGTTCGTCGAACTGCGCTTCAAGCCCGATTCGCTCGCCATCGAGATCGGCAACGAGTGCGCGCCGGCGGTGCCGCCGATCGCCTTCATGCCGCGCTCCATCGCCGAGCGCGCGCGCGCGCTCGGCGGCACGACCACCGTGGAACTCCACGAGCGCGGGCACGACATCGTGCGCGTGGCGATACCGCTATGAAATCAGGGCTGCTCGAGCGCGCGCTCGACATGCTGGACCATGCGCTCGTCATCGTCGACGAGGCGGGCTCGGTGCACTATCGCAATCGCCTGGCGAACGCGCTACTGAAGAGCACGGCCTCGCCGCTCACGCTCAACGCCGGCGTGCTCGGCGCGCGCGGCCGCGAGCTGCAAGCCGGGCTGCAGGATGCGATCCGGCTCGCTTGCCTGCAGCGCCGCTCGAGCGCGCTCGCCGCTTCGCAAGGCACGCAGGCGCCGCTGCGCCTGATGGTGGCGCCGATGGACTCGGCGGGCGGCCGTGAAGCCGCGGTATGGATCCTCGCTCCGCAGTCGCCGCGCCTGCCCCACCCGCGCATTCTCGGCGTGCTCTTTGGTCTCTCGCGCGCCGAGGCGCGGCTCGCGCTCAGGCTCCTTGCCGGCCAGACGCCGCAGGAATGCGCGCGCGAGGCCGGTGTCGGCGTCGCCACCGTGCGCTCGCAGCTTCACAGCATGTTCGCCAAGACCGGCGCGCGGCGCCAGGCGGAACTCGTCGCCCTCCTGGCGCGCGTGCCGGTGCTCGGCGCAGAGACCGTGCGGAGAGAAAACCGCTAGGCGCGCGCCCCCTGGTTGTGCTGGGCGCCCGGCTTGGTCACGCCTTTCACCGCCTTCCCGGCGGAGCGCGCTTCGTTCTGCGCCATGTCGCCGAGCGACACGATGCCGACGAGGCGCTTGTCGCGGTTCACCACCGGCAGCCGGCGCACCTGCTGCTCACCCATGTTCTGGGCGACGTGCGCGAGGTCTTCATCTTCGTAGCAGTAGAGCACCGTCTCCGTGCTCATCACCTCGCGCACCGGCGTGTCCGGGCCTTTGCCCTGCGCCACCGCGCGGATCGCGATGTCGCGGTCTGTGATCATTCCGACCAGCCGATCGTTGTCACCCACCGGCATCGCGCCGGCGTCGATCTCGGCCATGATTTTCGCGACTTCCCGGATACTCTGCCCCGGGCTGGCGACGCGCACTTCGCGCGTCATTGCTTCGCTGACTCGCATTGACACTCCTTCCTGGGGTTTCAGTCCCTACTTGGCCCCAAGCAAGAGATAGACCGCAACCGTCAGCGCGCTGACAGTGATGGCGAGGCAGAAAGCGACCGCGATTGCCGTCGCGGGAATGATGAAGAATGCCGCCTGCGCAGCGAGCGCCTCGACGGGCGCGATGGCGAGGAACAGCGCAGCCGCGATCGCGAGCCAGCGCCGGATATAAGGCAGCAGCACCCAGCGCATTGCGCGGTTGTACGAGAGCGCGCGCTCGCGCACCCGCAGCGGGCCCTGGGAAGCATCCTTGAACAGCGCGAATGGATCGAGATAAAGCAGGAACTGCTGCGCGAGCGGCAGCGCCGCGCGCCGCTCGCGCAGCAGAAGTGCCTCGACGTCCGGCTCTCGCATTCGCTAATTTGGCCTCAACACGGCGCAGCCTGCAACGCGCACGCCTAGGCCGTCGTGATGGACTGCACTGCGACAGTGCATCAGTCGCCCGGCTTCGCCACGATCTGCACGCTGGAAGCCTGGGACCTTTCTCGCCCTCCTCCGGACTGAAGCGCACTTGCGTGCCCACGCTGAGCCGGCCGAGCGCGATCTATCCCGGGTCGAGACATGAGTTCGAAGCTCACCCCGCTCCACGCCCGTTTCTTGCTGGAGCCTCTTAGGAGGTGGCCTATGCATACGCCTGCCAATATCGCCAAGCACCCGATTCACCCGATGCTCGTGCCGATCCCGATCGGCCTGTGGGTCTTTTCGCTGGTCTGCGATCTTGTCTCCCGCTTCGGCAGTGCCAACCCCAACTGGGACGTCGTGGCCAAGTACACGCTGATCGCCGGCATCGTCGGCGCACTCATCGCGGCGGTGCCAGGCTTCGTCGACATGCTGTCCCTGCCCTGGAGCGTCAAGCGCACGGCGCTCGTGCACATGACGATCAATCTCGTCGTCGTGGCGCTCTACATCATCAACGCGTGGATGCGGCGCGGCGGCGTGTCTGATGCGGCGATCGGGCTCTCCGCGATCTCCATCGGGCTGCTCGTGATTTCCGGCTGGCTCGGCGGCAAGATGGTGTACGTACTCGGCATCGCGGTGGAATCCGCGCCGGAGCCGGCGCAAACGCCTCGCCACACCCGCTACGGCATCTAGAGCGTCGGGTTGTCGCTCGCGAGGCCGAGCGCCACGCGGCCGTAGGTGGTGGCGGCGATGTCGGTGTTGAAGGAGAAGTGCTGCTTCACCGCGTGCGCGTCGCGGAAGGCGCGCGGCGTCGCGCCCGCCTCGTACAGGCCGCCCGCGCCCGCGAGGGCGAACATCACATCCACCGCACGCACCGCCCAATCGACCGCATAGGCGCCTTCGAGCCGGTAGCGCGCCTTGGTGCGCATGTCGGGTACCTCGCCTGCTTCGATGGTCCGCTGCGCCTCGCGACAGTTCGTGAGCTGCACGAGCCGAGAAGCACGCGCGTACGCAGTAGCCTCGCCCAGCCGGATTTGCGTGCTCTGGATCTCGGCCACGCGCGCGCCGGTCATCTTCCCTGTCTTCGGGCTGAAGTCATCGATCAGCCCTTCGGCGATGCCGAGCGGCACGCCGGACAGCATGTAGGGAAATAGCGGGAATACCGGCATCTGGAAAAGCGGCCCGGGGTTCGCCGCGCTCCCGGGCGTCGGCCCGCCCTTCATATCGGCGACCGCGAGCGTGCGGTGGTCGGGCACGAACTGCTCCTTCGCCTCCACGTCCTTGCTTCCCGTGCCGCGCAGGCCGCCGGCATACCAGTTGTCGATGATCTGGTACTGCGATCGGTGAAGGAGAAACACGCGCTGCTCGGGCGGCGCGTTCTCGTCGAGCCAGGCGAGACCCCCAAGCATGTTCCACTGCGACGGATCAACGCCGCTCGAGAACGGCCAGCGGCCGGAGATGACATAGCCGCCTTCGACCTTGCGCGCCTTGCCCGCCGGGAAGACTAACGACGAGGCGATCAGCGCATCGCGCGACTCGTTCCAGATCTCGTCCTGCACTTCGCGCGCAAACATGCCGAGCATCATGTGATGCACGGCGAAGTTGACCCAGTTCCATGCCGTGGACGCGCACACGCGCGCAAGCAGCGCGCCGAAGGTCACGACCGCCGCGAATTCCAGCTCCGCGCCGCCTACGCGCCGCGGCTGATGGATGCGGAAAAGCTCCGCCTCGTGGAAGTCAGCGATCGTCTCGTCGGGCAGCCGGCGCAGCTCCTCGCAGCGCGGCGCGCGCTCGCGCAGCTTCGGCAGCAGCGCCTCGGCGCGCGCCCAGAGCTCAGCGTACCGATCGGTACCAGTCAAGGATTTCGGCCCCGGTGGCGAGCCACACGCCCGGTCGGTGGACAATGTACTCGAACAGGCGCTCCAGGTAGGCGATGCGGTGGGGCACGCCGCTGATGTATGGATGCACGCTGATCGCCATTACGCGCGCGCCTGCCTCGCCCTCCTGGTGCAGCCGATCGAAGTGATCGATGCCGCGCCGCAGCCATTCTTCCGAGCTGTGGTGGGCGATCAGCATCATCGCGATGTCGTTCATCTCGACCGTGTAGGGCACCGAGACGATCGGCCCGCTAGCCGTGCTGATGCTCAGCGGCTGGTCGTCGAGCACCCAGTCCGCCACGTACTCGATACCCGCTTCCGCCAGCCAATCGATGGTGTCGTACGTCTCCGTCAGGCCCGGACTCTCCCAGCCGCGCGGCGGCTTGCCGGTGAACTCGCGGATCGCGGCGATCGTGTCCCGAATGGCGGCACGCTGATCCTCGACGTGGTGCATCGGCCGCTGCACGTAGCCATGTCCCATGAATTCCCAGTGCGCATCGAGCGCCGCCTTGGCGACTCGCGGATAGCTGCGGCACACCGCTCCATTGAGCGCGAGCGTCGCCCTGATGTTGTACTTGCGCAGCACCTCGACAAAGCGCCAGAAGCCGACCCGCATGCCGTACTCGTGCCACGCCCAGTTTGGCAAATCGGGCTGCAGCGGCTGTCCGAACGGCGGCGGCAGCACCGTGCGCGGCATCGGCCGCTCGATCGACCACTCCTCGACGTTGACAATGGTCCAGACGGCGACGCGCGCACCGCCGGGCAGCCGGAGCGGCGGCCGATCGACGATAGCGGAATACGGGACGCGGTCCTTCGGCAATCTCATACGCGCTGGCATCGTATCGGTGCCTGACGCCGATTTCCAGCGGCACGCGTTTTGCTCTGTTCCGGGAACAGGAGCGCGACCATGAGAATTGTCTTTGCACTCGTCGTCGCTGCCGCCGCCTACTATTTCTACCGGCAGCGGCAGCCCCGGCACGCGAGCGGCTCGACCACCAACGCGAGCGATGCCGTCGACGAGATCCATGTGCCGCACGGCGCTGGGCCGGATGAGCACCTCGACGCCGGCGTTCAGGGCACCTTTCCGGCGAGCGACCCGGTCTCGGTGAGCGCGAAAGGCGAAACCGCCTGGGAGCGCCAGCAGCGCGAAAAGCGCGGCTAGCGCCGCGACTACGAGCTGATGTAGGCGCGCAGCGCCTGCGCTTCCTGCGCGGTCTCCTCGAGCTTGACCTTGACCAGGTCGCCGATCGACACCAGCCCCACCAGCTTGCCCTCCGCCAGGACTGGCAAATGGCGGAAGCGGCGCTCGGTCATCAGCCCGAGCGCTTCGTCGACCGACATCGAAAGATTGCCGAAGACAACGCTGCAGGTCATGCGCGATTCCACTGTCAGCGCGCCGAAGTCGCGGTCGCCGTCAGCATGCATGCGCACCAGATCGCGCTCGGTGAAGATGCCGACCGGACACTGCCCGGAGTCAGGCACGACCACCGCGCCGACCTTCTCCGCGTGCATGGTGCGAATCGCGTCCGTGATGCTCGACTTGGCCGACACCGTCACCACGCGACGCCCCTTGCCTGCCAGTACCTCGCCCAGGTTCATCGGCGTCTCCTGTGCTGTCGTAGCACACCATATCTTACGCCCGCCTTCGCGCGCCGAGCGACGCTCCACGGCCTTTGAGCCAGCGGGTCAATTCAGCGTCTTGAGCCGCGGCATGACGCCGCGCGCGAAGCGCTCCATGTTGGCGCGCGTGAGATCGGCGGGCAGCGTGCCGAACTGGCAGAGGACGAGCAGGTTGCCGAAGCGCAGGTCGCGCCAGTGGCCCTCGAAGGCACGGTACACGGTCTCGGCGCTGCCGCAGACGAACAGGCCGAGCTCGAGCGCCTGCTCGAGCGTGACGTCGCCGAACATCTGTGCCTTGGCCTTCATCACGTTCTTCAGCGATTCGCGCGAGGTGTAGCCGGGCGGCAGCAGCATCTCGAGCGGCATGCGCACGTAGACGTTGCGGAACGCCTCGAAATGCGCCTTTGCTTCGGCTCGCGCGGAGGCGTCCGTATCGCCGACGTACACGGGCACGGCCCAGCCGAGCTGTCGATCCTCGCACGAATAGCCGTAGCCCGCGCAGGTTTCGCGATACTGCTTGAGATAGCGCTGCACCACCTTCACCGGGCTGAACGTCTGCAGATAGGTATAGCGCCGGTCCGGGTGCGACGCCCAGTCGATCGTCTCCTTGCTGCCCTGCGACGGGATCCAGATCGGCGGATGCGGTTTCTGGTACGGTCGCGGCCAGAGATTCACATAGCGCACGCGATAGTGATGGCCGTGGAACGAGAACGGCCCGGGCTCGGTCCACGCACGCACGATCAGGTCGTGCGCCTCGTGGAAGCGATCGTGCGAGAACGTGGGATTCACGCCGAAGGTGTGGTACTCGGCGCCGATGCCGCGCACGAAGCCGCTGATCAACCGCCCGCCGCTGATGACGTCGATCATGGCGTGCTCTTCGGCCACCGTCATCGGATGCGAGCGCAGCGGCAGCGCGCTGCCGAGAATCGCGATGCGTGCGCGCGTGGTGCGGCGGGCGAGAGCCGAGGCCGTGACGATCGGCGATGGCATGAGCCCGTACGCCGTCTGGTGATGCTCGTTCACCGCGAGCACATCGAAGCCGAGCTGCTCGCCGTATTCCAGCTCGTCGAGATAGCGGTTGTAGAGCCGGTGGCCCTTCTGCGGATCGAAGTTGCGGTTGGGGAGCGTCACCCACACGGTGCCGTTCCTGCGTCCCTCGGCGAGATCGAGGTCGGCATACGGCATCAGGTGGAAAAGGACTATCTGCATGCGAAGCGCACCACGAGATCGCAGAACTCATCCGCCCTTTCCACCTGCGGCAGATGGCCGCAGCGCTCGAAGATGTTGAGCTCCGCCTTCGGCAGCAGGCGTTTCAGCTCATGCGCCATGCCGACCGGCAGCAGACGATCTTCCTTGCCCCAGACGATTGCTACCGGCACGTCGATGCGATGCAGCCACTTCGGAAGCTGCGGATCAAGCAGGCGTGGCTCCCATGCGAGGCGCGCGGTGGTGTGGCGGTTCTTGAGCCCGAGGTCGATCGCTTCCGGCGTGACGGGAATCGCAAGGCGCTCTTCCGCGTAGCGCTGGTCATGGAAGAGCTGCCGGATCGTGTCCTCGGGCGAGAGCAGGAAAATGTCGGCCGGCTCGGCGCCTGGCGCGGCGATACCGGCAGGGCTGACGAGAACGAGCGAAGCGATGCGCGAGGTGTTGCGCACCGCGATCTCCATCGCCATCCAGCCGCCCATCGAATTGCCGACGAGGACGACACGCTCGAGTTGCAGCGCGGCGAGAAAATCGAGATAGAAGTAGGCGACATCGTGGATGCTCTCGAGCCACTCCGGCTCATCCGATTGGCCGTATCCCGGATGGTCCGGCACGATGACGTCGAAGCGCTGCGCGAGCTTCTCCATGAACGGCAGCACCACCGGCATGCCGCCCGCGCCGTGAAGAAAGACGAGCGGTGCGCCCTTCCCCGCACGGCGATAGTGCGTGCGACAGCCATCGAGCTCGAGGTAATGATCAGTGAACGGCATGGGTGAGGCGCCGGCCGGCGACGCCGGACTCGGAGATGACCACGGGAATCTCGGCAAAGTTCATCGGCGCCATCACGTGCGCTCCGGCGACGCCGGGAATCTCGGCGAGCTCGCGCAGCAGCTCGATGCAGATCTTGCGTCCTTCGAGCTTCGGATCGGCCGCGCGCTCGAGGCGCTCGACGTAGGCGTCGGGAATGATCGTGCCGTAGAGCTTCTCGCGCATCCAGCGCGCCGAGCGCGCCGACGGAATGGGCGCAACCCCGATCAGCGTCGGCACGCGCACGCCCGCCTCGGCAAGGCGCTGCATGTAGCGGCGCACAACGCCGACATCCATGCAGAACTGGGTTTGCACGAAGTCCGCGCCCGCCTCGATCTTCGCCTTCAGGCCTTTGGGCTGCCAGCCGGGCGGCGGATCGAGCGGCACATCGGCGGCGCCCAGCACGAGCCTGAGCGGTGGGCCCTCGATCTTCGTCCCGGTGGGCAGCGCATTTTCCGTGCGCATGCGGTGCGCCATTGCAAGCAACGTGCGACTGTCGAGGTCGTAGACCGGCTTCGTATCGGGCTGGTCGCCCGCTTTCGGATCGTCGCCGCCGAGCACCAGAATATTGTGGATGCCAAGCGATGCCGCGCCGAGAATGTCGCCCTGCAGCGCGAGCCGGTTGCGATCGCGGCAGGTCATCTGGAAGATCGGCTCGATGCCGCTCTGCACCAGGAAATGCGCAGTCGCCAGGCTCGAGAGATGGACTTTCGCGCCCGCGCCGTCGGTGACGTTGACGGCGGCGGCCAGGCCTTTCAGCGGCATCGCGCGCCGCAGAAACTCCGCCGGGTCGGTGGAAACGGGCGGCGTGATCTCCGCCGTGATGACGAACTGCCCGCTACGCAGCTTCGTCTGCAGTTCGCT
>DASSLQ010000003.1:0-2459 GCA_035689325.1 Burkholderiales bacterium | reverse complement strand
GTGGTCGGCTTCGATACCGAGACGCGGCCCGCCTTCCGGCCAGGCGAGCGCTATCCGCCGGCGCTCGCGCAGATCGCGACCGGCGGCGCGGTGTATCTCATCCAGCTCGCGCGCGTCGATGCCGCCGCGGTGCTCGCGCGGCTCCTTAGCTCGGCGACGGTGAAGGCCGGCGTCGGCCTCGCCGACGACGTGCGCGCGCTCAGGCAGCGCTACGACTTCACGCCAGCGGCGCTGGTCGACCTCGGCGCCGTTGCGCGCCGCCACGGCATCGAGCGCTCGAGCGTGCGCGCGCTCGCGGCGCTCTTCCTCGGCATCCGCATCCCGAAGGGAACCAAGACCTCGAACTGGGCGGCGCGGCGGCTCTCGCCGGCGCAGGTCGCCTATGCGGCGACCGACGCCTGGGCGTGCCGCGAGCTCTACCTGCGGTTCGCGGAGATGCGGCTGCTCTAGGCCCGGGTTTCAGCCCTGACCGGGATTGCCGCCCTGCGGGTTGCCGCCGGGCATCTGCTCCATCGCCCTGCGGCGCTCGTCGCCCTTGTATTCGCCGTCCCCGCCGTGCCGGCGCTCTTCGCCGTTCCACTTCTCGTCGGGTTGCTGTTCCCGCTGCTCACGCTCTTCCATGGTCGTCTCCTTAGTCGAGGTCCTGGCGGGATTCCCAGTCGGAAATCTGCCGCTCCGCCTCGTCCTTGCCGATGCCGTAGGACTTCTGGATCTTGCC
The DNA here is from genome assembly GCA_035689325.1 of Burkholderiales bacterium. Classification (GTDB taxonomy): domain Bacteria; phylum Pseudomonadota; class Gammaproteobacteria; order Burkholderiales; family SG8-39; genus SCGC-AG-212-J23. The sequence goes on along the minus strand of DASSLQ010000003.1, from coordinate 1,741 downwards.
GACGAGCTGGTCGCGCTTGCCGGCGACCTGGTCGAGCTCGTCGTCGGTCAGCTTGCCCCACTGTTCCTTCACCTTGCCCTTGGCCTGCTTCCAGTTTCCTGCGATGCGATCCCAGTTCATTCGCTCTCTCCTTGCTGTGGGTGGTAGGTCTGCTGCGAGCTAACTTGCAATTCGCACGCCCATGCCGCGAACCGATGACAGGCCCGGCGGGCGCAGGTGCGGATGAAGGGTCTGCCGGAGGGGGCCTTGCCTTAGAATCAGGCAATGCTTGACTGGACGACCTGTTCTTCCGTGGAGCGCAATGCCGCAAGGGTGAGCGGCGCGTGGGTATTTCGCGGCACCCGCCTACCAGTCAGCGCACTCTTCGAGAACCTCGAGGGCGGCGCGACGGTCTAGCAGTTCCTGAGCTGGTTTCCGGGGGTCAAGCGCGAGCAGGTGGAAGCGGTGCTCGAGCACGCCGCGCGTTGAGCGGGTGGTAATCTTGCTGCCATGAGCGACGCAGATATCGCAGAAATCCTGAAACTGCCCGCCGAGGAGCGGTTGCGGCTACTGGAAATCATCTGGGAGAGCCTGACGAGCGATCCTTCGTCGATTCCACTGGGCGACGCTCATCGGGCGGCACTCGACGAGGCGCTTGCAGATCTCGAGCGCAATCCCGACGATGTCATTTCTATGGATGAAGTGATGGCGAACGCGCGCCGGCGCTAGTGGCGTCGCGTGTCGTCTTCCGGCGCCAGGTCGGGCGCGATCTCGCCGCAGCATTCCAGTATTACGAAGCGCAGCAAGCCGGCCTTGGCGAGCGTTTCCTCGCTGCGGCACGCTCCTCGTTTGAGGCCGTACAGCATCATGCGGAGATGTTCGCCGCAGTTCACGGTGAAGTACGCCGCGCCGTTGTTTCGCGATTCCCCTATGCCGTGTTCTATCGGGTGGAGCAACATCGCATCGTCGTGCTGAGAGTATTGCATTTCGCTCGCGACCCGAAGAAATGGCCTCAGGACCCTCGGACTTGAACCAGCCGGAATTGTGACCCTGGATCGGAATTACCGCATCGGCGAGCGCGTGCAGCGCACGGAGGATCCCCAGCTCCTGCGCGGCGCCGGCACCTATACCGACGACGTCAACGAACCCGGGCAGGCGTACGCGTATATCGTGCGCAGCGCGTACGCGCACGGCGTTCTCCGTGGTGTTTCTGTCGAAAAAGCCAAAGCCATGCCCGGCGTGCTCGCCATCTACGCCGCCGCCGACCTCGCGGCCTACGGCCCGCACAAGTGCGCGCTCGACTTCAAGATGCGCGACGGCACGCCGATGAAGCGCCCGGTGCGCAAGTCGCTCGCGGCCGACAAGGTGCGCTTCGTCGGCGATCCGGTGGCGTGCGTTGTCGCGCAGACGGCGATGCAGGCGAAGGACGCGGCCGAGGCGGTCGAGCTCGATATCGAGCCGCTGCCGGCGGTAGCGATCGCGAGCGAGGCGGCCAAGCCCGGGGCGCCGCAGCTCTACGACGACGTGCCGGGGAATGTGCAGCTCGATTTCCTGTTCGGCGACCCGGCGAAGGTTGCCGAGGCCTTAGCGCGCGCGGCGCACGTGACCAGGCTGTCGCTGCGGAACACCCGGGTGGTGGTCGCGGCCATGGAGCCGCGCTCGGCGGTGTGCAAGTACGACGGCGAGCGCTTCACGCTCACCTGCCAGGGCCAGGGCGTCTACGCGCAACGCAACCAGCTCGCCGAGATCCTCGGCGTCGAGC
>DASSLQ010000002.1:0-13885 GCA_035689325.1 Burkholderiales bacterium | reverse complement strand
TAATCGCCCGGGTCGTCGGCGGGATAAAAATTCGGGTTCGTACCGCCGTGCAGGTAGTCGTTGCCCGCGCCACCGTAAAGCGAGTCGGCCCCGCCGCCGCCGTCGATCGTGTCGTTGCCGCCCAAGCCATTGATCGTGTCGTTGCCCGTACCGCCCCTGAGCGAATCATCGCCCTCGGTGCCGTTTATCGTCTGGCTAGCGTCAGTGCCGTTGTCGACAAAGATGTCCGTTGATGCCAGCGTGGGGGCACCCTGTAGTGTCGCGATAAGCTGCGCCGCGCCGGCGCCGTTGCCGTCCGCGTCGTACCAGAGGTTGCCGCTGCTCGTGTCATAGATGAGGCGGTCGTCGGCATCATGGCCGCCCGTTGCGCCAGCCGCCGCATAGAAACGCGGATCGCTGGCACTGAGTTCGCCGGTGGTACCGAGCGCCCGCATGAAGAACGCGTCGAGGTGTATGTGGTCGACGCCGGTAGCGAAATCGGTGAGCGTGTCGGCGTCTTGCGTGCCGACGTACTGGAAGAGAAAGTCATCCGCCCCAGGGCCGCCCGTCACGAGGTCGTTGCCCCTGTCGCCGGAAATGGTGTCGTTGCCGTCGCTGCCGTTAATCGAGTCATTTCCGTCGCTTCCATAGAGCGCGTTCGCGCCGGCATCGCCGGTGATGCCGTCGGCGAGGCCACTGCCCTGCACGTTCTCCACGTTGACGATTGTTGCGTTGCCCTCACCACCTGAGATCGTGCCGGCCGTCAGATTGACGATTACGCCACTCGGCATGAGCGAGTTGTGAATGAACGCGACGGTGTCGATCCCAGCGCCGCCGTCGATTGAGTCGCCGTCGGCCCATATCTCTTGGAACGAATCGCTGCCATCGCCGCCCTGCATTGTGTCGGCACCGGAGCCGACCGCGCCTATGAACACATCGTTGCCAGCGCCGCCAATCAGCAGATCGTTGCCACCGGTTGCCCAGATCGTGTCGTTGCCGTCACCAGCGTCTATACGGTCGTTACCGCCGGCGCCGTCGATGGAGTCGTTGCCGCCGAGCGCGTTGATCGTGTCGTCGGCGGGGGTGCCACTCAACTGGTCATCGCCCGCCGTGCCATTAATCACAAGGCCCGTCGAGCCGCCATTGACCACCACGATATCGCTCGCATCCAAGGACTGCGCTGATGGAGTCCCGCCCACGACCACGCCAGGCAATTTCGCTATCAGTTGCGCCGCCCCGGCGCCGCTGCCATCGGCGTCGTAATAGAGGTTGCCGTTGCTCGTGTCGTAGATGATGCGGTCGTCCGCATCGTGGCCGGCCGTGGCGGCGTTGGCCGCGTAGAAGCGCGGGTCCGCCCACGAGAAAGCGCCTGACGGTCCGAGCGCGTTCATCACGCGCTCGTCGAGCTGGATCTTGTCCCAGCCGGCCTCGAAACCCGAGATCGTGTCCGCATTCCCGGCGCCCGGCGTCTGGTCGAAGACATACACGTCTTGGCCGACACCGCCAACGAGCGAGTCATTGCCGCCAGCGCCGTTCAGCGTGTCGTTGCCGTCAAGGCCATTGATCGTGTCGTTTCCTGCGCCGCCGACGAGCGAGTCGTTGCCTGCCGTGCCGGTGATAGTCTGGCTCGGCGTCGGAGTAGGAGTGGGAGTGGGCGTAGGCGTCGGCGTCGGTGTGGAGGTGCCGAAGACGTTGATGTCGGTCGCGCTTACTGCCGGCGCGCCGTTCAGCGTGGCGATAAGCTGCGCCGCACCCGGGCCGTTGCCGTCGGCGTCGTAGAAGAGCTGGCCGGTCGTCGTGTTGTAGACGATGCGATCGTCCGCATCGTGGCCGGCTGTCGCGCCGGGCGCGGCGTAGAAGCGCACGTCGCCCGAGGCGAAGCGGCCCGCGGCGCCGATCGCGCTGAACGCCGCTGCATCGAGCTGGATCTTGTCCCAGTTGCCGGCAAAGTCGGTCACCGTATCGGCGTTCGCCGCGCCGAATTCACGGAAGGCGAAGCTGTCCTGGTCGCCACCTCCATTGAGCGAGTCGTTGCCGGCGCCGCCCTCCAGCCAGTCGCTACCCGCATTGCCGTTCAGACTGTCGTTCCCCGTGCCGCCGACGATGCTATCTGCGCCGGCATCGCCGAAGACGAGGTCATTGCCGCCAAACCCCTCGATGAGGTCGGCGCCGGTCGTGCCGGTTATCGAGTTAGCGAGATCATCGCCTGCGGTGCTGGGCGAGTTGTCGCCGAAAAGGAGAGCGCTGCCGTTGGCGAAGTGGACGTTGGATGTGGCGAGCTGCGGCGGCATCGTGCTGAGCAGCGTGATGCTCTTGCCGGCGTCGGTACCGCTCAGCACCGTGATGCGGCTGTCGGCGCCCTGCAGGTCGATCTGCAAGTTGCCCGCCGAGATCGCGGTTTGATCGAAATTGAGGACATCGTTATTCGGGTTGAACGAAATTGCCTGACCGTTGGACAGCGCGCTGAAGTTGTACGTGGCCATGCCGACTCCTGAAGCAACGATCTCGCGAGTATCGCGAGAGCTCTTATACACGTCGATGCGCTGCGTGCGCTACAACGCGCGCGATCAAACACGGGAGAAAATATTGAGCGTGCACGAATGACAAAACCCTGCGGCGCGCGCTGTCGTCGCAATGTGACGTCGTTGTCCGCACGATATACAGCAAGCAGCTTGCCCCTCACACTTCGCGCGTTTGCGCGCATGCGAACACCGCTGATCTGATGAGACTAACGAGCACTAGCCTCGTCTGCTGCGCTCGTGCGCTTGAATGCGAGGCTGCGTGCGCGAGCTGATTTCCCGGTTTAGGGTGTTCTTCTTGTTCGCGGGGTTCTTCAGCCTCGCGATCAACGCGCTGCTACTCGTACCGCCGCTCTACATGCTGCAGGTGTTCGATCGCGTGCTGACGAGTCGCAGCGAAGAAACGCTCGTCTATCTGACCCTCGGCGGCGTGACGGCGCTTGTCGTCATGGCACTGCTCGACATGGTGCGGGCGCGTCTTCTCGGCGTGGCGGGCGCGGCGCTCGATCGCACGCTCGGGCCGCGTGTGCTCGATGGATTACTCGCGCAGACGGCGCGCCTCGGCGGCGCCAACTACCTGAACGGGCTGCGCGACGTAAACACGGTCCGCGCCTTCCTCGGCGGCGCAGGGCTGCTCGCGCTCTTCGACGCGCCGTGGCTGCCGTTCTTCCTGCTCATCATCTTCCTCTTTCATCCGGTGCTCGGCGCCGTGGCGCTGGCCGGCGCGATAGCCATGGTCGCGCTTGCGACCCTCAACGAACGGCTGACGCGCAAGCCGGCCGAGGAAGCGCAGGCGCAGGCGCGCCGCGCCGGCCGCTATATCGACGGCGCGGTGCGCAATGCCGATGTGGTGACGGCGCTCGGCATGCTGCCGGCGGTGGCGAAGCGTTGGGCGCAGTCGAACGACGCGGCGCTCCGCGAGCAGCTCCACGCGGCGCGGGTAGGCGGCCTCTTTTCCAGCATGACGCGGTTCGCCCGCCAGTTCATCCAGCTCGCCATGCTCGGGATCGGCGCCTGGCTGGTCGTGCAGGAGCACGTCAGTGCCGGCATCATGATTGCCGGCACGATTCTCCTCAGCCGGGCGCTCGCGCCGGTCGAGACGCTGGTCGCCGGCTGGCGCAACCTGGTGGAGGCGCGGCTCGCCTGGCGGCGGCTGGATGAGCTGCTCAGCTCAAACCCGCCGGTGGATACGGCGACCGATCTGCCGGCGCCGTGCGGGCGGCTCGAGGCGGACCGTATCCTCTTCGGCCTCAAGGGCGCCGACCGGCCGATCATCCGCGGCGTTTCGTTGGCCATCGCGCCCGGCGAGGCGCTCGGCATCATCGGTCCCAGCGCGGCGGGCAAGTCGACGCTCGCGCGCCTTCTGGTGGGAGTGTGGAAACCCGTTTCCGGCATAGTGAGGCTCGATGGTGCAGACGTCGCGTCCTGGCCGCGCGAGCGGCTCGGTCCGCATATCGGCTACCTGCCGCAGGACGTCGAGCTGTTTGCCGGTACCGTGGCAGCCAACATCGCTCGGCTGGGCGAGCCCGATTCCGCCGAGGTAGTGCGCGCGGCGCAGCGCGCGCACGTGCACGACCTCATCCTGCGCCTGCCGAAGGGATACGACACCGAAGTAGGGGACGGCGGCCAGCTGCTCTCGCCCGGCCAGCGGCAGCGCATCGGGCTCGCGCGGGCGCTCTACGGCAGCCCGCGGCTCGTCGTGCTGGATGAGCCGAATGCGAACCTCGACCACGACGGCGACCGGGCGCTGCTCACCACGCTGCGCGGACTGAAGGCCGACGGCGTGACCGTAATCATCATCGCGCATCGCGCGGCGATCCTCGCCGGCGTGGACAAGCTGCTCGTCTTGCGCGATGGCGCGGTAGAGCGCTTCGGGCCCGCGCGCGAGGTCATGGCGAAGGTCGCGCGGCCGGCGCTCGCGCGGGAGGTGGCATGACGGCCCTCGAACGCGAGTTCGACGCGCGCCCTGTGGTGCGGGCCGGGCTGCTCATTCTCGCCGCCGGCATCCTGGCGCTGGGCGCGTGGGCAGTGCTCGCGCCGCTTTCGGGCGCGGTGATCGCGCCCGGCTTCGTCAAGATCGATCTCAACCGCAAGGTGGTGCAGCACCAGGAAGGCGGCATCGTGTCCGCGATCCGCGTGCGCGATGGCGACCGCGTCAAGGCGGGGCAGGAGCTGATCGTCCTCGACGACGTGCGCGTCGACGCGCAGCTCGATCTGCTGCGCACGCAATACGACACCGAGCGCATCAAGGCAGCGCGCCTCGAGGCCGAGCGCGCGTTCGCCCAGAAGCTCGTCTTCCCGCGCGACATCGCCGAGCGCCAGTCGGATCCGCGCATCAATGAGGTCGTGGTCCGTGAAAGCGGCCTGTTCCGCGCGCGGCGTGAAACCGTCGATCAGCAGATCGCCGTGCTGCGCAAGCAGATCCGCGAGACCACCGACGAGGCGGCGGCGCTTGCCGCGCAACTGACGGCCGAAGAGAAGGCGCTCAAGCTGCAGAAGGAAGAGCTCGCGGCGAACGAGCGGTTGCTGGACCAGGGCTACGTGCAGAAGACGCGCATCCTCACCCTCGAACGGGCAGTGGCTGAGTACGAGGCCAAGTTCGGCGAGCATCGGGCGGCGGCGAGCCAGGCGCGGCAGCGCGCTACCGAGCTCGAGCTGCGCATCCTCTCGATCCGCAACGACTACGTGCAGAAGGCGGCCGACGAGCTGAAGGACACAACCGGGCGGCTCTTCGATCTCGAGGAGCGCATCCGGCCCTCGAAGGACGCCGCCGAGCGCCAACGCATCCTCTCGCCGATCGCGGGCGAGGTGGTGGGCCTGCGCGTCTTCACGCCGGGCGCGGTGATCGGTCCCCGCGACGTCTTGATGGAGATCGTGCCCGACGACAAGCGGCTCATCGTCGAGGCGCGCATCCGGCCCGAGGACATCAACCATGTGCACGATGGCTCGGAAGCCGATATCCGGCTAACTGCCTACAAGCAGCGCACGACGCCCCTCGTCCAGGGCTCGGTGGTCTACGTATCCGGCGACCGCATGGTCGACGAGCAGACCAAGCAGGCTTACTACGTGGTGCACGTGGACGTTTCGGCGCAAAGCCTCGCGCAGGCGGGCAACCTCACGCTGCAGGCCGGCATGCCGGCCGAAGTCTTCATCCGCACCGACGAGCGCAGCACTTTCGACTACCTCACGGCCCCGGTGACGAGCTATCTGCGCCGCGCGATGCGCGAGCCGCTGTGATGCGCTTTCTTTTCGTCCACCAGAACTTCCCGGGCCAATATCGGCATGTCGCCGCGCATCTGGCGCGCGCCGGGCACGAGGTGGTGGCAGTGGGCGAGGCGGCGAACCTGAAGCGCACGCCGCGACTCCCGGGCGTCAAGCTCTACGGCTACGAGGCGGCGCCATCGCCAGACGGTCTTTCGGCGCCGGTGGCGCGCGCGATCGATCGCGGGCGGCGCGTCGCAGCCGGCGTCGCCAAGCTCAGGCAGGCAGGCTTCAAGCCCGACGTGATCGGGGCGCACATCGGCTGGGGCGAGGCGCTTTTCCTGAAGGATGTGTTCCCCGAGGCGAAGCTGCTTCTCTATTGCGAGTTCTTCTACCGCTCGCGCGGCGCGGACATGGGGTTCGATCCCGAGTTTCGGACGACGGCCGAGAAGCTGCTGCGGCTGCGCGTGATGAACGCGCCGCTCCTGATGGCGCTCGACGCCGCCGACTGCGGCCTGGCGCCGACGCGATGGCAGCACCGCCAGTTCCCGACGGTGCAAAAGCCGCGCATCGCCGTGATCCACGACGGCATCGACACCGATGTCGTGGCGCCCGCCGGCGAACGGGACCCCGAGCTCATCACCTACGTCGCGCGCAATCTCGAGCCGTATCGGGGCTTTCACAGCTTCATGCGCGCCATCCCCGAGATCCAGCGCCGGCGACCGCGCTCGCGTATCGTCATCGTCGGTGGCGACGAGGTGAGCTACTCGCCGCGCCTGCCGCCGGGCCAGACGTACCGCCAGCGGCTGCTTGCCGAGCTCGGCGATCGGATCGATCTCTCGCGCGTCGAGTTCCGCGGAAAGATCCCATACGCCGACTATCTCGCGCTGCTCCGCCGCTCGGCGGTGCACGTCTACCTCACGTACCCGTTCGTGCTCTCCTGGTCGCTGCTCGAGGCGATGTCGGCCGGTTGCCTCGTCGTCGCCTCGCGCACCGCGCCAGTGGAGGAGGTGATGCGCGATGGGGAGAATGGGCTGCTGGTGGACTTCTTTTCGCCCGCGGCAATCGCGGAGCGCATCGACTATGCACTCTCGCATCAGCAGGAGCTCACGCCCTTGCGCGCCTGTGCGCGCGCGACAGCCGTCGAGCGCTACGACCTGCGGCGGGTCTGCCTGCCGGGACAGCTGCGCTTGCTCGAAACCCTAAATCGGGGACAGGTCCGTAATTCTCCTGTCAGCTCCGAGACGAGCCTTTCGGAATAGTTACCCCGCTGCCCACGATTTCGCGGTGTAGTTGTCCGCCTACAGAGATTTCGATCCCCTAGCGATATTCCAGCGCCGGGATCTACGATTAATGTTCCGCCCGCTGTCGCCGTAACCGCGTCTGCCAATCATGCGCGTTCTAGTCATCGAAGACGACGAAAACTTCAGGAGCCTCACGCTGCGGTGGCTTCAGAGCTACGGCATCGAGGCCGAAGGCGCGGCCCATGGCGCCCGCGGCCTCGCGCTGCAGCGCCAGCGCCCGGCGGACGTGATCGTCACCGACATGTTCATGCCCGAAATGGAGGGTTTCGAGACGATCCACGACCTGCGCGCGGAATTTCCCGAGACGAAGATCATCGCGATCAGCGGCCGCGACGCGAGGGCGAAGTACGACGTGTTGCAGGCCGCGCGCCAAATCGGCGCGGCCAGAACCTTCAAGAAGCCGTTCAGGTTCGAAGAGCTGGTCGCCGCGGTGCGCGAGCTGGGCGAGGCCAGCTTCCGGCAGGTTCCCCGACGTTAGAGAAAGAGCTGGATCGACGGCAGCATCGCGTCGCAGTTGAGGATATCGACGCGCTTGAGCCGGATGCGCAGGCGGTCGTCTGACCAGACGAGCGTGTGCCACGCGGTCGCGGCGTAGCGCTGCGAGTCGTCCAGCCGGGTTTCCGTATAGATGAAAGGCGTGCGGGTGAAGTATTCGCCGTGCTCGTGGTCGGCCTTTTCGATGTCCGGCTCCTGCAGCACATGCAGGCAGCGGCTCGCCGGCCGCTGAGAGTAGGCGAGGGGACTCTTCAGCCGCTCGATGCGCAGCTTCAGCAGCAGCTTATCTTCGTACGCGAGCGAGTTCTGGAGCAGGGGATCGGTCTGTGCGTGCACCGCCGGCACCCAGTAGTGCGCGTCCTCGGCGAAGAGCTCGTACCACTCGTCGTAGCGCTTCTCATCGATGAGTCGCGCTTCATGCTTCACCAAGCGCACGAGATCGGCGATCGTCGGCCGTGCGCTCATGCGGTCATGAATTCGCGCCAGGCGCGGAACTGGTTGCGCATCGAGATGTCGCTCGTGCCGTTGGCGGTCAGCTCGCGAGCGTCCATTTCGGCCGGATCGAAATTGCGCTGCAGGTTCACCCACTCGTTGCCCGAGGCCGCAAGTCCTTCCTGCGCCGCGCGGTAGCAATGCAGGTCGTCGTGCCCGACGACCGACATGGGCGAGTTGATCAGCCGGTTGTAGGTAATGGTGCGCTGAAGGAGGATGTCCGGCGCACCCTTCAGGCGGAAGGTATACGACTCGAGGAGCGTCTTGTCCGCGGCGAGCGGCCGTGCGACGCGGATCGACTGAATCGCGCCCTTGATCGTGAGGCTCGGGTAGTAGACGGTGTTATGTCGTACGGTGCCGAGGATCTGGCGCGCGCGTTCTTCGCCATGCGCCCGTTTCATCGCCGCTTCGTACTCGGGAACCGTTGAATACGCGGAGTGGATCGAGAAGTTGACGCCGGAGAAGCCGTGGCCATGCGCATATACGCGCACGCCCATGTCGTCGAAGAACTTGTAATCGCTCGCGAACGGCACGATCTGCTCGATCGCCATGGGCTTGGGCATGTCGGCGGGCTTGCCTTCCCAGAGCTTCTTCGCCACGCCGGCCGACGAGGCATGCGCGATCATCGGGTGCATGGTGTCGTTCAGGTTCTCCACGAACATCTTCCAGTTGCAGTTGTGGAGAAAGCGCAGGCAGCCGCCCGTGAGCTCGAGCTCGCCGTCGGGTGCGCGATCGACCAGGTTGTCGATCGAGGAGAGCGAGTCGCCGAAATACTCACGGAAGCCGATGCCGGTCTCGGCGAGGCGCGCGAAGATGAAGCCGCGATACTCCTCGACATTGCGGATCGGCGCGAGCCCGGCGACCGCACCCGTCTCGTGGATGCGCGTGCCCTCGTAGCCCTGCTTGAGCGGGATGTTGATCAGCGTGCCGTCGGTGCGGTAGGTCCATGCGTGGTACGGGCAGCGGAAAGTCTTGCCCGCATTGCCGGCGAGCTCGCTGACCACCTTGGTGCCTTTGTGCGCGCACCGGTTCATCAGCAGCCGCAGGCTGCCGTCGGTATGGCGCACGAGGACCACCGGCTTCGTCGCGATATCCAGGGTGATGAAGTCGCCCGGCTCGCGCACCTGGCTCGCATGGCCGACGTAGACCCACGTGCGCGACCAGAGGCGCTCCATCTCGAGCTGGAAGACCTCCGGGTCCGTGTAGACGTCGCGGTGGACCCGGTCGGGTTCTACCAGGCGCTCGAGCGCGCGGCCATCGTTCCGGTAGCGGTCCATGAGCGCATTGTAGAATCAGCTAAATGATTGTTTTCGACCTGCTTTGCACCGCCGGTCATCGCTTCGAGGGGTGGTTCGGCTCGGCCGCCGACTATGAGGGGCAGAAAGCGCGCCGGCTCTTGAGCTGCCCGACCTGCGGCTCGGCTCACGTCGAGCGCGTGCCGTCGGCTACCCGCGCGAACCTCGGCGCCGAGCCGCCGAGGCCGCCGAAAGTGCCGCAACAGCCCGGCAAGACGCCCGATATGGAGGGCAAGGACCCGTTCGCCATCGCGCAGATGCTCTATTCGCGCATGCTGGACGAGCTCCTTACCAAGACCGAGGACGTCGGCCGCGACTTCCCAGGCGAGGCGCGCGACATCTTCTATGAGCGCACGCCGAAGCGCGCCATCCGCGGCCAGGCAACTCAGGACGAGCACGACGAGCTCGTCGACGAAGGCATTCCCGTCGCGCGCTTCCCGATCCCGCCGAAAGACGGGCTGAACTAGTCCCAGCGCTTCAGGTAGGTCCGGACCAGCTCGCCGCTGCCGGTCGGCTTCGCCATCTGTTCGCACGGCACGTCCGGGTCGGCCGGGTAGCTCATTGTGAGCGTCTTGAACTCGCAGACGCGGATCGGCACCGAGCAGGGCTTGCGCCAGGGCGAATACGGCAGGCCGTGCGTTACCGAGAACCCCACGAGGCCGCATGGCGTTTCGTACCAACTCGGGCCGGTGATGTTCCAGCGATCGTCGCCTCTGCCGTCGCTTTTCTGCGCGAGCGCCGCGCCGCTCATAACGGCCAACCAGGCTAGCAAAACGCTTTTCGCGAGCATGCTTGGTAAACAGCCTAAGGGGGTTACACAGTCCAGGCGTCTCGCGCGCTTTTTGAGCTCCTGAAAAGCTTTTACGGGCAAATGATTAGCAGAGAATAATGATGTGATAGGTGAGAAGTTGTTGGCGTATCAGGCGTGGGCCTTGTCGCGCAGCAATTGCAGGATGGCGAGCGCGCGGGCCATCGAGAATTCATAGGTCTTGCGATCATAGGCCGGCGCGTCGGCCATCATGTAACCGTGCTGTACCCCGGGAAAGATGTGGAGCTCGACGTTCTTCATGCGCGCGGCCAGCCCCCGATAGGCCTCCAGCACGTTTGGCGGCGCGACGTGGTCCTTGTCGCCCCAGATGAGGCACACCGGTTTTTTCAGGCCTTCGAACTCCTGGATGAAATCCAGCAGCTGCGTCCCGTGGCACGAGATGCCTGCGTCGTAGCCGAGGCGCTTGGGCCCAATGACAGCAAAGGGCCCGCCATAGCAAAAGCCGATCACCGCCGTGCGGCCGTTGTAGAGCGGCTCGCGCCGGAGCATCGCCAGCGCGTCGGTCAAGTCGCGTTCGCCGGCCTTGATGCGCTCGAGACGCGGTTGACCGCGCGGCGCAGTGCGCGGGTCATCGCGCTTGAGCGGTCCGGGCGTCGGCGTGCGCCAGAAAAGATCAGGAGCCGCCGCGATGTAGCCGCGCGACGCGAACTCGTCGGCAATGCCACGCAAGTCGTCGTCGACGCCGTGGATCGCGGAGGCCAGCACGATCGCCGGCGTCTTTTCCTTCGTGTTCGGGGTGACGACATAGCAATCGAACTCGCCGCCGTCGCTTGACGGAATTCGGATGTCTTTCTTCTGCATCGTGAGCCTCACCGCACAATGTGTATTATGTTAAATCAGCCATCTTCCCCAGCAGGTCGGCTGAGAAGAGACGCGGATTGAGGGGGTGGCGCGTCAGCACGCGGTTCTCCCCCATCTCGCGCGCATAGGCGAGCCAGACGCGAGCCTTGGCTGCCGACGCGGGCGGAGCCCCGGTGCGGTATTTCGGAGGAAGCCCGAAAGCGGAGAAGACGCGGTCGTAGGCGATCTTCTGCAGCGCTTCCGCCAGGCGCTCGAGGCTTTCGCGGTCGTCCACCGGCTGGGGGGACTTGAGCAGCCGTTCCCAGTTCAGGGACTCGGCGGCATAGGCGAGCGCCTGGAGCGGCGCGCCGCCGGCAAAGGCAAGCCAGCGCTCCGCGTTCTGTACCCCCTGCCCCGCGAGCCAGCGAAGGGCGACGTCCTGCGGCGGGATGGGGACCGGCACAGCGACGCACCGGCTGCGCACCGTCGGCAGGAGGCGGGCGGGCCGGTGCGAGACCAGAATGAAGATGGCGCCGGCGGGCGGCTCCTCGAGGCTTTTCAGGAGTGCGTTGGCAGCGTTCGGCTGGTAGAGGTCCTCGGCCGGATGGAGCAGCGCGACGCGCAGAGCGCCGCGGTGCGAGCGCAGGTTCAGGAAGCCGGCGAGGGAGCGCACCTGCTCGACGGTGATGAAAAGGCTCGGCTGCTTCGTGCGCCGGGCAGGGGCCTCGCTCCCCTCCTCCTCCTCCGCATCGACCGGGGGGATCTTGGCGATCGCCTCCGGCTCGAGCCGCCGGAAGTCGGGATGGTTCCCGCCGAGATACCAGCGGCAGCCGTCGCACTTGCCGCAGGGACGCGCGTCCGGCTCCGCGTGCTCGCAAAGGAGGAACTGCGCCAAGCGCTCGGCAAGGGCGAGCTTGCCGACGCCGCGCGGTCCATGGATCAGCAGCGCATGCGGCAGCCGCTTGCGCGTGCGCTTCAGCGCTTCGAAGATCGGCTCGTTCCAGGGATGCATCTAGAGGCCTGCGAGCGCCGACTTGATCTGCTCGCGCACGCCGTTGGAATCGCGCGCGGCGTCGATCACCACCACGCGCTGCGGTTCGCGCTTCGCCAGCGCCAGATAGGCGCCGCGCACGCGCTCGAAAAAGGCACGGTCCTCGCGCTCGAAGCGATCGAGCGGCCGCCCGGCCTTGGCGAGGCGCGCAGCGGCCACTTCGTACGGGCAATCGAAGACGAGCGTGCGGGTCGGCCGCACGCCCGGGTATGCAGCCTCGGCCAGATGCGCGATCAGCTCGCTGCTGACACCCTTGCCGGCGCCTTGATACGCGGCGGTGGCGTCGGTGAAGCGGTCGCAGATCACCCACTGGCCAGACGCCAGGGCGGGCTTGATCACGCGCTCGACGTGGTCGGTGCGTGCGGCGAAGATGAGGAGCGTCTCCAGAATCGGAGACATCGGGTGGCTCAGGATCGTCTCGCGCAGCCGTTCGGCCAGGTCGGTGCCGCCCGGCTCGCGAGTGACGACCACGTGCACGCCCTTCGTGCGGATCGCATCGGCGATGAACTCGATATGGCTCGACTTGCCGGCGCCGTCGACGCCTTCCAGCGTCAGGAATTTCATTTCCGCGGACGGCGGCCGCCGAGCTGGTACTTGTTCACCGCGCGATTGTGCTCTTCGATCGTGCGCGAAAAATGGCTCGAGCCGTCGCCGCGCGAAACATAGTAGAGGGCGTTGGTCTGGCCAGGCTGCAGCGCCGCGTGCAGCGACGCAAAGCCCGGCATGGCGATCGGTGTCGGCGGCAGGCCGGCGCGCGTGTAGGTGTTGTACGGGCCGTCCTCGAGCAGGTGGATTTTCTTCAGATTGCCGTCGAAGCTCGCACCGAGGCCGTAAATGACCGTCGGGTCGGCCTGCAGGCGCATGCCGATGCGCAGGCGGTTGACGAGCACGCCGGCGATCTGGTCGCGCTCCTCGGGGCGCCCGGTCTCCTTTTCCACGATCGAAGCCATGATCAGCGCTTCGTACGGCGTCTGATAAGGCACGTTGGCGGCGCGCGCTTCCCATTCAGCGCGCAGGTGGCGCTGCTGGGCGCGGTAGGCGCGGCGCAGGACGCTGAGATCGCTCGCGCCGCGCGCGAAGAGGTACGTGTCGGGGAAGAACAAGCCTTCGGGATGCGGCTCGGCCGCCTGGATGCGCACGAGGATCTCGGCGTCCTCGAGTTTGGAGCTGTCGTGGCGCAGGTCCGGACTCGCATCGAGCGCCGCGCGGAACTGCGCGAAGGTCCAGCCCTCGATCAACTGTATCTGCGCCTGCGTGACGTCGCCGCGTGTGAGCTTGTCGAGCAGCTCGACCGGCGTCACGGGCTGCGCGATGAGATAGTTGCCGGCCTTGATATCGCGGCTGCGGCCGAGCACGCGCGCGAGCGTTTCGAAGTGGTACGGACGCACCCGGATGCCCGCGCGCTGCAGTTGTGTCACGGCCGTGCGAAACCCCGCGCCCTGCGGAATTTCCACTTCGGCAGGCAGGGCTTTGATCTCGAGCGGCGAGGCGACGTACCAGGCGGCGTAACCACCGGCGCCGAGGACGACGAGCAGCACGAGTGCGAAAAAGGTTTTCAGAGTGGTGCGCGGGTAAAATCGCATTTTACGATGCAGCGCGCGCGCCTCAGCCGTTATGGTTTGCTCTCCGTCACGGGCGCTGACGCGCGTGCGTTTCTGCACGCGCAGCTTACGAACGACGTGCAGCATCTCGCGCCCGATCGCTGGGCGCTCGCTGGCTGGTGTTCAGCCAAGGGACGGCTTCTTGCAAGCTTCCTCGTGATTCCATCGCCGCAGGGATTTCTCCTGCAACTTGCGCGCGATCTCTCGGAGCCGGTGGCGAAACGGCTCGGCATGTTCGTGCTGCGCTCGAAAGTCAAGATCACAGACGTGAGCGATACGTGGACGCAGCACGGCTTGTGGGACGCCGACATTGCCGGCCCGGACGTGGCGTGGAACGGC
>DASSLQ010000001.1:0-22190 GCA_035689325.1 Burkholderiales bacterium | reverse complement strand
CGGGCGAAATGTAGCGGACCTGGTCGCGCGGTACCTAGGTAAATTCCGCCAATCAATCGGCCCCATGCGCCAATTGCGCTGATGGGACCGTCCACGCTCTCGTCGTGGGCGCTGCTGATTGCGCGGGCGTTGGCAGCGCGCGGCATCGACGCGCAGAGCGTCTTCCGTCGCGCGGGCGTCGCTCCGGACAAGCTGCAGGATCCGAACGCGCGCTATCCGCTCGCCGGCGTGCAGCGCCTGTGGGCGCTCGCCACGGAAGTGACCGGCGATGCCTGCTTCGGGCTGGAAGTGGGCCGCTCCTGGCACCCGACCACGTTTCACGCGCTTGGCTACTGTGCGCTCGCGAGCGCATCGCTGCGCGAAGCGCTGCTGTATGTCGTGCGTTATTGCAAAGTGGTATCAACCGGCGCGCGCGTGCAGCTCGAGCGCCAGGGGAGCGAGGTCGCTGTCCGCCTCAGCAGCCGCTTGAGGGAGCTGGCGGTTCCTACGCCGTCATCGCGGCCGGCAATACAGGCCGCACTTGTCGCCCTTGCGGTGTTGTGTCGGGAAGCGCGCGGAGGCTCCATCGCCATCAGACGGGTAACGTTCGCGCACCGGGACGCCACATGCCGCGAGCGCTTGCAACGCTTCTTCCAGTGCCGGGTGGTATTCGGTGCGCCCAACAATGCGCTGGTGCTGCGCACGGCGGAGGTCGATGCGCCCCTGCCGACCGGGAACCCGGCGCTCGCGCGCATCAACGAGCAACTCGTCGCCGACTACCATGCCCAACTCGAGTCGGCCGATCTCGTAGAGCGCGTGCGCTCGCAGCTCATGCGCCTGCTTCCTTCGGGGCACGTCGGCCAGGCCACGGTCGCCAAATCGCTCCACCTCAGCTTGCGCAGCCTGCAGCGCAAGCTCAGGGAGGAAGGCACTTCCTTCCGCAAGCTCGTCGACCAGACCCGCCGCCGACTTGCACAGCAATACGCGAAGGATTCGACCCTGTCGGCATCGGAGGTCGCGTATCTCCTCGGCTTTTCCGATCCGAGCAGCCTTTCACGGGCGATGCGGCGCTGGCAGCAATAGCCTGGGGCCGCTCTTGATCGGCGTCACCCTCACTCTCTCGCTAGAGGCGACGCCGTAGCAGCCGCGCCACTGCCGCACCCGCAATCGCGCCGAAAGCGTCGACGATCGCGTCATCAAGCTCGAAGCCGTGCGCGTGGCCACGTATTTCGTACCACTCGTGGGCGAAGCCGAAGAGCACGATGGCGCCAGCGATCGGGATGATCGGGACGCGCGGAAGACCGAGCGCCCACACCGCTGCCAGGAGCGCGAATACGACAGCGTGGACGAGGCAATGCCAAAGGTGGCCTCTGACTTTGCCGATTTCCGGCTGCGCGGCCGCCCATAGCAGAAAGAGCGCCATCGCGATTCCCGCCGCAAGACAAATCCGTTCCAGCGGTCGGTGTCGGTCCACCGCGGCACCCCCTGGTTCTTCTTGCACGCCACTCTATAGCAGAGTCGGCAAGCTCCGTCGTTCGGCTGCAACGCCCGGAAGCGAATGTTGCGACGCCCTCCCCGTCGATCAACACGGCCAGCCGGGCGCGCAGCACAGCTACCGCTGCAAGTGTCAGGCCGCGCGCAGATCCGATTCGCCGCTGCCCGACGCTTTTGCAATTGAAAGAATAGTGCGATATCCTTTCTCTTGATGGCACGCACCCCCCGCCCCGCATCCCGGCCCGAGCCGGCGCCCGACCTCGTGCTCACCCGCGCGGTGCTGCGCGCGGCCGAGCTCCTCGGCCTCTCGAGCGCGGTGCTGGCGCGCGTGCTCGGCGTGAGCGAGGCGAGCGTCTCGCGGCTGGGCGGCGGCGCGCGCACGGTCGATCCGAAAAGCAAGGAAGGCGAGCTCGCGCTGCTGCTCGTGCGCGTGTACCGGTCGCTCGACGCGCTGGTCGGAACGGACGCATCGCAGCGCCATGCCTGGCTGCATGGCCACAATCGCGCGCTCAACGGCCGCCCGATCGACTTGATCCAGCGCACCGACGGGCTCGTCAACGTCGTCGCCTACCTCGATGCGATGCGCGCACCGGCGTGACGCGCGCGTGGAAGCAAACCTGGTTTGAGGCGGGCGTGCGCGCACGAAGCGCGAGCCTGTGGCGCGGCGTGGAAGCGCAGCACATCGTCTCGACCATGCGGCTTGCCGAGGATGCCGCCGAGCAGCGCGTGCTCGAGGAGCTGCTCGAACGCAGCAAGCCCGCCGTGCCGGCCGAGGCCGCCGGCCGCCATTACCTCCTCTTCACGCCATTTCGCTACCGCTCGCCCATCGTCTCGCGGTTCCGGCGCGCGCACGATCCCGGCGTCTGGTATGGCGCCGAGGAGCTGAGGACGGCGTGCGGCGAAGTCGCATACTGGAAATGGCGCTTCCTCATGGACAGTGAACCGCTGCGCGCATCCGCCCTGCATACCGAGCACACCTTCTTCCGGGCGAGCGTGCGGGGACGTGCGGCCGATTTGACGCGCCCGCCTTGGAACGCCGCAGCGCGCGCGTGGACGCACAGGACCGACTTCACCGCATGCCAGGACCTCGCGGGCGAGGCGCGTGCGCGCGAACTCGCGTGGATCCGCTACGCGGCGGTGCGCGTGCCCGGCGGCAGCTGCGGCGCCGTGCTCAAGCCGCAAGCGCTCTCGCTCACCGAGCCGTTCGAGCAGCAGACGTGGGCGTGCAAGACGACGGCGGCGGGCGCGTGGCTGCAGCGCGCGGGTGGCGAGCGCCATGACTTCTCGGCCGCAGACTGGAAGGTGACGGCATGATGGACGCCGCGCTGCGCAAGATATTGCGCCACTGGCCCTTCGAGCGCATGCGCCTGGAGAACGCAAATGCCGACGCGCTGGTCGGCGTGCTCATCATCACTTGCGAGCGCGAGGGGACGTATTGGGCTGTCGCTGCCTTCCAGGTCCCCCTGGCGGGAGCACGACTCGCCGCGGACAAATTCGCCGGTCAGTGCGACGGTTCGCTCGGCGCGCTCTACGTGACCGTGGCCGACCCCGGGGAGCGAACCCGCATCCTGACCGAAGTAAGGGCCTTGATACGAGGCAAGTAGCGCGCGCACACGGCGCCTCCTCGTGGCCCGAGGCGTGGAGCGCGCTCGGGTTGCTCATCCTTATCACGCTGATCATCCGTCTTCCGTTTTTTTTCCCAGCAGTGCTCGATTGGGACGGGCAGCTCGAAAACCTTGGTCCATGACCTGCTCGGCAGGCACTACGTTCTCGCGACTGAAATCGAAGGCCGCAAAATCTACCGCCTCAAGCCCTCTGCCGATGCCTTTTCCCCCGGTGGATCCGGCTCCAGGACGCCATGACGCACCCCCATGTAACGCTTAGCGCGTGAGCCAGCCGCGCGCGCGCAGCGTGAGCGCGGCGTAGGGGAAGATCCAGGTCAGCGCGAAAAACGAGAAGTACGCGTACAGGATGCCGAAGACGAAGTCCCACGAGCGCTCGCTGCGCAGGTAGTAGAGCACGTAGATGAGCGACACCACCATGATCGCGACCAGCATGCGCAGGATGGCGACCGGGTCCTGCACGGCGTGGGCGACCAGGAGCGCGATGGAAAGGTAGGCGACCGGGAAGCGCAGGTTGGTCACCGTGCTCTCGTACAGGGCGAGCGCGCGCCACAGCGGCGGCCGCTTCCATACCACGCGCGCAAAGCGCAGTTCCTCGCGGATGTAGCTGCGGTCCCAGCGCAGGTACATCTTGCAAAGGCGCGTGTAGGTCTCGGGTACGAGCGTGTGCACCACGGCGCTGCGCTGATAGACGGTGTCATAGCCCGCGGCGAGGATGCAATTCGTCAGCGCACGGTCCTCGCCGTAGGTGCACTCGGTGCCGAGGAAGCGCTCATGCTCCCACTGCGGCAGCACCGCTCGCACGACCGACATGCGGTACGCGGCGAGCGCGCCGGGACAGCAGTAGACCGTGCGGAAGAAGGATTGCGCGCTGCGCAGGAAATCGAACGAGAGCACGAAGCGCACATGGAGCATGCGCGGGATCAGCCCGGCGTGTCGGTTATGCACCGCCACCTTGCCAGCGACGGCGCCGATACGCGGGTCGCGGAACGGCCCGGCGATCGCCGCGAGCGTCTGGCGCTCGATCTCGCTGTCGGAATCCACCGTGACGACGATGTCGGCGCGCGCGCGCCTGAATCCTGCGGCGAGCGCCGCGCGCTTGCCCTGGTTGCGCTCGAGGCGCACCGCGGTCACGAGCTCCGGGAAGCACTGCGCCGCGCGCGTAATGTAGCGCCAGGTGTCGTCAGTGCTGCCGTCGTCCACCGCGATGATCTCGAGGCGCTCGCGCGGGTAGTCCGCGGCCGCGACGGAGCGGATCGATATCTCGACCATGGCGCCTTCGTTGTACGCCGGAATGACGACGCTGATCATCGGCGCCTCCGCGGCGCTCACCGCCGCGAACGGCCGGTAGCAGAGCCAGAACACCGTGCGCCCGAGCATCAGCACGAGCCCCATGCCGACCCAGATCACGAGCGGCCGCTGCCACAGGAGGTGCCAGTGGCCGCGCTCGACGATCTGGAAGAGTGGCGCGAGGAGCGACGTCGCCACCGCCATCCAGGCGAGCGTGGCCATCGCGGCGAAGATGGCGATGACGAGCAGCGCGTCGAATAGGTCCGCCGGCCGCTCGCCCACCGCCGGCGCGAGCACCAGCGCCGTTTGCCGTTCCATGGGCCGATGCTACGAGCCGACCATTGCATGGGGCTGAATGGAGCCGCTGCTACTGCGAAACAGTCCTATGATCGAGCCTTCGGGAGAACTCTTATGACGCATCAGCACGACAGCCCGCACCAAAATGCACCGAAATGGAAGTTCGACGGCGTGCGCGTGGTCAAATCGAGCGAGCTCGACATCAATACGCCGCAGACGCCTGGCATGAACCGCGCGGCGGCCATCACCCATGCGCGCACCGGCGCCGAGAAGCTCTGGGCCGGCACCGTGGTGATCCACCCGAAGGCGAAGACCGGCGCGCACCATCACGGGCCGGTCGAGAGCGTGATCTACGTGGTGAAGGGCAAGGCGCGCATGCGCTGGGGCGAGAAGCTCGAGTTCGTTGCCGAGGCCGGGCCGGGCGACTTCATCTATGTGCCGCCGTACGTGCCGCACCAGGAGATCAACGCGAGCGACACCGAGCCGCTCTCGTGCGTGCTCTGCCGCAGCGGCCAGCAGCCGGTGGTGGTGAACCTCGACATCCCGGTGGTCGAGAAGCCGGAGCAAGTGCACTGGGTGGACAACATCCACCCGGCGCCGAAGCGCTAGGCATTGCGGCCGCAAAAGAAAGAAAAGCCGCTCGCGGTCTGCAGCGTTTGCCAGGCGCTCTCCAACCGGCACGAGTTCGTCAACCATCGCTGCGACAAGATCGTGAACAACCGGCGCTGTTCCGGCATCTACAAGAGCGCTCTTACCTACCTGTGGGATCCCTGCGAAGGCTGCGAGTGCACCGGCCGGGTCGGTACGCAGGTCTGCACCGAGTGCAAGGGCTACGGCTGGAAGATTTACGGTTAGTGGAGATACCAAACGTCATGAAGGAGACCATGCTTCGCATCGCACTCAAGTTCCTGGCGGCCATCGTCGCCCTTGGCGCCGGCGCCAGCGCCGTCGCGGCCGATTACCCGACGCATCCGATCAAGTGGCTGGTGCCCTACCCGCCCGCCGGCACCACCGATGTGCTCGCGCGCATCATGGCGAGCTGGTTCTCCGAGCATCTGGGCCAGCCGGTGCTGATCGAGAACAAGCCCGGCGGCGGCAACAACATCGGCGTCGAGTACGTCGTGAAGTCCGCGCCCGACGGCTACACCTGGCTGCTCGTCAACCCGGCGAACGGCATCAACGCGACGCTCTACAAGAACCTGCCGTTCAACTTCATCCGCGACATCGCGCCGGTGGCGGGGCTGATCCGCACGCCGAACGTCATGGAGGTGACGAACTCGCTGCCGGTGAAGAACGTCGCCGAGTTCATTGCCTACTGCAAGAAGAATCCGGGCAAGATCAACATGGCCTCCTCCGGCAGCGGTACGTCGGTGCATCTCTCGGGCGAGCTCTTCAAGTCGATGACCGGCTGCGAGATGCTGCACGTGCCTTACAAGGGCGCCGGCCCCGCGCTCACGGATCTCATCGCGGGCCAGGTGCATGTGCTCTTCGACAACCTGCCCTCCTCTGCCGGCCATATCCGCGGCGGGCGCATTCGCGCCCTGGCGGTGACCTCCGCCGAGCGCGAGCCGTCGATGCCCGATCTGCCGACGGTCGCCGAGACGGTGAAAGGCTACGAGGCGACAGCGTGGTTCGGCATCGGCATGCCGAAGGGCACGCCGGGCGAGATCATCGCCAAGGTCAACGCCGAGACCAACCGCGCGCTGTCCGATCCCGGAATGCTGAAGCGCCTGTCCGAGCTTGGCGGCAAGCCGATCAAGGGCACGCCGGACGATTTCGCAAGCGTGATCAAGGCGGAAACGGACAAGTGGGCGAAGGTCGTGATCCAGTCCGGCGCCAAGGCGGAATAGCGATGGCCACCACTACTCGCCGGTCGTCGACCAAGGCCTATCACAACACCGGCTTCCTCAACAGCAAGGATGCGCGCGTGCTGCGCATGTTGTCGGAGTACCTCGAGCCGAAGAGCCGCTTTGACTACCACAAGGTCGAGGATACGGTGGTCTTCATGGGCTCGGCGCGCATCCGCTCGCGCGAAGACGCGCAGCAGCTCGTGCGCGAGGCGCAAGCCGGCCACGGCGACCTCGAGTCCGCGCGCATGGCGCTGCAGATGTCGGCGTACTACGAAGCGGCGCGCGAGCTTGCTGCGCGGCTGACGCGCTGGTCGAAGGAGCTCGACCGCGACGAGCGGCGCTTCGTGGTGTGCACGGGCGGCGGGCCGGGCATCATGGAAGCGGCGAACCGCGGCGCGTCGGAGGCGCAAGGCATGAACGTCGGCCTCACCATCTCCATCCCGCAGCCCGAGTTCGACAACCCGTACGTGACGCGCGAGCTGTCGTTCCACTTCCACTACTTCTTCATGCGCAAGTTCTGGTTCGCCTACCTCGCGAAGGCGGTGATCGTCTTCCCGGGCGGCTACGGCACGCTGGACGAGCTCTTCGAGCTGCTGACGCTGGTGCAGACCGGCAAGATGCGCAAGCCCATGCCGATCGTGCTCTTCGGCACCGAGTACTGGAAGAAGATTGTCGACTTCGACGCCCTCGCGCACCACGGCATGATCCACTCGAAGGACGTCGAGCTCATCTTCCGCACCGACTCGGTGGATGAGGCCTACGACTGGATCGTGCTGCAGCTCGCCGAGAAGGCGCTCGCTCAGCCCGGCGCGACTCTGTGACGCCGGTGGACGCGGCGCACCGATCCCTGTATAAGAGCATGAGGATCTCAGACGGCGAATAGCTGGTCGGGTCGTAGTGGTCGTACCTCCTCATCCGTTCCTCTCGTCTTGATTTCTGCAGGCGGCGGCCGCTTGGTTGCAGCCTTCTTTTCCATCGACACAAGGAGCAAGACGTGAGCACAGGTACGGTCAAGTGGTTCAACGATGCCAAAGGCTTCGGCTATATCACGCCGGAGGACGGCGGCAAGGACGTGTTCGTGCACTTCTCGGCGATCCAGTCCGGCGGCTTCAAGACGCTCAAGGAGAACGACAAGGTGGTGTTCGAGGTCGTGGACAGCCCCAAGGGTCCGCGCGCCGCGAATCTGAAGCTCGCCTGAGAAGCGGCGAACGATCGGCAAAGCCCGGCTTTCCCCGGGCTTTCTTGTTTCTCACAAGGGAGCACTCCATGATCAACCCGCCGAAAGAACGCGTGCTGCCGCGTGGTCGCGCGGCGACCTGGACCCGGGAACAGGTCGACAAGCTGAGCACGCTCGAGCTGGGAGCGCTGCTCGCCAATGCCGAGCGCCTGAACGAGACGCAGCTCGCAGCCATCTGCAAAGAACTTCTCGCCGAACGCCGCCGCGCGCGAGCCTCCGCGCGTGCGCGCAAGCCAGTCCCCGCCGGTCACGCCGGCGAATGACCATTCCGAGCGTTGCCGGTCGGCGCTTCAGCGTCGGCAAGTACGACATCGTGGCCATGCCGATTGCGCACTCGCGGCACATGCTGCGATATACGGTCTTCCTCGATGGCAAGCGCATCGGTGCGCTCGTCAGCGTACCGACCGAGTCGGACTGCCGGTTTCTGGAAGCGCCGCCGCCCGTGCCGGACCTCGTACCCTGGAAGCCGATCTACCGGCCCGGCCGGCCGCGCAAAGACGCACCGCCGCGCAATACCGAGCCGCCGCCATCGCCGCGCGAGGAGCTGCCGCACGGCCTCGATCTCCCCGAGCGAAGCGAAGAGCGCTAGCGCGCGGCCTCGAGTGCGTTTGTCAGGTCGCCCACCATTTCGCGCACGCCGGGAAGCGGCTCGAGGGCGAAGCGCCGCGTGATGAGTTTGATAATCGACGTGGTGTCGTAAGGCGTCTTGTCGACGTAGCCGCGCTTGGCGAACGGCGAGACGATGATCGCCGGGATGCGCGTGCCCGGTCCCCAGCGATCGCCCGCCGGCGGCGGCACGTGGTCCCAGAAACCGCCGTTCTCGTCGTAGGTGACGATCACCACCATGTGCGGCCACTGCGGGCTCGCGCGCAGGCGCTTCAGCACGTCATCGATGTGCGCGTCGCCTTGCGCGAGGTCGGTGTAGCTCGGATGCTGGTTGTTACGCCCCACCGGCTTGTAAAACGCGACCTGCGGCAGCGTCGCTTTGCCGATGTCCGCGAGGAAATCGTCGCCGTCTTTCAGATGCGCCGCACGCTCGGCCGTGCCGGGCGCATAGCGCGCGAAGTAGTTGAACGGCTGGTGATGCGGCTGGAAGGCGAGCGCGCCCGGCCCGCGCGAGTAGATCACGGTGCGCTTTTCCTGCCGGCCGCGGCGACCGTCGGCGAGCGCCGCGTTCCAGCCGCCGCCGTACCACGCCCATGACACGCCTTTCGCGGACAGCGTCTCGCCGATGGTCGTTTCGTTTTGCGGCGGCAGCGGGTTCCCCGCTGGATCCGCGAAATCGAGGCTGCCACCCGCCGCGGGCGGCACGCCGCTTGGCTGATACGGCGGCTGCATCGTGTTGACGGTGTAGCCGTCCGGGCTCACCGCGCCGTCGAAGAGCTGCACGAGGCCGTCCATCACCGAGGGCGGCGAGTTCGGCCGCTTGCGCAGGTTGCCGTGTTCGTCGACCTGCGCGCGCAGCGACGCCGGCGCCGCGTCCCAGCGCGGCGTGCACGCGCAAACAAGCCACATGTGGTTGAGATACGAACCGCCGTACGCGCCCATGAAGAAGTGATCGGCGAGCGTGTATTCGCGCGCCCATTGCCAGAGCTTCATCCCCGAGCCGTCGAAGGTGCCCATGGTCCAGGCGCCAACGGTGGTCATGGCGACGAACTTGTTGTTCGCGCCGCCATTGATCTGCTCGCGGTTCTGGTAGTAGTTGTGGATCGGGCTGGGCAGGAGCTCGTCCCAGCGGCGATTGAGCGGCGGCGCGTCGATGCGGAACGGGCCGTTCGGCAGGTTCTGCGTCGGCAGGTCAGCGCGCGGCTTGCCGCCGTCATAGGTCGCCGGCAGATGCGGCAACGGCTTGCCGTCGTGGTCGAGCTGCGTCTTCTCCCCGGCGCTCGCCTGGGCGATGCCCTCCGCGCCCGGAAACGATCCATACAAGTGGTCGAAGCTGCGGTTCTCGGCGTAAATCACCACGATCGTCTGGATCTGCTCGAGGCTCGCGCTCGGCTGCGTCGCGCAGCTCGCGAGTGCGAGAAATACAAAGCCGAGCACGGTCAGTCGCGCGGTTGCATGCATTTGCGATCCTCCGGGCGCGGATCATAACCGCCCCAGTCAACGGCGGCCCAAGTGATGCGTTACCCGATCTCAGGATCCAACAAGAACGCGAGGATTCGCCATGAGGGCCGCCGTTCCTTTGCTGCTGGCCCTGAGCCTCGCAGGTTGCGCCTACAGGCCGGTGGTCGACCCGAAGACGTCGCGCCATCCGGAGAACTATGAGACGGATCTCGCCGAATGCCGCCAGCTCGCGGAGCAAGGCGCGCATCCGGGCGGCAGCGCGGCCGGCGGCGCGCTTGTCGGCGCGGGCGGCGGCGCGGTCCTCGGCGGCGCGAAGGGCGCCGGCTCCGGCGAGAACGAGCAGCGCGCGATGGTGCGCAACTGCATGAAGGGCAGAGGCTACGCCGTACTGAACTAGCGCGGTGTTTGCGCTCCCACGGTCAGGCGCCGCATGCGCCGGCGCTCGCCGTGGTAGTCGTTGACCGCGAAGTGCTGCGTGCAGCGGTTGTCCCAGACGGTCAGCGTGCCCGGCGCCCACTGCACGCGGCAGGTGAATTCCGGCCGCGTCTGGTGCTCCTGCAGGAACTCGATGAGCGGCCGGCTCTCCGCTTCCGTCATGTCCTTGAAGCGGATGGTGTGGCTGCGGCTGAGATAGAGCGCCTTGCGGCCCGTGTCCGGATGCGTGCGCACCACGGGATGCTCGGCCTCGTATTGCTCGGCGCTGTCGGTGTCGTGCACCTTCATGCCGCCGATCTTGCTGTGCATCCTGGAGCGGCCGCCGCCGTATTTCAGCGCCGCGCTGTTCACGCCGACGAGGCTCGCGAGCATCTCGCGCATGCCGTCGGACAGTGCATCGTAGGCAGCGCTCGTGCTCGAGAAGAGCGTGTCACCGCCATGCGCCGGCGTCTCGAGCGCGTAGAGGAGCGTGGCAAGCGGCGGCTCGCGCAGGTACGTCGTATCGGAGTGCCAGCTGCCGCCGAAGTTGGTCGTCTCGCTCTCTTCCTTCACCACCTCGAAGATGTACGGGTAGCCCTCGATGCCGGTGACGAACGGGTAGTGGCAGGGCGGGCCGAAGCGGCCACCGACGCGCATGATGTCCGCCGCCTCGAGCGCCTGATCGCGAAAGGCCAGCACCGCGTAGTCGAGGAACGCCCGCTGGATGTCGCGCCAAGCGCGCTCGTCCTCGAGCGTCGCGAGCGCGACGCCGCGGATCTCGGCGCCTAGCGCGCCTGCGAGCGGGCGGATGTCCATGCGCGAGAGTCTAGCTTTATGATGCGCCCATGACCAAGCGAATCGCAGTTGTCGGCGCCGGCGCGCTCGGCGGCTATGTCGGCGGCACCCTCGCCCATCTCGGCCACGATGTCACGCTGATCGACGCCTGGCCCGAGCACGTCGAGACGATCCGCGCGCGCGGGCTCGAGCTGGACGGCATGACGCCGGAGGAGCGCTTCACGGTGCGCAAGGCGAAGACCATGCACCTCACCGAGGTGCAGTCGCTCGCGCGCGCCCCGGTCGATGTCGCGTTCGTGGCGGTGAAGTCCTACGACACACGCTGGGCTACCGAGCTGATCGCGCCGTACCTCTCGAGCCGTGGCTACCTCGTATCCCTACAGAATTGCCTGAACGAGGAGACCATCGCCGGCGTCGTCGGCTGGGGGCGCGTGCTCGGCGTCGTCGCCTCGATCATCTCGGTCGACATGTACGAGGCGGGTCGCATCCGCCGCACGGTCGCCAAAGGCGGCGACAAGCACACCGTGTTCCGCGTCGGCGAGCCGCACGGCCGCGTCACGCCGCGCGCGGAAGAGCTCGCGGGCTGGCTGCGCGGCATCGACAGCTCGAAAGTCACCACCAACCTCTGGGGCGAGCGCTGGTCGAAGCTCGTGCAGAACGGCATGGGCAACGGCGTCACCGCCGCCACGGGACTGACCTCGCCCGCGTGCCTCGGCAACGACCGCATCCGCCGCTTCCAGATCGCGCTCGCCGGCGAAGGCGTGCGCGTCGGCCAGGCGCTCGGCTACCAGCTCGAGAAGATCCGCGGCGTCGAGCCGGAGAAGCTCGCGCGCGCCGCCGAAGGCGACCGCGAGGCACTTGCCGCGGTCGAGAGCGTGCTCATTCCGAAGGCCGGCGAGAATCCGCGCGGCGACATCCAGCGGCCGTCGATGGCGCAGGACATCCTCAAGGGCCGGCGCACCGAGATCGAGCAGATGAACGGCTACATCGCGCGCAAGGGCGCCGAGGTCGGCGTGGTCGCGCCGAGCCACGTCAAGCTCACCGAGCTCGTGCTCAAGATCGAACGTGGCGAGCTGAAGCCTTCGCCTTCACACCTCGGCGGATAAATAGGGACAGTCCCTCATGGGAGGAGAGACCGGATGAAAGCATGCGCTTCGTTAATTGCTGCAGTAAGCCTCTGCTTGGCTAACGCTGCGAGCGCCGTGGACGCCAAGCTCGTCATGGAAGAGTTCATGGTCCCGGCCGCCGATCCGGGCATCAGTCTCTACGTGCGCAACAAGCATCCCGAAGGCATGAACCGCTTCCGTGGCGACAAGATCGTGCTCTTCGTCCACGGGGCGACGTATCCGGCGGAGACGTCCTTCGACCTCAAGCTGGACGGTCTCTCGTGGATGGAGTACATCGCGCAGCGCGGCTATGACGTGTACCTCGTCGACGTGCGCGGCTACGGCCGCTCAACGCGGCCAGCGGAAATGGACAAGCCCGCGCAGGAGAACCAGCCGATCGTGCGCACCGAGATCGCGGTGAAGGATGTGAGCAGCGCCGCCGATTTCATACGCAAGCGCCGCGCGGTCGACAAGATCAGCGTGTTGGGCTGGTCCTGGGGTACGACCATCATGGGCTGGTACACCAGCCGCAACAACGAGAAGGTGCACAAGCTGGTGCTCTACGCGCCCGCATGGCTGCGCAACGCGGCTTCGTTGACCGACAAGGGCGGCACGCTCGGTGCATACCGCACCGTCACGAAGGCCGACGCAAAGGCGCGCTGGCTGACGGGCGTGCCGGAGGACAAGAAAGCGACGCTCATTCCGGCGGGCTGGTACGAGGCATGGGCCGACGCCACGTTCGCGACCGACCCGGTCGGGGCGCAGCGGACGCCCCCCGTGCTTCGCGCGCCGAACGGCGTAGTGGCGGACAGTCGCGAGCACTGGTCGGCCGGCAAGCCGCTCTACGATCCGGCCGATGTTCGCGTGCCGACGTTCCTTGCGCACGCCGAGTGGGACCAGGACACGCCGAACTACATGCTCTACGCATACTTCGAGAAGCTCACCAACACGCCATACAAACGCTACGTGCAGATCGGCGAAGGCACGCACACCGTGATCATGGAAAAGAACCGCATGCAGCTTTTCCAGGCGGTGCAGCAGTTTCTCGACGAAGACTTGAGGCCGGCGCCGTAAGGGCCGCTAGAACCCGCGCATCAGCGATGCGCCGATGCCCCAGTCCGGGCTGCCGTCGGCGAAGCCCTTGAGCACATAGGCCTGCAGCCGCGTGGCGCGGTCCATGCGCCGGTTCCAGAACGCCGTGAGCTCGCGCCGCGGCGCGCCGCCGGGCGTGACGCGCTCCCGGCCATCGAAACTCGCGCCGAGGCTGTTCGCCGCGTCGAGCTTCTCGCTGAAGCCGAGCCCGTAGTACGGCGCGTTCTCGAGCTGCACGACATCGGAGTGGCCGAAGAACGTGTAGCCGATGTCGGCAAATACCGTGAACAGGCCCTGCGTCTGGTAGAGGTCGACCTGCACCGACTCGTCGGTGGAGCCGGTGCCAAGCCCTCTGTCGGCGTCGGCCGTAGGGAGCTTCACCTTGCCCGTGAGATCGAGCCCGCGCTTCGCGGCATCGTCGTAATAGACCGTGTACGTCGCGCTCCCGACCGTATCGCCGAGGCCCGATTCGGTGGTCGTGCCTGCAGCGCGCGGCGGACGGTCGTGGCGGCCGACGCCGGGAATCACATTGCCGGGGCCCGTGACCCGCAGATAAGGGATGCTGAGCTTAAACGTCCACCGATCGGTCTCATAACGTGCCATGAACGGAATCGACAAGATCTCCGTCGACGTCGATTGGCCATACGTGCCGGTGCTGTAGTCCGCACCCGCGCCCGCGCGCAGCTCACCGCCGGCGCCATGCGCAACCGCGCTTGCGCCCGCGGCGAGCGCAAAAACGCCGAGCGCCCGTAGGCCTCTCATTGCTGTGCGCGGAACCTAGCGTCCGCGCTCGGGCTTTTCCGGCTTCTCGGGCTTCTCGGGTCGTTCCGGCCGCTCCGGCCGCTCAGCGCGCTCGTGGTGCTCGGGCCGCTCGGCGCGCGCCACGCTTTCCGCTTTCTCGGCGCGCATGACATCGCCGAGCTTCATGCCCATTGCGTTCGCGATCTGGCCCCAGCCCTTGCCGCCGGCGCGCTGCTGCAGGATATCGGAGAGCGTGCTCTTCAATTGCTCCGGCGTCGGGTTGGTGATGCCCTGCTCCTTCAGCTTCGCCTCGGTAAGCGCGAGCGCGATGTTCACGTTGCCGTTGCCCATCTTGTGCGTCGGCGGCGTGAACGTCGTGGTCGTCTTGCCGTCGGTAAGCGTGACCTCTTTGCCGGCGCGCAAGCCATCGACCAGCGACTTCGCATTCGCGTCCGAGCCGGCGAAGCTCTGGTATTCGTCGATGAGCTGGGTCTCGGACTGCGCGGCCGCAGCGAGCGGCAGCGCGAGAAGGATGGCGCTCAGAACGATGAGAGCGTTGTTTCTATTCCGCATGGCGACTCCGTTGCTGAATGAAAACCGCGCAATCTTAGCGGGCGACGGCGCGGCTGCGAAGGATTTATGTAACGAGTTCTTGCTGCGTAGTCGGATCGCTACGCGCGCGTCGCGATCAGTTGACGCGCGCGCCGGAGGCGCGCACCACTTCTCCGAGGCGCTGGATCTCCGATCGGATGAAGTCGCCGAACCCGGCCGGCGTGCTGCCGAGCGGCTCCATGCCGAGCGCGATGAACTTCTCGCGCACATCGGGCAGCGAGAGCACGCCGAGCGTTTCGACGTTCAGGCGATTGATGATCGGCTCGGGCGTGCCGGCGGGCGCGGCGAGGCCGAACCATGCCGAGACGTCGAAGCCGGCGAGCCCCTGCTGCGCGAGCGGCAGCACCTCGGGCAGCGATGGCAGCGGCTGCGCAGACGTCAGCCCGAGAGCTTTCAGCCTGCCCGCCTTGACCGCGCTCATGGCGGTGGGCGCGCTCGCGAAGGTCATCGACACCTGGCCGGCGAGCGCTGCGTTGATGGCGTCGGGC
The DNA here is from genome assembly GCA_035689325.1 of Burkholderiales bacterium. Classification (GTDB taxonomy): domain Bacteria; phylum Pseudomonadota; class Gammaproteobacteria; order Burkholderiales; family SG8-39; genus SCGC-AG-212-J23. Next base: position 7,106 of record DASSLQ010000001.1, on the reverse strand, counting down.
GTGGACTTGAACGGGATGTGCTGCAGCTTGATGCCGCCGAGCATGCCGAGCACTTCGCCCGAAATGTGCATCGACGTGCCGGTGCCGCCGGAAGCGTAGGTGAGCTCACCCGGCTTTTGTCTCGCGAGCGCGAGCAGCTCCGCGACGTTGCTGACGCCGAGCGAGGGCGGGACGACCAGCACGTTCGGGTTGGTCGCCACGAGCACGATCGGCGTGAAGTCCTTGATCGGGTCGAACGGCAGGCTCGGGTACACCGAGAGGTTCGCGCCGTGGGTGCTCGACGAGGCCATGAGCAGCGTGTAGCCGTCGGGTGGCGCCTTCGCCACCGCCTCTGCGGCGATGTTGCCGCCGGCGCCGGCGCGGTTCTCGATCACGATCGGCTGGCCGAGGCGCGGCGCGAGCTTCTCCGCCACGATGCGCGTCAGCACATCGGCGGCCGCGCCAGGGCCGATGGTGACGAAGATGTGGACCGGCTTGGACGGATAAGGCTGCGCCCAGACAAGCGCCGCGACCAGCCAGCCGACCACCAGCGCGAGCGAACGAGCCATGCACACCTCCTCCTCCGGGCAATAATCCGCGAGTCGGCATGCAAAAGCAACGCGCCATCGTCGTCGGCGGCTCGATCGGCGGGCTGTTCGCCGCGAACCTGCTCGCCAAGCTCGGCTGGGCGGTGGACGTGTACGAGCGCGTCGCCGACGATCTCGCCGGCCGCGGCGCCGGCATCGGCACGCACGAGGAGCTCTTCGCCGTGATGCGCGAGCTCGGCATCGCCGTGGATGATTCCATCGGCGTGCGCGTAGACGAGCGCGTGTGCCTCGACGAGCGCGGCGCGGTGGTGCACCGGCTCCTCCGGCCGCAGGTCATGAGCCACTGGGTGCGCATCTACCGGCCGCTGCGTGAGCGCCTCGCGCCCGAGAGCTACCACGCCGGCCGCACGTTCATCGACTTCACCGATGACGACGGCGAGATCGTCGCGCATTTCGACGACGGCGCGTCGGCGCGCGCCGATCTCCTCGTGGGCGCGGACGGCCTGCGCTCTACCGTGCGCACGTGCCTGTTTCCGGACGTGCAGCCCGCCTACGCCGGCTATGTCGGCTGGCGCGGCATCGTCGCCGAGAGCGCCCTGCCCACGGCGCTGCGCGAACAGCTCGGAAACAACTACTACTGTGCACTGCCACCGGGCGAGATGCTGGTTTTGTATCCCGTGCCGGGCCGCTATTGGAACTACGTCTGGTACCGCCCGGTGCCCGGTGACCCGGAGCTCGCCGATCTCGCCGTCGATGCCAGCGGCCCGCATGTGCGGCCCGAGCTGGCCGCACGGCTGAAATCGAACGCGCGCTCGACGCTCGCGCCGCCGCTTGCCGAAGTCGTGGAGCACACGCAGCCCTTCTTCCAGGCGATCTATGACGTCGAGACGCCGCACATCGCCGCCGGACGCGTGGTGCTGCTCGGCGATGCGGCCTACGTCGCCAGGCCGCACGTCGGCATGGGCGTCACCAAGGCCGCGCTCGATGCCGCGTCGCTTGTCCGGTCGCTCGCGAGCAGCCAGGATGTCGATGCCGCGTTGGCGCGCTACGCGCGGCTGCGGGGCGAATTCGGGCGGCGCTGCGTCCGGCGCGGCCGGCGGCTCGGCGCTTATATCGAGGCGCGCGCCCGCCCGCACCTGTCCTGGCCGCCGGCGGCGCTCGACCAGGACCCCAAGCGCCTCCTCCGGGAGATCGGGGCCAGCTTGGCGCAGATTCCGGAGCTGGAGATCGAGCTCTAGCCCCGAAATTGGTGCGTTGGCGCACCGCGATACCACCGTTTTTTACGTCACCTCCTAGGCGCGACCTGCTTTCCCCGGTAACCTAGTTGCATGTATATCCATATAGGGGATGGATAGTGAGCAAAGAGCGTCCAAGCGTTTCCGCCTCGAGGGAGGAGAGGGAGCACCTGGCTCGCGAGGCGGCGTTCGCCGACACCTCGCTGACGCGCCTGGGCGCCTATGTGAACTACGAGCGCATCTCGAAGCGCAAGCCAAGCACCAAGACCGTCGCCGAGACCATCGCGCTCGTCGTTGAAGACGATCCCGACCAGCTCGCGCTTGCGGTCCTGCGACTGAACGCGGCCGGCTACGCTACCCAGACCGCCGACAGCGTGCGGTCGCTCTACCACCGGCTGCAACGGCGCGCGCCCGACGCCCTCTTCCTCGACATCGGCCTGCCGGATGGCGACGGCTTCGAGGTCCTGGCGAGCCTGCGGCGCAACCCGGCGTACGCGGACCTGCCGATCATCATGCTGACCGTGCGCACCGAGCCGGAAGACATCGCCAGGGGCCTCGCCCTTGGCGCGGACGGCTACATCACCAAGCCCTACGGCCGCAACACGCTCGATTACGTGCTGCGCTACATGCTGAAGCAGGAAGTCAGCCGCCCGGCCGGCGGCCGCCCGAGCGCCGAACCGCGCGCCGCCGCCTGACGTAGCCTTCCCCGCTCGCAGCGCGCCTATGTAATGCATCATGGGCGCGTGCGCCTGCTTGTTCTGCTTGCCGTCCTCGCCGCCGCGCCCTGCGGCGCGCAGGACTTGCCCGATCCGGGCCGCCGCCTCTCCAAGGAGGAGCAGGAGGCCGATCCGGACAAACCGCGCCCGGCCAGCAAAGCGGCTGACGCGCATCCCGAGCGTGCACGCGATGCACGCGCCTGCGAGCGCGCGCGCGTGAGCTACCAGCTCTGGTGTGGTGGGCCGAACTCGCCACGCTCGCGCAGCATGGACTGCGCGGAGGCGTACGCGGTCTACCGGCAGAGCTGTCCCTGAGGAGATGCCATGAGCGTGATCGACGCGGACGGCCACGTCACCGAGACGCAGGAGCAGGTCGCGAAATATCTCGACGATCCGTATCGCCGGCGGCCGACGAACCAGTTTTTCTTCCCCTGGGACGGCTGGGACCGGCGCATGCTCGGCACGCTCGGCGAGTACGCCGGGACGGCCGACGCGTGGCTGAAGGCGCTCGATCGCGGCGGCATGGAGATGGCCGTGCTCTACCCGACGCTCGGGCTCTTCATGTCGTTCCTCAAGGACCGGAAGTGGGCAGTTGCGCTCTGCCGCGCCTACAACTCGTTCATGCACGAGGAGTTCACGAAGAAGACACCTCGGCTGAAAGCGGTGGCGCTCCTGCCGTTGCAGGACCCGGAGGCGGCGGCACGCGAGCTGCGCCGTGCGGTGCGCGAGCTCGGCTGTGTCGGCGCGATGCTCGCCGCCGACGGCGCGCACCTGCTCGGCGATGCGCGCTTCACGCCGATCTACGAGGAAGCGGCGCGCCTCGATGCGATGCTCGGCGTGCACGCGTCCGGCTCGCATCTCGGCGGCGGCGGGCTCGAGCTCTTTCCCGCGTTCATCCAGGCGCACACCTGTTCGCACGCCTTCGGCCAGATGCGCCAGCTCACCTCCATCATGCTCGAAGGCGTTCCCGAGCGCTTTCCGACGCTGCGCATCGCGTTCCTCGAGGCGGGCTGCGGCTGGGCGCCGTACTGGATCGAGCGCATGGACGAGGAATACGCCAAGCGCGCGTCCGAGGCGCCAGCGCTGAAGAAGAAACCCAGTGATTATGTGCGCTCCGGGAAAATCTTCTTCTCGTGCGAAGCGGACGAGTGCCTGCTGCCGCAGGCGCTGAAGCTCATCGGCGAGGAGCAGATCCTGTATGCGTCGGACTATCCGCACTGGGACGGCAGCTATCCGCACTCGCTCGGCGAGCTGCGCGAGCGCGAAGACCTGTCCGAGGCGCAGAAGCGCAAGGTGCTCGGCGAGAACGCGCGGCGGCTGTACAAGCTCGCTTCATGATTTCTTGTAGGCGGCGCGAGGAGTCCAATGGGCTCGCAGTTCAACTCATTGGAGGTGTGCCATGTTGAAGAAAGTCATCCTTGCCATCGCCGCCATCGGCGTTTCGTCCGCGGCCTTCGCGCACGACGGACGCGACTAGGAACGCGAGCGCGACCGCGCCCGCGAGCATCGTGTCGAGCGCTTCCACGAGGAGCGCCGCCAGGTGATCGTCAAGCACGAGCGCCCGGTCATCGTCGAGCATGCGCGTCCAGAGGTGGTGCATCCGGCGCCGCGCGTGGTCTATGCTCAGCCGCGGGCGGTGGTCCCGCAGCCGGGAATCGACATTCACCTGCCGCTGTAGGCGATGCCGTGCTGGAGCCCCCGCGAAAGCGGGGGCGAGCCTTCTTGCTCCGCTATCCGGGATACCAGGACTCTTCGTTCTCCGGTTCGCGGAGGATGCGCTGCCAGCCGCTCGGACACTCCTGCACGTCGGGATAGTAGGCGTCGCTCCCCGGGCAGAAGATTTCGCCTGGTGTTTGCGGCGTCGGCGTTCCGTCGAACCTCTCTACGTACACCGGCGGCAGCTCCTCGCGCGCCACGTAGTCCGGACCGTAGTAGTACGGCGGCGGCGCATAGTAGTAGCCGTAGGGCCAGGACCAATACACGAACGGTGCGCCGATGAAGATGACGGCATGGCCGTGGTGGTGATGGGGCGGGTGCGCAAAGCCCGACGGTAGCGGCACCGCCCGGCGCACGCCGAAGGCGGCACGCGAGGAGGCTCCGCCGGCGGCGAATCTGGCTCTCCCGCCGCCTCGCGAACCCGCCGACCAAGCGGCATCCGCCGCGACGAGTGCAAGTGTCGCGAGGGCGGCAACGGCGATGCCTAACTTCCTCATATTCCGTTGGACCGCGCTACTTCTCCCCAAGATCCCAATATACGCCGGTCATGATGCGCAGGGCTTCACGCGCCACCGGCGCGAGCAGATGTTCGTTCGGCGCGTGCTGCGAGCAGGCTGCATAGGAGTGCGGAATCCACACGGTCGGCAGGCCAAGCGTATCGGCGAACACTTCGTTCGGCAGCGAGCCGCCGAGGTTCGGCAGGATCGCGGGCTTTATTCCGGTGGTCCGCTCGATGGACGCGGCAGTCCACTTGACCCACGGCGACTCGGGATCCAGGCGCGTCGCGTGGAAGATCGCTTCGCGCGCCGGCTCGACCTTGACCATTGGAAAGCCCGCGCGGTCGAGATGGCGCCGCAGCGCGGGCAGGATGTCGTGCGGCTCGATGCCGACCACATAGCGCAGCTGGCAGGTCGCGCTCGCGCGCGCGGGAATGGCGTTCACCGGACGCTCGGGATTCCCGGTGACGAACGCGAGCACCTCGAAGCTCGACCAGCCGAAGACGCGCTCGGGCGGCGTGAGGCCCGGCTCGCCCCATTCTGCATCGATGGCAGGTCCCTCCTCGCCGCCGCTCACCTCGAGATCGGCGAGCGCGGCACGCACTGAGGGCGTGAGTGTGTTCGGCCGCCATTCCGGAATACGGATCGCACCGCGCGCGTCCGTGATGCTCGCGATCGCGTGCGCGAGGATGATGCCGGGATTCGCGAGCAGCCCGCCCCAGTTGCCCGAGTGGTGCGCGCCTTTGCGCAGCTCCACCGTCATGTGGAAGTTGAGCGCGCCGCGCGTGCCGAGATAGATCGTCGGCCGGCGCGGCTGGAGCCGCGGCCCGTCTGAGGCGATCAGCACGTCGGCGCGCAAGAGATCCTTGTGCTGCTCGCAGAATTCCTTCAGGCCCGGCGAGCCCATCTCCTCGCCGGTCTCGATCAGCACCTTCAGGTTGAATCCGAGTCTCCCGCGCGTGCGAAGGACTGTTTCCAGCGCCGCGAGGTTGATCGTGTGCTGGCCCTTGTTATCCGCGGTGCCGCGCCCGTAGATGCGATCGCCCTCCTGCTGCAGCGCCCACGGCGCGAGACCCGCGCGCCATTCGTTCTCCTGGCCGCGGATCACATCGCCGTGGCCGTACATCAGCGCCGTGGGGCGACTCGGATCCTCGATCAGCTCGGCGACGAGGAACGGGCCGCCTGCTTTTCCCTCTGTTGCGCGCGGGTTTGTAAAAATGCGCGTCGTCATTCCCATGCGCTCGAGGCTCTCGGACATCTCGGCCTCGAGATATCGCTCGAGCTCGGCCTGGCGCTCCGGGTTCTGGCTCTCGGTGGGTATCGCGACCCGACGCGCAAGGTCGGAGTGGAAGGCGCCGCTGTCGAAATATTTTTCGGCAGCGGCGATAGCGGCCTGTCGTGTCATGGCGACGGCACTGTAATCCAAAGCGGGCCTGTCATCCGGTATTGCGCCCGCGCGTTAAAGGAAAGAGCAGTGACCACTCTTATAGGAGGAAGCAAATGAAGCTGCACACCCTGGCGCTCGCCGCCCTGGTCGCCCTCGCCGGCCCTGCGCTGGCGCAGACGCCCAAGGACACGGTGAAAGCCGACAAGGAGCAAGTCAAGCAGGACAAAGAGAAGCTCAAGGCCGATCGCAAGGCGGGCGACACGGCCGCCGTCAAGTCCGACCAGGACAAGCTGAAGGCCGATCAGGCCAAGCTGAAGGCCGACCGCAAGGCCGCCAAGAAGACCGCCAAGCAGGAAACCACCACCACGAAATAGCGCCAGTTCAACGGCTGCAGGCCCGCTTCGTGCAATTCGTGCGAGCGGGCCTTTTTCATTTCGGCTATCTTCGGCGCGGGGGGAACAACATGAAGAAGACACTCGCCGTCATCGCCTTGGGAGCACTGGTCGCGCTCGGCGACCCGGCGCTCGCGCAGAATAAACAGGTCGAGCACGACCGCGCACAGCTGCAGCGCGACAAGCAGAAGATGCGCGCCGACAAGCGCAAGGCGCGCGCGGACAAGCGCAAGCTCAAGGCGGACCAGCGCGCGGCGGAGCAGCGGGCAAAGCAAAAGCAGCAGGCCGCCTCCCAGAAGTAAGTTGCCGGCCCGAGGCCGGCGCGCGTATCGTGAGCGGCGGGCGCAACGACGCCCGTCCACCATCTGGGAGGAGGAAACATGAACCGCAGATACGCGCTCGGCGTCATCGCCGCCGCAGCCGCCACCGCGCTCGCCGGCAACGTGGCCGCGCAAACCACGAAAAGCATCGCCGGGACGTACAGCCCGGTCTCGGTGCCCGCTTACGGCGACAAGCCGCGCGGGCAGTTGATCCTGACGGCCGACGGCCGCTATTCGATCGTCATTACGCGCGCCGACATGCCGAAGATCGCCTCGGGCTCGCGCACCAAGGCGACGCCGGAAGAGAACAAGGCGG